>JBJLCZ010000001.1:0-347591 GCA_045567335.1 Candidatus Pelagibacteraceae bacterium
TGGCTGGATTTGATAAAAAAGATTCAACTTCAATAAATAAAAAAAAAGAAAATTATTCTAAAAATTTAACAGATAATATTAAAGGTCTTAAAATTGGTATACCTAAAGAATATCGAGTTGACGGTATGCCAAAAGAGATAGATCAACTTTGGGAAAGTGGAAAATCTTTACTGAAAGACGCAGGCGCAGAAATTATTGATATCTCATTACCAAATACAAAGTATGCTTTGCCTACTTATTATATAGTAGCGCCAGCTGAAGCATCTTCAAACTTAGCTAGATACGATGGCGTAAAATATGGTTTTAGATCATCTAAAGGAAATAATCTTATAGAGATGTACGAAAATACAAGATCAGAAGGATTTGGTGATGAAGTAAAAAGAAGAATTTTAATTGGAACTTATGTTCTTTCATCTGGTTATTATGATGCTTATTACATTAAAGCTCAAAAAGTTCGACAACTGATTAAAAATGATTTTGATCAGTCATTTAAAAAAGTTGATGCTATACTAACCCCTTCAACACCGAGCGCAGCTTTTAAGATAGGTGAAAAGAAAGATGACCCTATATCAATGTACTTGAATGATATCTTTACTGTTCCAGTTAATTTAGCGGGTATACCGGCAATTTCTATACCAGCAGGTTTTGATCAAAACAAATATCCATTAGGGTTACAATTAATAGGCAATACTTTAGAGGAACAAAAATTATTAAACATTGCTTTCGCAGCTGAGAAAAAAATAAACTTTAAACAAGATTTAAATAAATGGTGGGAAAAATAATGAGTAAAGAAAATAGTAAGTTTTTAATTGATGGTGAAAAAGGAAAATGGGAAGTCGTAATTGGTCTTGAAGTACATGCTCAAGTTACATCAAATTCAAAACTTTTTTCAGGATCGTCGACTAAATTTGGAGCTGAACCTAACACACAAGTAAGTTTAGTAGACTCAGCTTTTCCTGGAATGCTTCCTGTAATAAATGAGTATTGCGTTAAGCAAGCAGTTAAAACTGGACTTGGTTTGAATGCAAAAATAAATCCATATTCTGTTTTTGATAGAAAAAATTATTTTTATGCAGATTTGCCTCAAGGTTATCAAATATCTCAATTTAAACACCCAATAGTTGGGGAAGGTGAAATAACACTAGACCTACCAAACGGTAGCAAAAAAGTAGGTATAGAAAGATTACATCTAGAGCAAGATGCAGGAAAAAGTATTCATGATTTAGACCCCAGTAATACTTTCGTAGATTTAAATCGATCAGGAGTAGCCTTGATGGAAATTGTAAGTAAACCAGACATGCGATCTCCTGATGAAGTAAATGCATATGTAAAGAAACTTAGATCAATTATGAGATACTTGGGTACTTGTGATGGAAATATGCAAGAAGGTTCTTTAAGAGCAGATGTTAATATTTCTGTTAGAAAAGAAGGGGATAAAAATTTAGGCACTAGATGTGAGATTAAAAACGTAAATTCAATTAAATTTATGCAAATGGCTATAGTTTATGAAGCACAGAGACAAGTCGAAGTATTAGAATCTGGTAAAACAATAGATCAAGAAACTAGATTATTTGATACAAAAAAAAATGAAACTAGGTCAATGAGGTCAAAAGAAGATGCTCATGATTATAGATATTTTCCTGACCCAGACTTACTCCCTTTAAGCTTAGACAATGAATTAATAGAAAAAATTAAGAAAGATTTACCTGAACTACCTGATCAAAAAAAAGAACGATTTATAAAAGATTATTCATTAAGTGCATACGAAGCTAATGTTTTGGTCTCAGAAAAAGAAATATCAGATTATTTTGAAGAAGTTGTCGAAACTTCAGATATTAAATTAGCTAAAAATTGGATTATGGGTGATTTTTTTGCATCCTTAAACGAAAAAAATATTTCAATTTCAGATTCACCTGTAACTGCTAAAAAAATGGCTCAGCTAATTGACTCTATTAGCTCAGGCATTATTTCAGGAAGAACAGCCAAAGAAGTATTTGAAGTAATGAAAGAAACAGGTGAAGAACCAAATAAAATAATTAAGAGCAAAGGTCTTCAACAAAAAAGTGATCCTAAAGAATTAGAGGGTATAATTGATAAAGTGATATCAGAAAACAAAGATAAGGTTGAACAATATAAATCTGGAAAATATAAATTATTTGGCTTTTTTGTTGGCCAAGTTATGAAAGTTTCAGGAGGTAAAGCTAATCCTCAATTAGTTAATAATATCCTTAAAAAGAAACTTAAATAATAATGGGTAAAGACCTTGATATTAATAATAAAATACAAAACTATATTCAAAATTTAAGTCAACCCCTTCATCCTATTCAAAAAGAAATAATTGCTTACAACAAAACACTTGGTGATGTTAAGAGGATGCAAATTTCTGTATCTCAATGTCATTTTCTTCATTTGATGATTAAAACTTGTAACGCAAAAAATATTCTTGAGATAGGAACTTTTACAGGACTAAGCACTTTATCGATGTCCCTAGCTTTACCGGATGAAGGTTTTATAATAACGTTAGATAAAAATTTAGAAACCAATAAAGTAGCATTAGATTTTTTTAATAAAGCTAATCAAAATAAAAAGATTAAAACTATTATAAAACCAGCTTTAGATTCATTAAACGACATTAAAAAAGAAAATATCTTTTTTGATATTGCATTTATTGATGCTGATAAAATTAATTATACTAATTATTATGAGAGTGTAATTCAATTAATTAAAAAAGACGGCTTGATTATTGTAGATAATGTTTTGTGGCATGGAGAGGTTGCAGATGAAAACAATAACGAAAAATTTACAAATATTATTAGAGAATTTAATATACATATAAAGAATGATAACAGAGTTGAACAAATAATCTTACCTATCGGTGATGGTTTAACAGTTTGTAGAAAGCTTTGATGTTTACTATTTTAGGTTTTTATAAATTTAAAAAATTAGATCAACTTAACAAAAAAAAAATTTTTCTTCAAAAATATTTTATTGAAAATGAAATTAAAGGAACTTTAATATTGTCAAAGGAAGGTATTAACGGAACTATATCGGGTAAATCTATAAATATTTCTTATATTAACAAGAAGATTAAATCTTTTTTGAAGTTTAATAAATTTGATAGTGAAAATTTTTCCAAGAGTAGTTTTCATCCATTTCACAAACCTAAAGTAAAGATAAAAAAAGAAGTTGTGCCTATGGGTTTAAGAATCTTACCAAAAGCTAAAAAGGACAATCATTTAACTCCATCTAAATGGAATAATCTTATAAAAAACAAAAACACTCTTGTACTAGATGCTAGAAAACCCTTCGAATATAAAGTTGGTACATTCAAAAAAGCTATAAATCCTAAGGTTAAACATTTTAGAGAATTTCCTAAATACCTGAATAAATTAGATAAAAAAAAACCAGTTGCCATGTTTTGCACTGGTGGAATTAGATGTGAAAAGGCTTCGGTTTATTTAAACAACAAAGGTTTTAAAAATGTATTTCAATTAAAAGGCGGAATCCTAAATTATCTTAAAAACATCAATAGAAAAGATAGTTTATGGAAAGGTGAGTGCTTTGTTTTTGATAATAGAGTTGCTGTAAAACACAATCTCTTAGTAGGTTCATATACTATTTGTAGTGGCTGTAGAAATCCTATTTCATTAAAAGATAAAAAATCAAAGAAGTATGAAGCAGGAGTTTCATGTCCTAGATGTTATGACACACTAACTAACACACAGAAAAGTAGATTTAGAATGAGACAAAAGCAGATAATGCTTGATAAGAAAGCTGGAAGAAAGCATATATTCCAAAAAGAATTTAAATAGGTTAATAAATTGTCAAAAAAAATAAATTTAACAAATGATCCAATATGGGATTTACTAAGAAAGGTAACTATACCTGCTAGCGTAGGATCGTTATTTCAAACTTTTTATAATTTAGTTGATACTTGGTTTGCTGGAAGAATTTCTGCAGAAGCTATAGGAGCTATCGCTAAATCTTTTCCAATATATTTTGTAATAATAGCGGTAGGTGTTGGTATTGGCGCTGCTACAAATGCGAGCATTGGTAATTTAATTGGTGAAAAGAAAATTAATAAAGCTTCACTGCTTGTTGCTCAATCAATAGTTTTTGCAATTGTAATTTCTGTTATTGTTACTTTATTTGGTCTTAATGCTTCAAGTTTTCTACTAAGTGTAATGGGCTCTGATGTAGCAAGTATAGTTTTAACCAGAGAGTATTTGGATATTATTTTTTATGGAACTTTTATCGTAATGATTCAAATTTCTTTAAATGGAACTTTGAATGCTCAAGGTGATACGAAAAGCTATAGAAATGTTTTAATTTTTAGTTTTTTTTTAAATATATTTTTAAATCCTATATTTATTTGGGGATATGGATTCATACCAGCTTTTGGCATTTCTGGACTTGCAATAGCTACGGTAATTTCTCAACTAATAGGAACTGTTTATTTAGCCTATAAAGTAAATTCATGTAAATTAAGAAAATATTTATATATCCAATGCTTCATTCCTAAGTATGAATTGTTGAAAGACTTATTATCTCAAGCGGTGCCAATAATGTTTAGCATGTTATTTATAGGAGTTGGTATTTTTAACATTTTATATTTTATAGGTCAATTTGGTGAGCTAGCAACAGCGGGATACGGCGCTGCTTTAAGGATTGAACAAGTATTTTTATTACCAGTTATTGGTTTAAATACAGCTGTACTTTCCATCGGAGGTCAAAATTTTGGTGCAAAAGAATTTTTTAGAATTAAAGAGTTATATTTTAAAGCTCTTTTATTTGGATGTTCATTCATGACTGTGGCAGGAATATTTTTATTTTTTGGTGCAGAATTTTTTGTTTCTCAATTTACCAATAATGCTAAAGCAATTTATCATGGTGCAATTTATCTTAAGATTGCAGCTTTGATAGGCCCGATCTATCCAGTATTTTTTATTACCACTGCAGTTTTTCAAGCACTTAAAAAATCTATTTATAGTCTTTATTTGAGTATTCTTAGACTAACAGCATTACCTTTCTTATCTTTATGGTATGTGATCAACATTAGAGGAGGTGACTATAACGATATTTTTTATACAATAATGGTTACAAATTGGTTAATGGGAATAGCTGTTTTATTTTATATTCCCTTTTTCTTCAGAAAAAAATTAAGAATGAGCTTTAAAAAATTATTTGTATTTTAATTTATTCTCAAGTTTTCTTACAAAATACGAAACAATTAGAATTAACACTAAGTATTCAATAATTAAGAAAGTATAAATTTCAAGGGGTCGATAAGTAGTTGTGACTAGTTCATTAGCTTTTCTAGTTAAATCAGCTATTCCAATAATTGATACTAATGAAGACATTTTTAAAACATATACAAATTGATTTCCTAGAGCGGGTAGAACTACTTTTATAGCTTGGGGAAGAATTACAAATCTCATCTTTCTCCAAAAATCCATTCCTAGTGATCCAGCAACTTCATGTTGTCCTTTGTTAATAGAGTTTATCCCAGCTCTAAAAATTTCTGCTTGAAAGGCACTTTCACTAATTGTTAATGCTATTATACCAGATACAAAAGGAGAGAAACTTACACCTAACATTATAGGTAAACCATAATAAATCCAAAGTATTAAAACTAATAATGGAATGGCCCGTATTACTTCTACATAAACAATATTAAAATAACTCAAAAATTTATTATTAGATAAAGATGGTAAAGCAACGACAAGGCCAATAATCATTGCTAGGATTATTGAAATTATTGATATATATATTGTAGTAGTTATTCCGCTAATTAAAAATTTAATATTAGTTAGTCCTTCAACATTACTAGGACTTAAAATATACCAGCCCCATTCATAGTTTGAGCTACATCCCTGTAGTATTGTAAAGACAGTAAGATATTTTATAAACTTCACTAAGTAATTATATTTCTTATCTGAATTTAATTAAACTTAATTATAAACTTTTGAGATCGTATTTAGCTAATAAAGTCTTAAAAAAGCCTGATGTTTTTTTATCTTTGATCCACTTACTAACATAATCATTCCAAACTTTGTCATTTTTAGGAACCATCATTGCTAAAAAAGCAGGATTTTTTTCTCCATCATTTACTATTGTTAATTGAGGATACTTTATTACTAATTTATTGGCTTCAGTTGAACTTGTAATATTGCCGTCAGCTCTTCCTGCAAGAACTTCCTGAAAATCTCTAGCAGGGGCTTCTACTGATTTTAGTTTAGATTTAGGAAAGAATTCTTTGGCTTTTTCCTCTTGAGATGTACCTAGTGTAGTAGCTATTGTTACATCTTTATTATTTAAAGAATTCCAGGTAGAGAATTTTTTTGAATTTTTTTTAAGAACTAGGGGTACTGTCCCATATTTATAATAAGTTTCTGTAAAACCAGCTACTTCAGCTCTTTTTGGTGTTTTAGTAACACTAGTTGAAATATCATATCTATCTGCTGTAATTCCAGCAACTATTGTTTTCCATTCAGCTGGAACAAATTTTACCTTAACGCCCATATCTTTTGCTAATTCCCTCATTACATCAATATCAAATCCCTTATACTTATTAGTAGCCGGATCTTTCATTGTCATTGGATCCCAATCACCGGTAGTTCCAACTCTTAGTTCACCGTTTTTTTTTATTGTCTGTAGTTTTGATTCAGCGTTCGCCACAGTTGATGTGATTAGTAATATTGAAGTGACTATTCCTAATAACTTTTTCATACTTACTTTTACTTTTTTTTTTCAATTTAATCTAAACGCATATTGACCCAACTAACAACTTGACTGTTGGTATTAATTTATACTATAAAGAACAAAACAAGAACATTTATAAATATGAAACTAACTATACCTTTTTATTTACACAAAGTAGGGGCTGGTTTTCCATCACCAGCAACAGATTATATCGAAGACGATATTGATTTAAACTCACATCTCATAACAAACGCTCCAGCTACCTTTATAATAAGGGTTCAAGGAAAATCTATGACTAATGTTGGAATATATGACGGAGATCTATTAATAGTAGATAAAAGTATAGATCCAAGAAATTTTTCAACTGTAATAGCAAATGTAAACGAAGAACTTGTTGTCAAAAATTTAATTAAAGAAAAAGGGTTTAGTTATCTTACTTCAGGATCAAAAAATATATTGGATAAAATTAACCTTACAGAGAATCCGGAAATAGTAATTTGGGGAGTAGTGACTTATGTCATACATAAACAACAATAAAAAAAATAAAGTTGCTTTAATAGACTGTAATTCATTTTATGTTTCGTGCGAAAGACTGTTTAATCCGAAGATAAACAACAAAGCTGTTGTAGTGTTATCCAACAATGATGGTTGTGTAATTTCACGATCTACGGAAGCCAAGAAAATTGGAATTAAAATGGGAGAACCTTATTTTAAAGTTAAAGAACTTGTTAGAAAAAACAATGTTCACATATTCTCTTCAAATTATGCATTGTATGGAGATATTTCTAGAAGAGTAATGAAAACTTTAAAATCTTTTTCAGACAAAATAGAAATTTACTCAATAGACGAAGCGTTTGTTGATTTATCACACGTAGGAGAAAAAGAAGTAGAGAATTATGGAAAAGTAATAAGAAAAAGAATTCTAAAATGGACAGGCATACCAACCAGTGTTGGTATTTCTAATACAAAAACTTTAAGTAAAGTTGCAAATCATATAGCAAAAAAAAATAAAACTGGAGTTGTTTATTTGAAAGGAAATATTGATGAAATTTTAAAAAATTTTCATATTTCTGATATTTGGGGAGTTGGAAAACAATTATCAAAACTATATATAAAAAATGGAATAGATACGGCTTATAAATTAAAAAATATTTCTAACAGTTGGGTGAAGAAAAGCACAAATGTATTAGGAGCCAAAACAGTAATGGAATTAAGAGGAATTACATGTATTAATTTAGAAACAGAAGAAACAAAAAGAAAAAGCTGTTGCGTTTCTAGGTCATTTGGTAAAAAAATTGAAAGTTTAGAAAAATTACAAGAGTCAATCACTACACACTGTTTAAATGCAGCTGAAAAAATAAGGAATGATAGTCAGATAACTAGATCTATAACTATATTCATTAGAACAAGTCCTTTTGATAAAAATAGAAAATATTATTCAAACTCTATTACTATAGATCTCCCGGTTGCAACAAGTAATAGCCTAGAACTAGTAAAAATGGCAATTAGTGGATTAAAAAAAATATATAGATATGGTTATTTATATCAAAAAGCTGGAATTATTTTATCTAAATTAAAAGAATCTAGTGATAGTGAATTAAATCTATTGGCACCAATTATGGAAAATAAATCTCAAACATTAATGAAAGCAATAGATTTTACAAATGCTAAATATGGTAGAAATGCTATTAGCATAGCCCAAGCAGGTATAGATAAAAGTTGGAAGATGAGAAGGGAACATTCATCAAAAATAGACACTTCTTCAATTGACTTTTTACCAATTATAACTGTATAAAAGTTAAAAACGGGGTGTCTTAATGACTGAGATTATACCCGATGAACCTGGCCGGTAATTCAGTAAGGGAAATATGGAAAAAACATATCTATCAATTCATACATCTTTGGCAACAACTATAATAGTAGGTCTATTTTTTATAGGACTAGGTTATTTGAATTCTAAAAAAATATCTAATAATAAGAATTATATTGTTGGAGATAGGAATGAAAACACATTTTCATTAACCGCAAGTATAACTGCCTCAGCATTAGGGGCATGGATACTATTTGGACCAGCATCTGCAGCAACATGGGGCGGAATAGGAGCTGTTATAGGTTATGCTCTAGGAACTGCAGCTCCAATGTTATTTTTATACAATTTTGGCCCCAAAATAAGAGCAGAATTTCCTAATGGTTTAACACTAACTGAATTTATTAAGAAAAGATTTGGTTTTGGGATACTTAAAATAAGTTTATTTTTAATACTATTTTATTTAACAATATTTTTAATTGCTGAAGTAACAGCAATAGCTTCATTATTGAAATTTATATCTAAAGTTCCTTTATGGATAACTGCAGCTATAACCTTAATTATTTGCCTACTTTATATACTAAGAGGAGGTTTTAAACTTTCAATTATTACTGACAAATATCAATTTATTTTCATCGTGATAGTTATCTTAACATCTGTTTTTTTAATTTTAGGAGATATTGACGGATCAAGTTTTGAATTGATTAAACAAAAATCATTTAATTTAGTAGATAAAAAATATTTACCGAATTATACATCAGGCCTAACTTTTTTTATTGCAGTTGCGGCTACTAATTTATTTCACCAAGGTAATTGGCAGAGAATTTTTGCAGCTAAAAATAATTCAATCTTAAAATCCAGTTTAATTTATTCTTCAGTAATTATTTTCTTTATTGTCTTTTGGATGGGGTATTCAGGCCTTATATCGTATTCTTTAAACTCCAAAGTAATTCCAGATTTGGCTTTTTTTGATTTAATATTGTATAAAAAAAATTCACTAATAATTGTTGCCATCATAATTCTTGCAATGTCATTAACATTAAGCACAATAGATACACTGATTAATGCAATATCTAGTTTATTAATTGTAGATGGAAATCAAATAAATAAAACATTAAGTGGAAAAGATATTAAAAGAAAATCTAACTTAATAATTTTATCATTAAGTATATTAGTTTTTCTTTTCGCCTCTAAAGGATATAGTATTTTGTATTTATTTTTATTGGCAGATTTATTTTGTTGCGCTGCCGTGATGACTATATTTTATGGATTTTTTAATAAGAAAATTAATTCAAAAATAGCTACATTATCTATTGCTTTTGGACTTATATTTGGGTTGCTTTTTTTTCCGAGTATGGATTTTCAAAGCAGTATATTAGTTGGAATTTTGATATCAAAAGATTTTTTTCATTCTTTAATTACTGCTAACTTGCTGTTTATTTCATTTGCTGTATCAATTACAGTTCCACTGCTAATATTGATAATTTATTCTTTACGTAATTCATTTAAATAGACAATTACAGCAATCCAAATAAATATAAAGGAGATTAATTTATCTAAGATTAAAGGTTCATTAAAGTGATATAAACCTAAAAAAAACTGCGCCGTTGGTGTTAAAAAAAATATCATACTAGCTGGGCCAATGCCAATTAACCCAAAACCTTTTGTATACCAGAAAAGAGGAATTAAAGTCATAAGTCCAGCCCAGAATAAATAAAAAGATAAAACAGGTTCATTAATAGAAAATATATTTACATGATTTTTAACTAAAAAAATAAAAAGAGCTATAGCTATTGGTGATATTAACAAAGTTTCAATAAATAAACCAACATCAGATGAAACTTTAATCTTTTTTCTTATTAAAGCATATAAACTAAAAGTAACCGCTACAGTTATACCAATCCATGGAACCTCACCTAATTTAAATAGTAAATAAATCAATGCAAGAATGACTAATAGAATTGATATAATTTTATTTCTATTATATTTTTCTTTTAAAAAAATAATTCCAAAAAAAACACTTAAAATTGGAAAAATGTAATAGCCTAATGCAGAGTCTAATAAATTGTTTGTTTTGACTGCGTATAACCACGTAAACCAATTAATTGATACAAGTAGACCTGTAATAAATAAAATGAAAATATTGAGTTTCTTTCTTATGATTTTATTAAATTCATTCCATTTTGCAAAATAAGAAGTAGTGATAAATAACAATAATGCAGTCCAAATAGTTCTGTGTATTGTAAGTTCTAGAGCAGATGCAAAAGAAACAAATTTAAAATACAATACGCCTATTACTCCCCACCAAAGAGAAGCACCTACCGTGTATAAAGAGCCCTTAAATAAATTTTTCTTCATTTGACCATTTTTTTTATTGATTTATAAGATAGTTGTTAAATTATTAGTTTTTAATAAACTTGAGTATACGGAAGAGTGGGTGAGTGGTTGAAACCAGTTGGTTGCTAACTAACCGTACGAGTAATATCGTACCGAGAGTTCGAATCTCTCCTCTTCCGCCAAAATTATTTGAAAAATTCATTAATTGTAACTGGATTTTGATTTATCATATATTTGTAAACATTTACGTTTTCTAAAACTCTTTGAACATAATTTCTAGTCTCTTTAAATCTTATTAGCTCAATCCAATCAACGTAACTAATTTTATTTTTAGTAGGATCTCCATTTACTCTTCTCCATGTTTTGACTCTATTTGGTCCAGCATTATAAGCTGCTATAGCAAAAGGATATACACCGTTATACTGTTCTAAAAGAGAGTTAAAATAATAAGATCCTAACTTAATATTATACTCAGGATCCTTAGTTAAACCACTAATGCTATAAGGAAGTTTAGCTTGCTTAGCAACAATCTTTGCTGTGTATTTCATTAACTGCATCATACCTCTCGCACCTACATAACTATTTGCTCTTCTGTCAAATTCACTTTCTTGTCTTATTATAGCTAAAATAAATTCTGGGCTTGGCATATTTTTATTGTTAATAGATCTTGGAGTTGTAATTATTGGGTAATTAAATGTGTTATAAAATCTTTTTTCATAAGAAGCCTTTTTTGAAATTTGAATAGCAAAATCATATCTTTCAATTTTAGTTGCTAATTTTGCAGCAAGAATTTCGCTTCCTTCTTTAATATTTAATTGAGCTAAATGTTTTAAAATATCTTTCGAATATTTAGTTTGATCAAGTTCTTTCAATAAAACAACAAGTTTAATTAATCTATTTTCGTTAAATTTCTTTTCATATTCTTTTGTATATGAACTATCATCATTTAATTCAAATTTTTTACCATAATTTATTTCATTAAAAGATAGCTGACCATAATATGTTGTTAAAAAAACTGAACCTTCTTCAAAATACTTATTAGCGTTTATTTCATCTCCTAAACTTTGATAAGATTTACCTAGCCAGTAGGCACCTCTTGCTAAGCTAATTGGATAGCTTACGTTATTATAAAAATTTTCAAAATGGTTTATTGCATATTCTCCAGATTTTAAAAATGATAAAGCTATCCAGCCAGATAACCATTCAGCTTCAGCAAATTGTGGACCAAATGACAAAGAATGTTCACTTGCAACTTTATAAGCAGTTTTGTATCTCTTTTTATATATTAAGCTTCTTGCTATACTTTCGCGTTGTTTCCACCAAAGATCACCTCTAACTAGTTCGTCTTCAGATTTATTTCCATTGGAATATAAGATTTCGAGAGATGATTCTAATCTACCTCTTCTATTTCTCCATTTTAATCTATCATATTCTAGTCCAATGTTTTTTTTAAGATGAGCAGGAACTTTAGCTATTGAAGTATCAACACCATAGGAGTTGCTCATTAAAATTTGTCTAGCATTATATAAAGCTCTTTCATCTTTTGGTAAATATCTGAGCATTCTTTTTAGATCCCAGTATTTTGATTTCCATGCTAAATAATCGGCTCTCTTAATGTGATCATCTGATGTTAAAAATTTTTTAAATTTAGCTCTATAGTAACCAAGTTCGTTTTTACTTATATCGGCCGTTATCCAACCTTCTTTAATTAGTTTTTCTATTTCTTCAATTCTATTTTGTTCCAAATAAGCTTCAGCAAGTTTAATTTTACCCATACCACTTACTGGAGGATATTTATTAAACCAATTTATTATTGCTGTTGGTGAGTTATTTCTTAAATAAATTTTATGTTCCGCTAAATATTGTAGCCTACCTATTCTCGGATAATCGGAGTTTCTTTCAATAAATTTTTGATAATCATTAAAAGTAGCTCTATTTCCTGACGTTTTAAGATATAACCAGTTAACTAAATTTTTGAAATCTTTATCTTTAATTTTATCCTTAGATTTAAGTGCGGTGTTCCATTTGCTTGCTTTTATTAAATTGAAAGTTTTTTTAGCATTTTCAAAATCTTTTGTATTTAAAATTTTAGATTTAATATTTTTGTTACTTATTACTTGATAACTTATAGGTTTTTTTTTAGGAAATAGAAAATTTCCTTTAGATTTATTAGTAACAATTTCCTCATTTTTGTTATCTAAAATTTTATCTTTTCTTTCTGTTAGAATATTTGTTTTAGGTTTTTTTTGAGGAACTAGTAATTGAGTCTTATTTTTTTCTCTAGGTAGTATTTTTTTAAAAACTGATGGTTTTTTTTGTGGATATATAAATTCATTATTTTCTAAAGAAAAAGCCATTTTGCTGTAAGCAATACTAAATAAAAATACTAGACTAATTAATCGAATAAGCATAAGTTTAAGGTAAATTTATTACCTTATATTATTTTATGTTTAAAGGATCAATTGTTGCATTAATAACTCCGTTTAAAAATGATACATTAGACGAGGATAATTACAGAAAGCTGATAGATTTTCATGTTAAGAACGGCACTAATGGAATTGTACCCGGGGGTACAACAGGAGAATCACCAACTTTATCTCACTTAGAGCATAAACGGATCATAGAAATTTCTGTTAACGAATGTAAAAATAAAATTCCTGTTATATCTGGCACAGGCTCAAATTCTACTTCTGAAGCAGTTGAACTCTCAAAATTTGCTGAAAAAGCAGGATCAGACGGATTATTAATAGTAACACCTTATTATAACAAACCTAATCAAGAAGGATTATTTCAACATTATAAAAAAATTAATGACAATGTTGGTATACCTATAATTATTTACAATATACCTTCTAGATCTGTAATCGATATGTCGGTCAGCACAATGTCTAGATTAAGTAAACTAAAAAATATTGTAGGTGTTAAAGATGCTACTGGTAATTTAAATAGAGTAGATGAACAATTAAAAGCAATGGGAAAAGATTTTATTCAATTAACTGGTAATGACGATAATTCATTTGAGTTTAATAAAAGAGGTGGTGTTGGAGCAATAAGTGTAACGGCAAACATAGCTCCAAAACTATGTTCAGATTTTCAAAAATTTTCAAAATCTAATGATGATAAAGATTTTAAAAAAGCACAAAAATTAAATCATTTATTAGAACCCTTACATAACTCCATGTTTGTTGAGAGCAATCCTAGTCCAGTTAAATATGCAGCTAAAGTTTTAGGTTTATGTAATGATGATGTTAGATTACCTCTTATCAAAGTTACTGAAGCTACAAAAAAAATTGTAGAAAAAGCACTTAAAGATACAAACTTAATTTAATGAAACATAAAATCGAGACTGGCAAAAAAATAATTTGTCACAATAGAAAAGCCAGTTTTAATTATTTTTTTCATGAAATTATTGAAGCTGGAATATCTTTAAAAGGTTCTGAAATTAAATCTTTAAGAGATGGAAAAGCAAGTATAGCAGACTCTTATGCAGTTGATAAAAATGGTGAAATTTTTTTAATTAACTCTCACATTCCACTTTATAGACAGTCTAGTTACAATAATCATGATCCTAAAGGAGAAAGAAAATTATTATTAAATCGGAAAGAGATAAACAAACTTATAGGAAAAATTAATCAAGATGGACTTACAATAATACCAACAAAAATGTATTTTTTTAAGGGCAAAGCAAAAATTGAGCTGGCTGTAGCTAAAGGAAAAAAATTATATGATAAAAGACAAGTTAAAAAAACGCGTGATTGGAATAGAGAGAAATCTAGAATTTTAAGTAAAAATAACAGATGAAAATTATAAGCATAGGATCTAATCTTTCTTCTAGATTCGGAAATCGATTTATTAATATAAAAAAAACTATTGAATTTTTAATTATTGAAAAAATAACAATTTTAAATAAATCGAGTTTTTATGAAACACCATCTTACCCAAATAATTCCAATCCTAAATTTGTCAATGTCATCTTAAATATTGATAGTAATTTTTCTACCAAGAAATTATTTAAAATATTTTTAAATATTGAAAACAGAATGGGAAGAATAAGAAAAATAAAAAATGATCCAAGAACTTGCGATATTGATATTATAGATCTTAATGGCAAAATACTTAACGACAATTCTTTAATTCTTCCTCATCCTAGAGCGCATCTAAGGAACTTTGTTTTGTACCCTCTTAAAGAAATATGTCCAAACTGGATTCATCCAATTAATAAAAAAACAATTGATGAATTAATAAAAAACTTAGATTTAAGTGCAAGGAATCAGATTATAAAAATAAAGGAAAAAGTGTTATAATTGAGTTATGATTAATAATGAAGATTTGATAAGTAAGGTTAAATCTTACAACAGATTTTTAAATCCAAATAACTTGTCCAAAGCATACGACTTTGCTGTAAAGGCACATAAAAATCAAAAAAGAGTCACTGGTGATCCTTATGTAATTCACCCCGTAGCAGTAGCCGATATACTATGTGAATTAAAATTGGATAGTGCAACTATAGTAACTGGATTATTGCATGACACTATAGAGGATACTAAAGCAACTTACGATATTGTTTTAAAAGAATTTGGAAAAGAAGTTGCTGATTTGGTAGAGGGAGTTACAAAAATATCTGAACTAGAAAATAAAGTCGTTGATAACTCTAGAGCAGAAAATTTTAGAAAACTTATTTTAGCAACATCAAAAGATATAAGAGTACTTCTAGTTAAAATAGCAGATAGATTACACAATATGAGAACTATAAGCGCTTTTAACTCAGAAGAAAAAAAACAAAGGATAGCAAAAGAGACAATGGAAATCTATGCTCCATTGGCTGACAGAATGGGAATGAATAGAATTAGAGATGAATTAGAAGATCTTTCCTTTTCTGTTTTAAATTTCAAAGCTAGAAATTTGATAATACAAAGATTACAATTTATAAAAAATAACAGAGTAGACAATTTTAATACAATCGCAAAAGATCTTGTTGATTTATTAAATTCCCATGGAGTTAAGTCAAAAATTATTGGAAGGGAAAAAACTCCATTTTCTATTTGGAGAAAAATTCAAAAAAAAAAAATTTCACTTGAACAATTGACAGATATAGTTGGATTTAGAGTTTTAGTTAATTCCATAGAAGATTGTTATAAAACACTTGGTGTTTTTCATAGCAAATATTCTACTATACCTGGAAAATTTAAAGATTATATTTCAACTCCAAAAATAAATAAATACCAATCCATACATACTTCAATTATTGGACCAATGAAACAAAGGATAGAAATTCAAATAAGAACAAATGATATGAACGAATTCGCGGAAAGAGGTATAGCTTCTCATTGGAAATATAAATCTTCAGAAAAATTTTCTGATTTATCTTGGCGAGAATACGATTGGTTAAGAGATTTAGTTGAAATTATTGAAAATGGCAATAGTCCAGAACATTATTATGAATTTACAAAGTTACAAATGTTTCAGGATAATGTTTTTTGTTTTACACCAAAGGGAGCAGTAATAAAATTACCAAAAGAAGCGACACCAATCGATTTTGCATATGCTGTTCATACTAAAATAGGAGATGCTGCAATAGGATGTTCTATAAATGGAACAGAGTCTCCACTACAAACTGTATTAAAAAACGGCGATATGATAAGTATAAATATATCTAAAAAAGTTTCACCATCTCTGCATTGGCTTTCTTCATGTAAAACAGGAAAAGCAAGAGCGGCTATAAGAAGATATTGGCAAGATAAACTATCTACAAATATAGAAAATAAAGATAAAGAGTACAGTAGCACATTGGTAATCGATCTACCTCATAGACCTGGTGTTTTAGGAGAGATAAGTACTTTAATTGGTTTAAATGGAAGTAATATCATTAATGTGGAGTTATTACAACGTAAAGACAAATATTTACAATTTTCATTTGATTTAAAAATTAATGATTTAAAAAACTTCACAAACTTGATAAGTCAAATAAAACAAAAAAAATTGAATTTTAAAATAATACGTCATAAAGAGAAAAAAAATGCTTTCATACAAAGATTCATTAAAAATTTTAAAAGAGACTAACGCTCTTTTAGAAGGCCATTTTATTTTATCTTCAGGTCTTCATAGCGCTCAATATATACAATGTGCTCAATTATTAAGCAAACCAATGTTAGCAAGTTCTATATGTGAGTCTTTAGCAGAAAAAATAAAAATTGAGTTTCATAATATAGATCTAATATTATCTCCTGCTATGGGTGGTATTGTAATAGGATATGAAATTGGAAGGCTGCTTAATTTAAACACAATATTTTCTGAACGTATTAATGGAAAATTTGTTTTAAGAAGAGATTTTAAAATACCAAAAAAATCAAATGTTTTAATCGTTGAAGATGTCATAACTACAGGAAAGTCTAGCTTAGAATGTTCCGATCTTGTTGTAAGTGCAGGGGCAAATATTTTAGGTTATGCTTGTATAATAGATCGAAGTAATGCGTCTTCCAATTTAAGTAAAATAATTTCGCAAATTTCAATAAATATACCTTCATATAAAAAAGAAAATCTACCTGAAGAATTAATAAAAATTAAAGCTATTAAACCTGGTAGCAGAGATATTTAATGAAAAAAGTTAGATTAGGTGTAAATATTGATCATGTTGCCACAGTAAGAAATGCTAGAGGTGAAATTTATCCAAGTCCATTAAAAGCAGCAATTTTATCTCAAAAATTTGGGGCAGATTCTGTCACTATACATTTAAGAGAAGATAGAAGACATATTAATGAAAATGATTTGAAGGAAATAAAATTAAAACTAAAAATTCCACTAAACTTAGAGATTGCTTCTACTAGAGAAATGTTAAAGATAGCTTTAAAACAGAAACCACCTTTTATTTGTATTGTTCCTGAAAAAAGAAAAGAAATTACAACAGAAGGAGGCTTAAATCTTAATCATAAAAAAAAATTTTTAACAGAGGTAATTAAGAAACTAAAGAAAAATGGTTCTAGAATAAGTCTATTTATTGAACCCAAAATATCAGATATTAAAAAAGCCAAAGCACTTGCAAGTGATTGTATTGAAATTCACACGGGTAAAATATGCAATTTGATAAATAAAAATAAAAATTACAAAAAGGAACTAAAAAAAATAAATATAGCTATTCAATACGCAAAATCTATCGGTTTAGAAGTACACGCTGGTCATGGTATTACTTTTAAATCTGCAAAGATTTTAAAAAAAATTAAAAATATAAGTGAATTTAATATAGGACACTTTTTAATTGGAGAGTCAATATTTTATGGATTAGGTTTTTCTATTAAAAAATTTAAAAAGATTATTCGAAAATGAAAATCTTAGGTATAGGTATAGATATAGTTAATAATTTAAGAATAAAGTCATCATTAAAAAAAACAAAAACTTTTAAACAAAAAATTTTTTCTGATGATGAAATAAAGTATTGTAATAAAAAAAAAATACCATTTTCTTGTTATGCAAAAAGATTTGCGGCTAAAGAAGCTTTTTCTAAGGCACTTGGCACTGGTATATCCAATGGTTTAAATTTTAAAGAAATTGAAATTTTTAATAATAAGAGAGGCAAACCTTCAATAATTATTTCAGGAAAATCAAAGAAAATTGTTAACAAAGTACTTAAAACAAACTTATACGATATTTCTTTAAGTATTTCAGATGATAAACCTTTTGCTATTGCTACAGTATTAATAACCTTCAAATGAAAAATAAACTTTTAAATTCAGTAATTGATAATATTAAAACTATTTTGATAGCGGCTTTTATAGCAATATTTATAAGGTCATTTTTTGTACAACCTTTTTATATACCGTCTTCTTCAATGGAACCTTCATTATTAATCGGTGATAGAATTTTTGTTACAAAATATTCATATGGTTATAGTAAACATTCATTCCCATTTAGCCCTCCAATATTTAAAAATAGAATATTTAGTCGTCTTCCAGAAAGAGGTGATCTAGTTGTATTTAAAACTCCTTCAGACAACAGAACAGATTACATAAAAAGACTTATCGGATTACCTGGAGATACTATAATTTTCAAAAATAATAATTTTTTTTTAAATGGAAAAAAAATTCCTAGAACCAAAAAAAAAATTTTAGTTAATAATAGATGTGGACCTTATAAGTTTAATTACAATTATTTTCTTGAGCAATTGCCTAATGGAGTTAAATATATAGCAGCTTATAAAACTGAAGATACATTTAATAATAATTTTGAATATATAGTTCCAAAGGATCATTTTTTTTTAATTGGCGACAATAGAGATTGTTCAAACGATAGCAGAATCGATGTTGGATATGTAAATAAAATTAATTTAGTAGGTAAAGCTAGATTAATTTTTTTTTCAAATGATAGCGTAAAAGGTAGTGTTTTAAAATTTTGGCAATGGAATGAATCATTAAGGTTAAATCGCTTTTTTAAAAAGATATGACAAATAATAAAATTGAAAATTTACAAAAAATCATAAAAATTAAATTCAATAATATAGATTTACTTAAACAAAGTCTTATTCATAAAAGCTATGATAATAATTTTAATAATGAAAAATTAGAGTTTCTAGGAGATCGAGTTCTTGGTTTGGTTTTGTCTAAAACTTTGATAAAAAACTATCCCGATGAAAAAGAAGGAATTATTGATAAAAAATTTGCTAACCTGGTAAATAAAAAAACTTGCACAAAAATATCTAACACACTTGATATAAAAAAATATATGGTTATTGGGGACTCTCATAAAAATTTAAAAAAAGCTGATGAAAAAATTATGAGCGATTGTTTAGAAGCCTTAATAGGAGCAATATTTTTAGATAAAGGTATAGACGTTTCAGAAAAATTTATTTTAGAATTTTGGTCTGAATACTTAATAAATTCAAATTATACTTTAATTGATTCTAAAACCAAACTACAGGAATATTCTTTAAAAAAATTTAAATTACTTCCAAAATATAAAGTTTTTAAACAATCTGGTCCACAACATAATCCAATTTTTAAAGTAGAAGTGCAAATAACCAATTCAAAAAAATTTCAAGCAAGTGGCTCATCTAAAAAAGATGCTGAACAAAATGCTGCTAAAAAACTAATAAAAAATCTAAAAATTTAATGATTAATTGGGAAGATGAAGGTTTTTTATTGTCGAAAAGAAAGTTTAGAGAAAATGCAAATATAATTGAAGTTTTTACAAATAACTTTGGAAAAGTAAGCGGAATAGTTTACGGAGGAAATTCTAGAAAAATAAGAAATTATTTACAAATTTCGAATAAAATTTTTGTATGTCACAATGCAAAAAGTCAAAATAAAATTGGTTATTTTAAAACTGAACTTATTGAACCTATATCACCAAAATATTTTAATAATAAAGTAAAAACATCAATGCTGTTATCTTTAACTTCTATTTTGAAATTATTACTTCCTGAATTTCAACCATATAAGTCTATTTATGCTTCTTTAGAAAATTTAATTAAAAATTTTAATAATTTAGATTGGCCTTTTTTATATATTTACTGGGAACTTGAACTTATTAAAGAAATGGGCTTTAACCCTAATTTAAAATTAAAAGATATAGACGAAAAAAAAGATATTATTAATTTTGAAATTGATAATATAATTTATAAAATACCTATTTTTTTATTTACAAACAATATACCAACTAAAAATAAAGAATATTTCATAAAAAATGCTTTGATATTTACAAGAGTCATTATGCAAAATAAGTTTTTTATACCTAATAATTTAGCTTTTCCTAAATCTAGAATTATATTAGAGAATTATTATAATTAAAATTTATTTATTTTTTTTGATATCTGTAATGCAAAATAACTTACAATTGCAGATGACCCAGCTCTTTTTAAACTTATTAAACTTTCATATATAGCTTCTTTATCGATTAATTTATTTTTAATAGCATTTTTTAATAAACTATATTCTCCGGAAACTTGATATGAGAGAACTGGAACTTTAAATTTATCTTTTACTAACCTTATTATGTCTAAATATGGCATACCTGGTTTAATCATAACCATGTCTGCACCTTCTTTAATATCTAACCCAACTTCTCTTAGTGCTTCATTAGAATTTCTATAATCCATCTGATATGTTTTTTTATCACCTTTCAATTTATTTTTAGACCCGATAGCATCTCTAAACGGCCCATAAAAATTAGAGGAATATTTAACAGCATAAGAAATTATTTTAGTATCTTTAAAATTATTTTTATCTAAAATTTTTCTTATTTTTCCTATTCTTCCATCCATCATATCAGAGGGAGCAATAACATCACAGCCTGCTTGAGCTTGTATTAAAGATTGTTGTTCTAAAATTTTAATAGTTTTGTCATTATCGATTATTTTATTAATCAGCAAACCGTCGTGACCATGAGAAGTATACGGATCTAAAGCGACATCACACATTATTCCAATATTACGGTTTTTTTTCTTTATTTTTTCTATTGCTTTGCAAACTAGATTATTCTTATTTAATGCCTCACTACCAATATTATTTTTTTTTTTTTCAGGGGTATAAGGAAACAAAGCAATCATTGGAATTTTTTGTTTAGCTACTTCATCTGCAATTTTACTAAGCTTATCAACCGTGTATCTATAGACGCCTGGCATAGATTTTATTTCATCTACCTTATTTTTTCCTTCTGTAACAAATATTGGTAAAATAAAATCATTTGGGGATAAATTATTTTCGGACACTAATCTTCTTATCCAATCATTATTGCGAACTCTTCGCAATCTTATACTTGGGTATTTTCCTATAATTTTCATGTCAATAAGATATTAAATTTCATTGTATGCGACAAATATTATAATATAACAATAAGAAAAATAAATTAATAAGTATTTATGGCACATGTAAATTTTGATGATTTCTATCAAGTACCTGATTTAAGGTTTGATGTAAATAAATTAAGGTCAGACCTAGAAAAAGTACTAAAGAAAAAAAAATTTGAAACTCCTGGTGTATCTCATTTTGGTGCTATTGCATTAAATCAAATTCCTGGAGATGAAAATTCTATCAAAGGTAATAATGTTAGAGGTCAATATTGGACGATACCAGATGAAACTGGAAAAGAAGTTTCTAGAGATATCAAAATCGATGAGTCAAAATATACTGAAGTTGTACCAGAATTTAAAAATACTTATTTCAAAGAAGTCTATGAGACTTTAAGAAAAAAATTTAAACTTGGTAGAGTAAGAATTTTATTAAAAGAACCTAGATCTACACTTAGTTGGCATAAAGACCCTGAACCAAGATTACATATACCTATAATTACAAATGCAGGTTGTTCAATGGTAATTGAAAATGTCGCAAAACATTTACCGGCAGATGGAAGGGTAACTATTACAAATAATACAAAGTATCACAACTTCTTTAACGGTGGAGAACAGGCTCGTATTCATTTGGTTGCATGCGTATTAGAAAATCCTTTTAATTAATTTGAAATCTTTATTTAAAAAAATTTGTATAGCTTCAGATCATGCTGGTTTTTCATTAAAAGAATTTTTAAAAGATCAATTAATTAAAAAAAAAATTTCTATAATTGATTTAGGACCAAAAACTGATACTTCAGTTGATTACCCAGATTATGCTAAAAAAGTTTCAAATCGCATAAAATTAAAAAAAAGTGAAATTGGAATTTTAGTTTGTGGATCTGGCACAGGAATGGCCATTTCAGCCAATAAAACTAAAGATATTAGAGCAGCAGTTTGCTATAATAAGGATTCAACAAGATTGTCGAGACTGCATAATAATGCTAATATTATTGCTTTAGGTTCGAGGTTAACAAATAAAAAATTAGCAAGTAAACTAATTGCTATTTTTTTAAATACAAAATTTGAAGGTGGCAGACACTTAAGAAGGATAAAAAAAATATAAAAATATGTCAACAGCAGTTAAATTAGATAGCTTTTTAAATAGTTTTTTTGAAAAAAATTTAGAACTTTCGGACAAGGAAATTTACGATTCAATATCTGATGAATTTAAAAGACAGCAACAACATATAGAATTAATAGCTTCTGAAAATATTGTATCTAGAGCAGTGTTAGATGCTCAAGGATCTGTTTTAACAAATAAATATGCCGAAGGTTATCCTGGTAAGAGATATTATGGCGGATGTGAACATGTTGACGTTGCAGAAAATTTGGCAATAGAAAGAGCAAAAAAACTTTTTGATTGCAAGTTTGCAAATGTTCAACCACACTCTGGTGCTCAGGCTAATGGAGCTGTTTATTTAGCTTTAGTAAAACCTGGAGATACAATTTTAGGTATGAGCTTAAATTCTGGTGGTCACCTTACACATGGAGCAAAACCTGCTCAATCTGGCAAATGGTTTAATGCAGTGCATTATGATGTTAAAAAAGATTCTGGATTAATTGATTATGAAAATGTCGAAAAACTTGCTTTAGAACATAGGCCCAAAATTATAATAGCAGGGGGCAGTGCATATTCAAGAATAATTGATTTTAAAAAATTTAGATCTATATGTGATAAGATAAATGCTTTTTTGCTAGTGGATATGGCACATTTTTCTGGCTTAGTTGCTGGAGGTGCTTATCCAAACCCAACAAAATATGCAGATGTTGTAACTTCAACAACACATAAAGTTTTGAGAGGCCCGCGCGGTGGGATAATTCTTACTAATAAAGAAGATTTAATAAAAAAGTTTAATACTGCAGTTTTTCCCGGACTCCAAGGTGGTCCTTTAATGCACGTTATAGCTGCTAAAGCAGTCTGTTTTAAAGAAGCGTTAACATCTGATTTTAAAACATACACTAACAATGTTATTAAAAATGCTCAAACACTATCATCATCTCTTATGAAAAATAACTTAAAGATATTTTCTGGTGGTACTGACACACATTTAGTTTTAGTTGACCTAAGAAATTTTAACGTAACTGGTAAAGATGCTGAAGCCTCTTTAGGCAGATCAAATATTACTTGTAATAAAAATGGAATACCTTTTGACACTCAAAGTCCTATGATTACTTCTGGTATAAGACTTGGAACACCAGCTGGAACAACACGAGGATTTGGTATAAAAGAATTTAGTTTAATTGGCGATTTAATTGCTAAAGTAATTAAAGGATTGTCTAAAAATCCTTTAGATAATTCAATTATTGAAAAAGAAGTCCAAAAAGAGGTGATTGATCTTTGTGCTTCTTTCCCTATATATAGTAAATAAAATAAAGATTATAACTATGCTATGTCCTTTTTGTAGAGAAAAAGATACCTCTGTAGTAGATTCGAGATCTACCGAAGACGGTACAGCAGTAAGAAGACGAAGATCTTGTTCATGTGGTGGAGGACAAAGGTTCACAACTTTTGAGCGTGTACAATTTAGAGAGCTAACTATAGTAAAAAAAAATGGGAGAAAATCTCCCTTTGAAAGAGAAAAATTAGCGAGATCAATTTTTATTGCTCTTAAAAAAAGACCTATTGATAACGAAACTGTTGAAAGATTCGTTTCTAAAATTTCCCGGGATTTAGAAGAAATGGGACAATCTGAAGTGCCGTCTAGTTTAATAGGAAAAATGGTCATGGATGGCTTAAAAGAGATGGATAAAATTGCGTATATTAGATTTGCTTCTGTATATACAAACTTTAAAGAAGTTGGTGAATTTGAAGAATATGTTGGCAAGTTAGATGGCAACAAAAAAAGATAATAATCATTTTAAGAATAATCAATTTATTAGATTAGCTTTTGAACAAGCTAAGATAAATCTAGGTTCTACAGGTCAAAATCCCTCTGTCGGGTGCGTAGTAGAAAGAAACGGTGCTGTGATATCCTCTGGGAGAACTTCTATTAATGGTAGACCACATGCTGAATTTAATGCACTTAAGAAATTAAAAAAAATTAAAGATTTAAATATTTATTTATCATTAGAACCATGTTCACATTATGGGATAACACCACCTTGTACTAATCTGATAATTAAAAATAAAATAAAAAAAGTGTTTTTTTCTTTAAACGATGTTGATAAAAGATCGTCAAGAAAATCATATAGTTTACTTAAAAAGAAAAAAATTTTTGTAAAGGGAAAAATTTTAGAAAAATATGCAAAAAATTTTTATAAAAGTTACATTTTAAATAAACTTAAAAAAAAGTCATTAATTGATGCAAAATTAGCTATATCAAAAGATTTTTATTCTATTAATAAAAAATCTAAATGGATAACTAATTCTTATTCAAGAAATAGAGTACATTTACTAAGATCAAAATATGACTGCATTATAACTACATCCAAAACTATAAATAAGGATAATTCAATGTTAGATTGTAGAATTGTAGGTTTAGATCATAAATCACCTGCTATTTTTATAATTGATAGATATTTTAAAATAAAAACTTACTTAAAAATTTTTAAAAAATTAAAAAGACCAATTTATTTGATCACATCTCTTATAAATCAAAAAAAAGAAAAAAATTTAAAAAAAAGAGGAGTTAAAATTATAAGAATTAATGATGAAAATGATTTTATATTTATTAAGCAATCTTTTTACAAAATAAATAATTTGGGATTTTCAAGACTTTTTGTTGAAAGTGGTTTAATATTCCTTAGTTTCTTATTAAAAAATAAATTTATAAACAATATTTATATTTTTCAGTCTAAAATGAAATTAAAAAATAAAGGATATAATAATATCTCAAACAAACTTATTAAATCGGTAAAATTAAAAAATAAGATTAAAGTAAATCTTAATGGTGATCAAATGTACAAAATTTTTCTAAAAAATGTTTAACGGAATTATTTATAATAAAGGAATCGTAAAAAAAATTGATATCAAATCAAAAAGTTATATTATTAAGATATTTTCTAAAATGAAAATATCTAAATCTGAAGTTGGAAGCTCAATTTCATGTAATGGAGTATGTTTGACTCTCATAAAAATTATTAATCAAAATATATATTTTTATCTTTCAAAAGAAACGATTAGTAGATCGAATTTTAAAAATATGAAAATTGGATCTGTAGTTAACTTAGAAAAATCGATAAAATTTGGTGATAAAATTTCCGGTCATTATGTTCAAGGACATGTTGATACGACTGGAAAAATTAAAAAAATTACTATTATCGATAAAACTTGGTTTGTAGATATTTATTTACCAATGAAGTTTAAAAAATTTATACAAGAAAAAGCTTCAATTGCAGTTAATGGAGTTTCACTTACTATCTCTAAATTAACCAAATCTGGTTTTCAAATTACTATTATTCCTCATTCACTAAAATTAACAAATTTAATTAATTTAAAGAAAGGAAGTTTAATAAATATTGAAGTTGATATTTTCAATAAATATATTTTTAAACTTAATAAATGATGAAAAATAAAACATTATCATCAATTAAAGATATAATTAAAGATGCTAAAAAAGGTAAAATGTTTATTTTAGTGGACGATAAAAATAGGGAAAATGAAGGAGATTTAATAATACCTGGCTCAAAATGTAACTCCAAAAATATTAATTTTATGGCTATGCATGGCAGAGGTTTAATTTGTCTTGCTCTAACAAGAAAACAAGTTGATAAGTTATCTTTACCTTTAATGTCTTCAGTAAACAAAGCTCGTATGCAAACTGCTTTTACTGTTTCTATAGAGGCAAAAAAAGGTATCACAACAGGTATATCAGCTTTTGATAGAGCAAAAACAATTAAAACTGCCATAAGATTTAATTCTTCAAAGAGAGACATAGTTTCACCAGGGCATGTATTTCCCTTAGTTGCCAGAAATGGTGGCGTTCTTGAAAGAGCAGGTCATACTGAAGCATCTATAGACATATCAAAATTAGCTAAATTAAATCCTAGTGCAGTTATTTGTGAAGTAATGAATGAAGATGGGAGAATGGCTAGATACAATGATTTATTAAAATTTGCAAAAAAGCATAAATTAAAAATGGCCACCATAGAAGATTTAATTTCTTACAGATTAAAAAATGAAAAATTGATTAATAATACTTTTAATAAAACTATTAACATAAAAAGATACGGTAAATTTGAATTTAAAACTTTTACAAATAAATTAGATAATTCTGAAAATTATGTTATTAAAAAAGGTAAATTTAAACAGAGTAAATCAACAAGAGTTAGAGTCATATCTACAAATTTATTTAATAATATTATAAATTTTAATAAAGATAATATAAAAAGTTCATTAAAATATTTATCTAAATATAACACTTTTGCTTTAGTAATAATCAAAGATCAAAACATTAATTCATTTAAAAAAAACAGAGATTACTTAAAAAGTAATAATATCTTAAGATATTATGGTATTGGGGCACAAATAATAAAAGATCTTAATATTAAAAATATGATATTAGTATCTAGATCAAAGAAAAAAATTATTGGACTAGAAGGTTACGGTATAAAAATTAAGAAACAAGAGATTATAAAATGAATGTTCTAATTGTAATAGCAAATTATTATCCAGAAATTTCAAAAGAGCTTAAAATTTCTGCTATAGATAAACTAAAAAACAATAATTATGATATTATAAATGTTCCAGGTATATTTGAAATACCAGTAGTAATTTCTAGAAATATAAACAAATATGATGCATTTATAGCATTAGGTTGTGTAATAAAAGGCGAAACCCCACATTTTGAATTTATTTCAAAAAGTTTCAATGATGGTATAATGAAAATATCTATAGATTATAAAAAACCCATAGGTAATGGTGTAATAACTTGTTTAAATAAAGATCAAGCAAAAAATAGAACTAAGAAAGGTTCTGAAGCTGCAGAAGCAATTATTCAAGTTTTAAAAAATGGTTAAATCTTTAAAAGATCCCAACAATAGTAGGGTAAAAATAATTCAAAAACTTTACAGCTCTCTTCTGAATCCTGATATGATTATAGACTTTCCAAAAAGTCAGTATAAAAAATTTATCAAGGATGTAGTTCTTGGTACTATTGAAAGAAGAGAATTAATTGAAGAAAATATAAAGAAAATATTAGATTCTGACATAGATTTAAAAAGAACTGATATGATATTAAAAATCATAATTTTTGCTTCAGTTTTTGAGCTTTTATTTAAGCATAATAATTCTATTAAAGTTATTATTAGCGAGTATATTAAAGCATCCGAATTTTTTTTAGAAAATGCTCAGATAAAATATCTAAATGCAATATTAGATAAAATTGCAAAAAACATTAGAAATGAAAATTACAGAGTCAAAAATTATTAAAAGTTTTCTAAAACCTTTAACCTTTAATGATAAGCGATCTTTAAAACTAGAAGATGATGTTTATTATGATAAAAAAAATAAATTAGTTTTTTCAACTGATACTTACGAAGAAAACGTTCATTTTTTAAATTCAGACTCACCTTGTAAATTTGCAAAAAAAATATTTCGTTCTGCTATATCTGATATCTTTTGCAAAGGAGCTCGCCCAATAGTGTATTTTTTATCTATATCCTCTAATAAAACAAGCTCTATTTGGTACAAAAGATTAAAAGATGAATTAAAAAAAGACTCAAAGAAATATGGATTATTTTTAGGGGGAGGAGATATAATTAAATCAAAAAATTTAACTTTTACAATATCAGTGATCGGTTTTGTAAAAAAGAAACCTATTCTACGTAGTAATGCAAAAAAAAATGATGACATTTATTTAACTGGAAACATAGGAGATGCTCATTTAGGATTATTAGCGAGTTTAAAAAAATATAATTTTGGAAATTTAAATAATTATTTTAAAAAGATATTTCAACAACCTGATTTGCCTTCAAATTTTTCCTTATATTTAGATAGATTTTCTTCATCATCAATTGATATTTCTGATGGTCTCATAAATGATTTAACAAAAATTTGTTCGTTAAGTAAGCGAGGAGCAACTATTAATCTAGAACAGCTACCTTTTTCAAAAAAATTTGAACTAACAATTAAAAAGAAAAATATTAATAAATTTAGTGTTTTCTCTAAGGGTGATGATTATCAAATTATTTTTACTTCTAATAGAAAATATAGAAATTTAATAAGAGCAATCTCAAAAAAAACATCAACAAAAATAACCAGAATAGGAGTTATTAACGATAATAAAAATGTAAAATTCTTACTACGTGGCAAGTTAGTCAATTTTTCTGGCTTTAAAACAGGATATATCCATAGTTTTTAGTTAAAAGATTGCTTGCCTTTTTTGATATTATTTGGCATTTATCATTTTATTTTATGAATACATCTTTAGAATTACTTTACTTGATTGTCTTTACGGGTCTTTTAGCTGTTGCTTATAGTTATTTGTTATCTGGACAAATTCTATCTGCTAGTCCAGGCAATGCTAGAATGCAGGAAATTGCTGAAGCAATTCAAATAGGTGCTAAGGCTTATTTAAACAGACAATATAAAACTATTGCCATTGTTGGAGTAATAGTTTTAATAATTGTCAGTTTTTTCTTTAATTTTTTAGTTGGATTAGGATATTTTATTGGAGCATTTCTTTCAGGAGTAGCTGGATATGTTGGCATGTTAATATCTGTTAAAGCGAACGTAAGAACAGCAGAGGCTTCAAGAAATAGTTTGCAATCTGGATTAACTATAGCTTTTAAATCAGGAGCTATCACAGGTTTGTTAGTTGCTGGATTAGCCTTATTGGCAATTACAATTTACTACATAATTTTAATTAATTTAGAGGTAGATAGTAGAGAAATTATCAATGCTTTGGTAGCTCTAGGTTTTGGAGCTTCTTTAATATCTATTTTTGCAAGACTTGGTGGTGGAATTTTTACCAAAGGAGCAGATGTTGGGGCTGATTTAGTAGGTAAAGTAGAAGCTGGCATACCAGAAGATGATCCAAGAAACCCAGCAGTTATAGCAGATAACGTAGGAGATAATGTCGGTGATTGTGCTGGTATGGCGGCAGATCTTTTTGAAACTTATGCAGTTACTATAGTTGCAACAATGGTTTTATCTTCTATCTTTTTTTCAAATGATTTAAATATGATGATTTATCCTTTAGCCATTGGGAGTTCTTGTATAGTAACATCTATAATTGGTACTTGGTTTGTAAAGCTGGGTAAAAGCAAAAATATAATGGGCGCTTTATATAAAGGCTTTGTAGTAACTGCTATTTTATCACTTTTAATTTTATATCCTGTTACAGATTCAGTTATAGGATTAGAGACTATATTTGAAAATGGTGGAAAAAGTTTTAATGGTTTTAACTTATATATTTGTGGAGTAGCAGGCCTTGTAATAACGGGCTTACTAATATGGATAACTGAATATTATACTGGTACTAATTATAGACCAGTCAAAAGTGTTGCCAAATCTTCAACTACAGGTCACGGAACTAATGTTATTCAAGGTTTAGCTGTTTCAATGGAGGCCACAGCTATACCAGCTTTAATAATTGTTATTGGCATTTTATTTACAAATAATCTAGCTGGATTATATGGTATAGCTATAGCTGTTACTTCAATGTTAGCATTAACTGGTATGGTTGTTGCATTAGATGCTTATGGACCAGTTACAGATAATGCTGGTGGTATAGCTGAAATGTCTAAACTTCCTAAAAGTGTAAGAAAAACTACTGATGCCTTGGACGCAGTAGGTAACACAACAAAAGCTGTTACTAAAGGTTACGCTATAGGGTCAGCAGGTTTAGGAGCTTTAGTTTTATTTGCGGCTTATACCGAAGATATAAAATTTTTTTCTAATGTAAAAGGTTCTGCTTTAGAAGGTATCAATGTCACTTTTGACTTATCCAATCCTTTTGTCGTTGTAGGCTTATTAGTTGGGGGTATGCTACCTTATTTATTTGGCTCAATGGGAATGCAAGCTGTGGGTAGAGCCGGTGGTGCAGTTGTTATTGAAGTAAGAAGACAATTTAAAAAAATTCCTGGTATAATGAAAGGAAAGAGAAAACCTGATTATGGAAGATTAGTTGATTTATTAACTAAAGCTGCTATTAAAGAAATGATTATACCTTCTTTGCTTCCTGTTTTATCGCCAATCGCATTATATTTCATAATTCTTCCAATTGGTGGAATGGAAGCTGCTCTTTCATGTTTAGGAGCCATGTTGCTTGGCGTAATATTAACTGGTCTTTTTGTTGCAGTTTCAATGACAGCAGGAGGAGGGGCATGGGATAACGCAAAAAAATATATTGAAGATGGTAATTTTGGCGGCAAGGGTTCCGATGCTCATAAAGCAGCAGTTACAGGTGACACTGTAGGTGATCCATATAAAGATACAGCGGGACCAGCTGTGAATCCAATGATTAAGATTACTAATATTGTAGCCTTGCTACTTCTTGCAGTTCTAGCACATTAAAATTTTTTATTGGAATACATTTTTTGTTTAACACTCGATAGAAACTTACTTACGAAACTATCTTGTTGAACGGTATTAGTTGTTTTTTCCTCTGAATATTTAACCTTTGCCATGTCTTTTTTAGTATAAATTTTTTTCTTAGTTAACACTCCTAAATTATTAAATTCTAATTCTAATATATTATTTTTTTTTAAAACATTTTTGCCAAGTTTATGTAACTTGCCTCTTGTGATTCTTCTTTCAAAATAAAACCAAGTATTTTCATTAGAAATAGACTTGGCGTGCGCATTTCCAAAAACCTTTAAAACGTCATTTTTATTAGTTTTATCTATAATTAGTACAGTATTCCTATTTTCTAAAAAATTTATACCATGAGTTTTATTTGCCTCTTGAAGTTGACATGAACTTAAAGTAAGTAAGTATAAAATTAAAATTGACTTTATATGTTTGCTTTTTATAAAAAACATAATAACAATCTTTACATTAAATTAGTTAATTTATCACGTAATATTTTTTTTTATAAAGATTTACAATTAAAAGATACTTTTGAAACCAGAATTATCCTGATTTTTATTCATTTTTCTTTATTATTACAAATATATAAGAAGAGAAATAAAAAGTCTTTTCCTCAAGATATATTTGATAATATATTTCAAAATATTGAGTACCATTTGAGAGAACTTGGTCATGGAGATGTTTCTTGTAATAAAAAAATGAAAACTTTAAGTAAAGTTTTTTACAATATTCTTTTGAAAATAAATGATATTAATAATGATAAATTAGAACTAAACACGAATTTGATAAAAGAAGAGTTATTTGCTAATAAAAATGATAATGAGGAGAAACTGATTAAAATTAATGAATATTTTACGGCTTTTTATAACTTTTGCTTTGTATTAAATGATAATAATATGATAGAAGGTAATATTAATTTTAAATTTTAATTTATGGCTGTACCAAAACGAAAAACTACAAAGTCTAAAAGAAATCAAAGAAGATCCCACCACAGGGTATCGGATGTAAATATTTCTGAAGACAAAAAAAGTGGTGAGTACAGACTGTCACATCATATTGATCTTAAAACCGGCTTCTATAACGGAAAAAAAATTCTAGATATTTAGTTCATTTTTTATGAATAATAAAATAACAATTGCCATTGATGCAATGGGAGGTGAAAATGCTCCAAATAAAAATATTGAGGGTTTAAGTATTTTCTTTGAACAAAATAAAAAATCTTCTGATTATTTTTTTAATATTTATGGTAAAGAAAAATTAATAATAGAACAAATTAAAAGATTAAATATAACTAATAACAATTACAAAATTTATAATACAGACAGCATTGTTTCTGATAAAGAGACCCCATTAACAGCAATTAAAAATTCAAAAAATAGCAGTATGTGGAATGCTATTAATTCGCAAGTCAAAGATAACAGCAATATAACTTTAAGCGCAGGTAATACAGCAGTTCTTTTGGTGATTTCTAGAATGTTATTAAAAACAATAGACAAAATAAACAAACCTGCTTTGGCTGGTTTATGGCCAAGCAGGAAAGGCACAAGTGTAGTTCTTGATTTAGGCGCAAATGTTGAATGTGATGAAAATAACCTTTTAGATTTTTCTAAACTAGGATCTTCCTTGTTTAAATCATTATATCCAAAAGTTAAGCCAAAGGTTTCTCTTTTAAATATTGGATCTGAAGAAATTAAAGGAACTGAAAAAATAAAAAAAGCCTATACAATGTTAAAGGACATTGGTGAAAATGAAAATTTTGATTTTAGTGGCTATATAGAAGGAAATAATATTTTAAATGGTGATAGTAACGTAATTGTTACGGATGGATTCACAGGAAATGTAGCTCTTAAAACAGCAGAGGGTACAGCTAAATTTATTACAGATAGTCTAAAAGAAACTTTAACAGAAAATATATTTACCAAGTTCTCTATATTATTTTCTTATTTTTCACTTAAAAAATTTAAGAAAAAATTAGATCCAAGGAAGTATAATGGAGCAATTTTTATTGGTTTAGAAGGACCAGTAGTTAAGAGTCACGGATCAACTGATGAAGTTGGTTTTTACCATTCAATAGATTTATGTTATCGTATAGTTAAGGGAAATTTAATGAGTCAAATAAAAAAAAATCTTAACTTAATAGATGACAAAAATTAAAAGTGAAAACCTAAGTATATTAAAATTAAGCAAAATTATTTCATCTAAATTAGGCTTTTCTGTAAAGTTAACAGAAAATTTTACAAATGAGGTTTTTGCAGAAATATCTGAAGAAATATATTTAAATAATTCGGTGCTAATTAAAAATTTTGGATTATTTAAAATATTGCATAAAAAAGATAGGTTAGGAAGAAATCCTAAAACTAAAGAAGAATTTATAATAAAAGCTCATAAATCCATATCTTTTAGAATTTCAGATAATTTTAATAAAAAAATTAATAATGATTAATATAGGCAAAGAAGTAGAAAAAAACAAACTTATAAAAATTTCTGAATTAGCAAAAAAAATTGGTTTAATAAATAAAAAAGGTAAACCACTGACTCATACCTTGAGATATTGGGAGAGTAAATTTAATAAAATTAAACCTACAATACTCGAGGGAAATCAAAGATATTATAATAAAAAGAATATCGATTTAATTTTAATGATCAAATATCTACTAAAAGATCAAGGTTTGACAATAAAAGGTGTTCAAAAAATACTTAAAAAAAATATAAATAGTCTTGACGATTATAATGCATTAAGTATAAAGACTACATATTTTAGTAACAAACTTAAAATAAGATCAAAAAAAATATTAGATAAAATAAATAAATTAAAAAGTCATGGCAAAAAAAACTCACCAAAAAGTTAGATTAGTTCCAGAGTCAAAACCTGACAGCTCTTTTTTCTATTACGCAAAAAAACCCACCAAAGGAGAAAAAGTTAAAAATAAATTAAGAGTGAGTAAGTATAATCCTTCGACACGTAAACATGAAATTTTTGTTGAAAAAAAACTTCCTCCACATAGTAAATAAATTATTTTTTTTTAAAATTTCTAAATTCGTATTTTATAAATGATTTTATCATTGATTTCCAAATATCTTTGGTAATTATTGGATCTATATTCTTCTTTTTTGATTTTTTTTGAATATTTTTTAAAATTATTTTAATTCTTTTTCTATCTATTATTTCTTTTTTAAATTTTTTTATTTTTAAAACTTCATTAACTAATTTTGTTCGTTTTTTTATTAAAAGTAAAAACTGATTATCTAGTAAATCTAATTTTTTTCTTATTATATTTAATTTTTTGTTCATGATAGCGACATTATTAATATATATATTTTAATCTTAATTAATATAATTAATTTATGCATATTATTTTAAATAAAAAGTATGAAAAGCTATTCTTATATTGGATTATTACATTAATAACTCTTGTTATTTCAATGATAGTTATTGGTGGTTTAACCAGGTTAACTAATTCTGGTTTATCAATAACAGAATGGGAATTATTTAAAGGTATACTCCCACCATTTACAGAAGATAAATGGATTTATTATTTCAATTTGTATAAAGAAATTCCCCAGTACAAACTAATTAATAATCAAATTTCATTAGAAGAGTTTAAAGTAATTTTTTACTGGGAATATATTCACCGTTTGTTGGGGAGATTTTACGGGATTATATTTTTAATACCTTTATTATTTTTAATATATAAAAAAGTTTTTTTCAAAGAATACGTTATCAAATTTATACTTTTATTTTTATTTGTATTATTTCAAGGATTTATTGGCTGGTATATGGTTGAGAGTGGTCTTGTAAATAATACAACTGTAAGCCATTTTAGACTATCATTGCATTTATTTAATGCTTTTATTATTTTTTCATCCCTAATATGGATTTACTTTATTTTTAAATTTAAAGTGAATAAAAAATTTTTTAGAAATAAAAATGAAATAATTATAATAAAATTTTTTTTATTTTTAATTTTTTTACAAGTTGTTATAGGAGCGTTTGTTTCAGGTTTGGATGCTGGTAAAATTTATCAAACATGGCCTTTAATGAATCATAGTTATTTTCCAGACGATTTAGATATAAAAAGATTATTCCTTATATCGAATTTAAGTGATGGAAGTTTTGTTCAGTTTCTACATCGAAATTTAGCTTACTTAATTTTAATAATTTTTATTATAATTGGATACAAAATTATTAAATCAAAAATAATTTATTTATACAAAACTTATATTTATTTATCGTTAATTTTAACATTTCAAATAACTTTAGGTATTTTAACTCTCCTATCTAACTTGAATATATATTTAGCAATTATGCACCAATTTTCGAGTATTATTCTTATATTTTTTTCTTTAAGACTTTATTTTATATCGATCAATTAATATGCTAATTTTTATGAGCATATTTGTTGTATTTTTTTGTAAATTTAATTGACATTATCAATGTTTGTTAGTATTTATCGCAATATTTTTATGACTCCATTTGCAAAAAAAAAAGAAATTAAGAACAACTGGTATTTAATTAATGCTGAGAATTTAGTTGTTGGTAGGTTAGCAGCTTTTATATCAAAATTATTAAGAGGAAAAAATAAACCTACTTTTAATTCTCATTTAGATAACGGTGATTTTGTTGTTGTAACAAATATAGAAAAAATTAAGTTTACTGGAAAAAAGTACATTAATAAAATTTATTATAAACATACGGGACACCCTGGTGGGATAAAACAAAGTACACCTTTAAGATTAAAGGAAAAAAATAAAACACAAGATATATTAAAATTAGCAGTAAAAAGAATGATGCCAGGCGGCCCACTTGCAAAAAAGCAATTATCAAAACTAAAAATTTATATGGGTGATAAACATCCTCATGAAATTCAAAATCCAGTAGAATTAAATTTTAAAGAATCAAACAAAAGTAATGTAGCAAGAAATTAATGGAAAATATTAGCTCAGAACAAAGTAAAAATAAAAAAATCAAATTAGATTTTAAAGAAAGCAAATATGCTACCGGTAGACGAAAGAGATCAATAGCTAGAGTTTGGGTAAAAAAAGGATCTGGAAATATTTATGTAAATGGAATTAAAATGATTGATTATTTTAAAAGGCCTGTGCATCAAATAATTGTTACACGTCCATTAGAAGTTTCCAATGTATTAGATTCCTACGACGTAAGATGTTCAGTTAAAGGTGGTGGTTTATCTGGTCAAGCTGGCGCTATTATACACGGATTATCAAGAGCTTTAATTATAAATGATGAAAATCTAAAAAAAGATTTAAAAAAAGAAAAATTGACTACAAGAGACTCTCGTGTTGTTGAGAGAAAAAAATACGGACATAGAAAAGCAAGAAGAAGCTTCCAATTTTCTAAAAGATAAATCATTTATTTTATTAATTCTTTTTTCAGTGATATAATATTCAAATGTCACTAAAAAATTTAAATATAGCAGTGCTTGGAGCTACAGGATATGTTGGATTAGATTTAGTTTATTTATTATCCAAACACCCGAATGTAAAAATCAAATATTTATGTGCACAAAAAAGTTTAGGAAAAAATATAAATAATTTTGATAAAAGAATAAAAAAAAAATTACCTAAGATATCGAATATAAAAAAAGTTAATTGGAGCACATTAGATTTAGTCTTCCTGTCATTGCCCAATGGTCAAGCTCATAAGATAGTTAATAAGTTATATTCATTTGAAAATTTAAAATTTATTGATTTATCAGCAGATTTTAGATTAACAAATTCAAAAGAATATAAAAAATGGTATTTTATGAATCATGGAGCAAAAAATAAGATAAAAGATTCTATATATTCAATAGCTGAATTTGTTAAAAAGGATATAAAAAATTATAAAATTATTGCAAATCCTGGATGTTATCCTACATCTATTCAATTACCTTTAATACCTTTAATTAAAAAAAACTGCATACAAACAAATAACATTATAATTGATTCTAAGTCAGGATATTCAGGAGCCGGTAAAAATTTTACAAAAAAATTTAAATATAAAAATATTTATAAATCAATTTATCCTTATGGACTTGTGAGACATAGACATATGGCTGAAATTGATCAACAATTAAAAAAGATTAAATCTAAAATATATTATTCATTTAATCCATATATAATTCCAACTTTCAGAGGAATTCTATCTTCTATTTATGTAGATTTAAAAAAAGGCAATAATATAAAAAAAGTAAAAAAAATACTTTCTAAATATTATTTAAATAATACATTTATAAAAATAGAAAAAATAAACAAATCAATTGGTACAGGAGATGTCTTGGGAACAAATTATTGTAAAATTTCTGTTTGCGAAACAAGGAACAAAAATAAAATAGTTATATTTTCAGCTATTGATAATTTAATAAAGGGTGCTTCAGGTCAAGCAATTCAAAATATGAATTTAATATATAATTTTAAAGAAAAAGCTGGATTGTCGTGAAACTTATATTCTTTTTATTTTTTTTTTTACTAATAGGTTGTTCAATAAGCAAAACTACTTACATTTGTGGTGATAGAGAATGCTTAAATAAAAAAGAAGCTGAAATATATTTTAAGGAAAATCTTATAATTGAAGTTAAAGTAAAAAATAAAGATGAGAAAAAAATTGATTTAATCAGTCTCAACAAAAATAGTCAAAACGAGATAATTGAGTATAAGGAAAATATATCCTACAAAATTTTATCTAAAAAAGAAAAAAAAGAAATTCAAAAAAGATTAAAAAAACGTGAAAAATTAGCTAAAAGAAATGAAAAGTTAAAAAATAAAAGAAAAAAAAGAAATAATAAATTAATGACTAACAGAAAAATGAGGATTAATGATATATGTTCTAAGACTAATAATTGTGACATTGATGAAATATCAGATTATTTGTTAAAGCTTGGGAAAAATAGAAACTTTCCCGATATAAACAATTTAAATTAAAATGAAAAATAAAAATATAGCTATTGTGGGGTTGGGAAATATTGGATCTTATCTATATAATTTTATTAAAAAGAATAAGAAAATTATACAGAGAAAAACTAATGTTAATCCTAATATTGTTTTTATATCAGCTAAAAATATTAATAAAAAAAGAGGTATAAAATTTTCTAAAAAAATATGGGAAAAAAATTATATGAATCTAGTTAAATCCAAAAAAGTTGATATTATTATTGAGTTAATCGGAGGAGCTGAAGGGCCAGCAAAAAAACTAGTTTTCGCTGCATTAAAAAATAAAAAACATGTAGTTACAGCAAATAAAGCATTAATTGCTAAATATGGAGATCAACTTGCTACAATTGCAGAGGACAATAAAGTAAATTTAGAATTTGAGGCTGCTGTATGCGGGGGTGTTCCTATTGTAAGATCAATAAAAGAGGGTTTAATTGCCAATTCAATCACTAGAGTTAAAGGCATTCTAAATGGTACATCTAATTATATATTATCTTCTATGGATAAAAATCATTTGTCTTTTAATGATGCTTTAAAAAATGCAAAAAAATTAGGTTATGCGGAAACAAATCCATCATCTGATTTAAATGGCAACGATGTTTCTTCCAAATTGCAAATTTTATCTTCCCTTTGCTTTAATTCTAAAATTATTCATAAAATTCATGTTGAAGGTATAAGTCAAATTGATCAAACAGATATAGTTAATGCTAATAAACTTGGATATAAAATTAAATTATTAGGTGTATCAGAAAATGATAATAATAAAATTATTCAACGTGTTCATCCAAGTTTTATTAAAAAAAGTTCTTATATAGCTAGTATAGATGGAGTTTTAAATGCTGTTATCATCGATGGTAAGCCTATTGGACAGAACATAATACAAGGAGAGGGAGCTGGACCAGAAGCAACTACTTCGGCCTTAATATCGGATATTTCATCAATACTTAGAGGAAATATCAAATATCCTTTTGCTATATCTAAGAAAGAAAGGAAATTAATAAAAATTGATTCTATTAATAATAAAGTTTTTTCGGCTTATTTCAGACTAGATGTTTATGACAAACATGGTGTTTTATCAAATATAACTAATGTTTTTTCCAAAAATAAAGTCTCAATAAAAAGACTAATTCAAAATCCATATAAGTCTAAAAAATTTTCTTCTATAGTAATTATAACACATAGAATTAAGGATCAAAATTTAACAAAAACACTTAGTCAATTATCCAAAAAAAATTATATTATTAAAAAACCTAAATTAATAAGAATCGAAAATTAAAATGCCATTAAATCCTGAATATTTAAAAAATTTAATTACAGCATCAGAAAAAGCTGCTTATGGAGCTTTTTTACATGTTGGAAAAGGAGATAAAATTTTAGCAGATCAAGCAGCGGTGGATCAAATGAGAAAAGAACTTAATAAAATTAAGATGGATGGAACAGTTGTTATTGGAGAAGGTGAAATGGATGAGGCACCGATGCTTTATATAGGTGAAAAAGTCGGAACTAAAGAAGGTCAAAAAATCGACATTGCTTTGGATCCATTAGAAGGAACAAATTTTGTAGCCAAAAATTTACCTAACGCATGCTCTTGTATTGCAATTGCAGAAAAAGGTAATTTACTTGCTGCACCAGATACTTATATGGAAAAAATTGCTATTGGATCAAATTTACCCAAAAACTTAGTAGATTTAGATAATAGTGTTGAAGAAAATTTATCTTTGTTGGCTAAAGCTAAAAATATTAATTTAGATAAACTAACAGTGTGTATACTTGATAGACCAAGACATAAAAATATTATTGAGTCGTGTAGAAAAATGAATGTAAACATTAAATTTATTCCCGATGGTGATGTTTACGGTGTAATTTCTGTTATAGATAACTCTACAGGTGTTGACCTATATTTAGGTATAGGGGGTGGACCTGAAGGTGTTTTAGCTGCTGCAGCATTAACTTGTTTTGATGGACAAATGCAAACCAGACTAATTCTTGATGAGAACCAAAAAAAAAGAGCGTCTAGCCTTGGTATAAAAGACTTTAATAAAAAATATAATATAGAAGAAATGGTACGAGGAGATGTTATGTTTTGTGCCACAGGTATTACAGATGGCTATATTGTTGATGGTATTAAAGAATTGAAGGAAACATTTAAAGCTACAACTTTGGCTTTACATAAAAATACTGGTTTTAATGAAAAGGTAGTTAATATTCATAAAAAATGAATTTATTATCTGTAACTGGAAAAAAATGGTTTTTAAGAAAATTTAATTCAGATGATGTTTTATACATCAAAGATAATTTTTTTCTAGATGAAATAACATCAAAGTTAATTGCAATTAAAAACATAAAGAAAGAAAATATTCAAAATTTTTTAGATCCAGTCATAAAGAATATTTTACCAGATCCAAATATTCTTAAAGATATGGAGAAAGCCTCAGAACGAACCTTTACTGCTATTAAAAATAATGAAAAAATAGGAATATTTGGCGATTACGATGTTGACGGAGCAAGTTCTACTGCTTTGCTTGGAAAGTATTTTAGATCTATAAAAAAAGAATTTTTTCTATACATACCTGATAGAAGAAGAGAAGGGTATGGACCTAGTATTGACGGTTTTAAAAAATTAATATCTCTAGGTTCGAATCTTATTTTTACTGTAGATTGTGGAACTTTATCTTTTAAACCTATAGATTACGCAAGTGAAAATAAAATTGATGTTTTGGTATTAGATCATCACCAATCAGAAATTAAACTTCCTAACGCTCATTCAATAGTTAATCCAAATAGATATGACGATAAATCAAACTTAAATTACTTATGTGCCGCTGGGGTATGTTTCATGTTTTTAATTTCTTTAAATAGAAAACTTAGGGAAAATAATTGGTTTAACAAAAATAATATTAAAGAACCTAACTTAATAGATTTTCTCGATCTTGTTTCACTAGGTACTGTTTGTGATGTTGTTCCTTTAATAGGATTAAACAGAGCTATAGTAAAACAAGGTTTAAAAATTTTAAAAAACAAAAAAAATCTTGGTTTAAAGACTCTTTTAGATATTTGCAATATAGAGGAACAACCTACACCATATCATTTAGGTTATGTGCTTGGTCCCAGAATTAATGCTGGTGGCAGAGTCGGCAAATGTACTCATGGTGCAAACTTACTTTTAAATATTAATTCAAAAGATGCTTTTAAACTAGCCAAAGATTTAGATACGTTTAATAAAGAAAGACAATTATTAGAGAAAAATTTATTAAATGAAGTTATAAGAAAAGCTGATAATATTTCTGAACCAATAATAGTTCTTTATGGAGAAAACTGGCATGAAGGTATTATAGGAATAATAGCTTCAAGAATTAAAGAAAAATTTAACAAACCTTCAGTTATTATTTCAATAACAAATGAAATTGGCAAAGCTTCTGCAAGATCTATAAATGGATTTGATATTGGATCAATTATAATATCATGTGTTCAAAAAAAAATTTTATTAAAAGGCGGGGGCCATAAAATGGCTGGTGGTTTTACTATAGAAAAAAATAAAATTGAAGATTTTAAAGAATTTATAATTAAATATTATCATAAGTTAAATATTAATTTTTCAACTGAAAAAAAAATTTTTATTGATAGTGTAATTTCTCCATCAGCTATTAATCTTGATTTTTTTGAAAAAATCAACAATTTAGCACCTTTTGGTTCTGGCAATTCTGAACCAAAATTTTCTATAGAGAACTTAAAAATGATTAATTCTAAGATAGTAGGTGAAAAACATATTAAATCGATTCTAATTGGTAAAGATGGATCAACTATCAAAACTATAGCGTTTAATGCTACAGAGAGCAACATAGGCGCATATTTACTAGATAATAAGAAAAAGCCCTTCGATATTGTTGGTAAAATGAGTCTAAATCAATGGAAGGGGAAAAAAAATGTAGAGTTTATTATCGATGATATATCTGTTACTAAGAACGAAAAAAATATGGTCCCATCGTCTATCGGTTAGGACAGTTGGTTTTCATCCAACAAAGAGGGGTTCGATTCCCCTTGGGACCGCCAAATTTTATTATGTTTAATATTGGAATAATTGATAAAATAAATCCAGCTGGTATTAAATTACTAGAACAAAAAGATAATTTTAAATATGAAATTATTACTGACCTGTCAAAAGAAAATCTTTTAAGAAAACTTCCTAATTTTGACGGGATAACATTAAGAAGAGGCAATATAAGCTCTGAATTATTAAAAAACTGTAAAAAATTAAAAGTTATTTCTCGACATGGAGTAGGTTATGATAACGTAGACATAGACTTTATTAAGAAAAATAATATAAAGTTATTAGTTACAGACGCTTCAACTTCAACATCGCCAGCAGAACACATAATGTTTATGATTATGAGTATCTACAAAGGAATGAATATGTTTGATAATATGGTTAGACAAGGTGATTTTTCTAAAGCTATACATCTTGATATTCAAGATAATTTTGAATTATTTAACAAAACAATTTTGATTATTGGTTTGGGTAGAATTGGTAAAAAGCTTATAAAAAAATGTATAGGATTTGATTTAAAAGTTGTTGTTTATGATCCTTTTGTTACCAAAGAAGTGATAGAATCTTTTGGTGGAACAAAAATCTCAGATTTAAATGATGGTTTAAAAATTTCAGATATAGTATCTTTAAGTTTGCCTCTTAATAATAAAACAAAAAACTTAATAAGTATCAATCAAATGAAATTAATGAAAAAAAATTCAATTTTAATTAACGCATCAAGAGGAGGAATAATTAATGAAAAAGATTTAGATTATGCTCTTAAAAATTCTATAATTTATTTTGCTGGTTTAGATGTTTTTGAAAAGGAACCACCTCTTAAAAACGATCCTTTGTTAAACAATAAAAGGGTTTTTTTGAGTCCGCACGCAGCTACGTTTACAAAAGAATGTCTTGAAAATATGAGTATTGAAACTGTATCAAATATTATAGATTTTTTTGAAAAAAAAATCGATAAATCAAAAATTGTTAGTTTATAATAATAATTATGTACGAGAAATTTGGGCAATATATAGATGGTAAATGGCAAAAGGCATCAAATGAAGAAACATATGATGTTATCAATCCTGCTACAGAAGAAATTTTAGGTAAAGCTTCAAAAGCTTCTGAAATAGATGTTAAAAAAGCTCTTTTATCTGCCGAAAAAGGTTTAAAAATTTGGAGAAACACACCTCCTTGGGAAAGGGCAAAAATTATTAGAAAAATTTCAGATCTAATACGTAAAAAAAAAGATATTCTAGCAAAATGGTTAACACTGGAGGTTGGCAAGCCTTTAACTGAAGGTTTAGGTGAAGTAAGTGGCGCTGCTGATATTTTTGAATGGAATTCTGAAGAGACTAAAAGAATTTATGGACAAATTGTTGAAAGCAGATTTGAAAACACAAGAATGTACGTTAAGTATGAACCAGTAGGAGTAGTAGCTGCTTTAGTTCCCTGGAATTTTCCTTTAGTTTTAGCTTCTAGAAAAATATCTACAGCATTAGCTGCTGGTTGTTCTGTAATATGTAAACCTGATGTAATTACACCAGGATGTGTTATGGAATTAGTTGATATTATTAAAGAAGCAGGAGTACCTAATGGAGTTGTGAATCTTCTTTCTGGTGATCCAGAAAAAATTTCTCAACAATTAATTTCATCAAATATCATAAAAAAGGTATCTATAACTGGTTCTACAAGAGTAGGGAAGCTAATACTAAAACAAGCTGCAGATAAAGTTCAAAGAGTAACAATGGAATTGAGTGGCCATTCACCTTTTATTGTATTCGACGATGTTGATATTAACAAAGTAACAGATATGGCTATTTCAGCTAAATTTAGAAATAATGGACAAGTTTGCATATCACCAAATAGATTTTATATTCATGAAAGTAAAAAAGATGAATTTACAGAAGTATTGATTAAAAAAGTATCGAAACTAAAAATTGGAAATGGTATGAATTCTGATACAGTTTTAGGACCACTAACTACAGCTAAAAGATTAAAAGAACTTGAATTGCTTGTTGAAGTAACAAAAAAAGAAGGTGCAAAAGTTCTTTGTGGTGGAAAAAGGCCAGCAGGTTTTAATAAAGGTTATTTTTATGAACCAACAATATTTGATGATGTAAATGATGATTTCACCATAATGAAACAAGAACCATTTGGTCCATTAATTCCACTATTGAGTTTTAAAAGTAGAGATGAAGTTATTGAAAGAGCAAATAATAATGATTTAGGTCTAGCAAGCTATATATATACTAATTCATTAGAAAATGCTCACAAGGTTTCTGATCAAATGGAAACAGGAACTTGTGCAGTAAATACACCTGCAGTTGCTTTTGCAGAAGTGCCATTTGGTGGAATTAAACAAACGGGTTATGGAAGGGAAGGTGGTTCTATGGCTATCAAAGATTACCTAAATATTAAATATGTTCATTTTGGAGTAAATTATTAATTGAAAATTAATAATTAAAAATATGAATTTTTATGTTTATATGCTTAAGTCAAATAATCTTAAACCTATTACGTACGTAGGATATACAAATAATTTAAAAAAAAGAATTAGATTACATAATGAGGGAAAAGGAGCTAAATTTACAAGAGGACGTAAATGGAGCCTAATTTATAAAGAAAAATTTAAATCAAAAAGTAAGGCAATTTCTAGAGAATATTATATAAAGAAAAACAGGACGTTAAGAAATTCTATTAAAAATAAATGAAAATATCAATTTTACTTCCATATAAAGAAAATTACTCTCCAGAATACCCTGGGGCTGTCTCTTTATTTGTCAACGACACTACTAAAATTAGCAAATATAAAAAAAATATTAAAATATATGGTAATACTAAATTTAAAAACGTTTTTTCAAATAATTATGTAAATATAGATTTAAATAAATATATTTTTCAAAGTTCTAGTAAAAAATATGTAGAGGAATTTATCAAATTAGAAAAATTAAATTCCTCTGATATTATAGAAATTCACAATAGACCAAATTATCTTAAATTTTTAATTAATGCCTTAAACAAGAAAACATATTGTATTTATTTCCATAATGATCCGTTGACTATGACAGGTTCAAAATCCATTGAGGACAGAAAATTTTTACTAAAAAATTGTTATAAAATTATATTTAATAGTAATTGGTCAAAAAAAAGGTTTTTAGAAGGTATGCAAAATAAATTTATTAATAGCGATAAACTAATTGTTGTTTTCCAATCCTCGATTAAAAATAAATTTAATAAAAATAAAAAAAAATGGATAACTTTTGTTGGAAAACTTAATAGATCTAAAGGTTATGATATCTTTGGATCAGCAATAATTAAAATTTTAAACAAATATAGAGATTGGCAAGCATTAGTTATTGGAGATGAGCAACGAGATAAAATAAATTTTAATCATAAAAATTTAAAAAAATTAGGATTTATTAATCACAATAAAGTTTTAAATATTTATAAAAAAACTAGTATTGCAGTTGTTTGTTCTAGATGGGAGGAACCGTTTGGACGTACTAGCTTAGAAGCTTCATCTAATGGATGCGCTGTAATAATTAGTGACAGAGGAGGTTTGCCTGAAACAATTACAAATGGAATTATTCTTAAAAAATTAGATGTATCCTCTCTTCAAAAACAAATTGAAAATTTAATTGTTAATAAAAGTTTAAGATATAAGCTACAAAAATTATCAAATAATAATTTTTATTTAACTCATAAATTTGTTTCCAAAAAAATAGATGAATTTAGAGACGCTAAACTTACTAAAATTAATTTATTTAATTTTAAGAAAGATAAAAAACTAAGAATCTTACACGTTACTAATTTTAATGAAAGACACGATGGTAGGTTATATTTTAATACTGGAAGGAGATTAAATAATGGTTTTGTAAGATTAGGGCATAGTGTTTTAGAATTTAGTGACAGAGACATACAGAGATATTATAAAAATTATAAAGATATTTCTGGATCCAAATCTTTAAATGATAAGTTAAAAAAAACTTGTTACAATTATAAGCCTGATTTAATAATTTTAGGCCACGCTGATTTAATATCAACGCAAACATTGGCAGAACTTAAAGATGACTATCCTAATACAAAAATTTCTCAATGGTTTTTGGATCCTTTAAATAAACATGGTCCTGATTTTGAAAGAAATAAAAAAAGAATACTTGATAAATCAAAATATGTTGAAGCTAATTTCTTAACCACTAGTCCAGACGCTTTAACTTTTTTACCAAAAAATGTTAGAAATTTTTATATACCAAATCCTGCTGACACTTCTTTTGAGACATTAAATAATTATAATAGAGATTGTAATATGGATGTTTTTTTTGCATTAAGTCATGGTGTTCATCGAGGTGTTTTGAAAAGCGGAAAATCTGACGATAGATCAATATTTATTAATAAATTAATAAAAATAACAAAAAATGTAAAATTTGATATTTATGGGCTTAAAAAAGTTCAGCCAATTTGGGCTGATCATTATTTCAAAACTATATCAAATTCTAAAATGGGATTAAATTTAAGTAGAGGTAAGCCAATAAAATATTATAGTAGTGATCGAATTACACAACTAGTAGGCAACGGTTTAGTCACACTTATTGATGAAAGAACACAATATAATAATTTTTTTTCCGATGATGAGATGATTTTTTACAAGAATGTAAGTGATTTGTCCGAAAAAATTTTGAAAATTTCTAGAGATGATAAATTAAGAAAAATTATTGGTAGAAATGGTAAAAATAAATACTTAAAATATTTTAACTCAACTCTTGTTTCTAACTTTATTATTAGCAAAACTTTAGATATTAAAGATAGAAAAAAATATTTATGGTACAAATAATTCATGTTTTCAATTATAATACCAACTTTTAATAATATTAATTACCTTAAACTTTGTTTAAAAAGTATAGAAAATAATTCAAATCATCGTCATGAAATAATAGTTCATATCAATGAAGGAACTGACGGTACCTTAAAATATATAAAAGAAAGTAAAATTAAATACACTTACAAAAAAATTAATAGCGGTGTATGTGTTGCTTTTAATGAGGCAGTGAAAAAAGCAACTAAAAAATTTATAGTGTTGGCACATGACGATATGTATTTTTGCCCAAAATGGGATGATTATTTTGAAAAAGAATTAAAATTGATTGACGATAACAAAGATTTTTTTTTATCTGGAACTATGGTTCAACCATTCAAATCTTATATCAATTTAGATTGTGGTAAAACTTACTTAGATTTTAATGAAGAAAAATTACTATCTGAATTACCCCAAATACAATATGATGATTTTCAAGGTACACACTGGCAACCTTCATTAATGCCAATTAAAACCTGGAATAAAGTGGGAGGTTTTAGTGAGGAATTTAGCCCAGGTTTAGGATCAGACCCCGATTTTAATATGAAATTATGGAATATAGGGGTTAGATTGTTTAAAGGTCTTGGCAATTGTCGTGTTTATCATTTTTCATCTGTATCTTTAAGAAAAAAAGCATGGAATAAAGGAGCAAAAACATTTTTACTTAAATGGGGTATAAGTATTAAATTTTTTAAAAAATATTATTTAAGATCAAATAAAAAATATGACGGTTTATTAACTGAACCAAGAAAATCTTTTTTTTACTATCTTGATTTTTTGAAATGTAAAATTTCATTTTTTTACCAGTTAATGATAAATAAATTTAAAATTTTATGATAAAATTTATTAATATTTTAAGACAAGCTTTTTTTAAAAGTATAGATAAAAATTTTTATTCTCAATTCGGCGAAGATAAAATTCTAAACGAATTAATATCAAAAGATTTTATCAATGGTTTTTATGTAGATGTTGGTTGTTTTCATCCTAAAAAACATTCAAATACTTATATGTTATTTAAAAGAGGATGGTACGGTGTTAATATTGATATGGAAAAAGATAAAATTGAAACTTTTAACCTTTCTAGGCCCAAAGATTACAATTTTCTTGGTGCTATATCGAATTCAATTGAAAATGTTAAAATATACAGAAATCAAAAGTTTGGTGTTAATTCTTCAATTATACCTAACTTTATAAATAAAGAAATTATTATTGATGAAAATAATATTCAGACAACAACTTTAGATATTGTTCTAAATAATTCACCTTTTAAAAATAAAAAGATTGATCTTTTAAATATTGATACCGAAGGAAACGATTTAAAAGTACTTAAATCTCTTAGCTTTAAAATTTATGACCCTGAATTAATTATTATAGAAACACATGTAAAAAAAATTGAGAATATTCTTCAATCTGAAATATATCTTTATTTAACTAATAGGGAGTATGAATTAAAATCATGGAATATATATTCTTTAATTTTTAAAAAAATTTCTAAATCTTAATTTTATTTAATGCATTGTTTTTAAAGATATTTGCTTCTCTTATGTACCTTCTAACCATCTGTGTTGTTTTATGACCTGTCATTGCCATAATACTACGCTCATCAGCTCCAGACTCTGCGGCAACAGTTGCGAAACCTGATCTTAAGCTATGACCTGCGAAATTTTTATTTTCAATACCTGCTAAACTTAAATATTTTTTCATTAGCAAAACTACAGATTGGTCAGTTAATCTTTTTTTTGTTAGAAATGAACCTTTAGAAAATCTTCTAAAAATAGGTCCAGATTTAATTTTAGAAATTTCTAACCATCTTTTAAGATTAACTACTGGACAATAGTTTTCATTAGAAAAGTAGGGCAGTCCTTTGATCATCCCTTCACCGAATTGATCAGTTTTTGATCTCCTTAAGGTAATTTTAAGCCCTTCAGATACAAAATCTAAATCCTCATGATCAATTGAAATGAGCTCAGTTCGTCTAAAACCGCCTCCAAAGCCTATTAGGATAATTGTTTTATCTCTAAACTTCTTAATATCCTCAAATTTTTGTTCATTTATTACATTAATTATTAATTTTAAATGGTTGATTAATATGGGTTTTTTACCTTTTTGAATACTTCCTTTTACCCTTTTTATTCCCATTAAATTTTCAATGATTATTGGATGCTTTGTATCTAGATAATGCCCTTTTAGCTTATGAACAACGCCTATTGAAACTAACCTACGCCTCAAAGTGCTAATTTTAGATGTTTTAGATAAGTGGGTTAGATATAAAGATACAATTTTAGGATCAGTTGGTAATGAAATTAATCCATGCTTTGCACAAAAACTTCCAAAGTCCTTAAAATCTGACCTATAAGCTCTAAGAGTATTGTTAGCCTTAGAGGTTTTGAGGTTGTTTAGTGTTTCCTCATGTAGAGCTTTTATGTCGGTTGTCAATTCTTTCATATAATTACTATTGATAACAATTAATTATCATTAGTAATATATTAAGTGAAATGGTATGTCAATAGCTGTAATCTAAAAAAATGCTTAAAATAATTTTTCCAATTATTATATTTATTTTAATAATTTATGGAATTATGCATTATTGGGAAAAAGCTAACACAATAGGAAAAAAGAAAATTGCTTCTTCTATAGGCATTTTCTTAATAGTAACACTCTCTCTAACTTTTTATCTATTAATTGATTAATAAAAAATTAAAAGGAACTAAATTTCAGTTGAAAGTGTGGCGGTATATTAAAAAAATACCCTATGGCTCCGTTAAAACTTACTCTGAAGTGGCTAAAAAAATAGGAAAACCCCATTCTTATCGCGCGGTGGCTAATGCGATAGGTAAAAATCCTTTTCCACCTCTAATTCCTTGCCATAGAGTAATAAAATCTGACGGATCTCTTGGTGGATATTCTGGAAAAGGAGGTGTCAGAACTAAGAAGCTTCTACTAAAAAAAGAAGGTATAAACCTATAAAATCATTATTTAACGTGCATTCTAGCCTATTAAGACCTCAATTACACTTATTTATATATTTCTCGGGTAAGTTGTGCCATTAAATAGTAAACTTAAAAAAAAAAGCTATCTATGGCAGTTTAAACGGCATATTCCAATACTGCAGGGCTCTGTAAGTATTAATATAATCTATTACTTTTTATGTTGAAATTATTGATATTATTGACGAATAAGCATAAAAAAAACCTCTAATTCATTGCATTTTTAAAGTATTTTATCTAATTAAACAATCTTCTAGCTTTAAAAAATAATGTTAATTTTATCTTATAAAAACAATAGTTTAAACAAATAAGTTAAAGTAAAATATTAAGTTAATAGTAAATACTACTTACCTAATTTGTATATATCTTTTGAATAAAAACACTTTGATATCCAAGATTTTGGAATAACCTTTTCACCTTTTAAAGCAGAAAAATAAGAGCCAATAAAATTGGATCTGGAACAATTGCACCCACCTGCCCTTATATTTTTAAGAATTGCAGATTTATAAGAATTAGAATTCAAAATAGCATGAATTGAACTATCAAAAGTTCCAGGATATCTACAAGATAGACCCAATTTTTTAACTGCATCAGAGTGAGGAAGGTGTTTTAATCTTTTAACTCTATAAATACCTTTTATAACCTCTTTAAAATAAGAATTATTTTTGTATTTTTTGACAAATGTATTAATAGGATTTTTTTTACCATGTAGAGCAAAATTTATGAGCTGTAATTTAGCTAATGCATACTTTACACTAATTTTAGAAGCGCAAACTAAAGAAATTATTTTTTTAATATCTTTAAAAGATTTAAAATAAAGAAAGTAAGGTAAAGCAGCACAAAAACCGTCTGACTCATGAACTTTAATTCCACCTGTAATCTTCTTATTTTTTTTAATATTATAAATAGTGTCTATTATATTTTGATGTATCCAAGGTCCTTTAATAATTCCTCTCCAATCCTTAATTTTTCTATATTTTGCTCTCGCCTTGTAGTTTTTCCAATATTTACTACCTACCCCAAAATGTTTAATTAAGTTTTTTTTAAATCGTTTTTCTATATTTAATTGACTTAGCGATATAGTCTTTAACATTACTTGACCAACGTCATTGTATCCTGAAACATTGCCTGTTTTTATTTCATAAAAAGGGCTCTTATTTTTTTTAAGAAATGCAAAATCTTTTCTTTTTTTTATAAATTTTTTTAACTTTTTTTGATCATAAATCCAGTGTAAAGGTCTTGCAGCAGCATCTGCAATGGTTGCACCTAAAAATACATGTAAGTTATTTTTCATTATCTTATTAAACTATATAAAATATTTTAATGCAATAAATACAATAATTGGAACAGTTATAAAAGACATCAATGTTGAAGTGACGATTACGCTTGATACGCTATCCACAACTTTTTTAGAAGAATACATCGAGCCAACCAAATAAGTAAGAACTGCACTAGGCATAGATGTTTGTATTAACAAAACACCTGCGGCAAAACCAGATAGATTTAGTATATAAATTAATGTAAAACCAATAATAGGACCTATCACAACTCTAACAAAACCTAATATTATTGCATCATTCCAAGATCTGACTTTCAATCTAGTTAAAGCTACTCCTAAAGACATTAATACGAGAAAAATTGTAGCATATGTTAATAAAAACGTTGTATTTTCTAAGAATAAAGGAACCTCCCAATTAAAGTATAAAAATAAAATTGATATTAAAATTGCATATGTTGGGACATTTTTTAGAACTATGTTAAAAGAAAATTCTTTTTTTGCCAAAAAGACTCCGATAGTAAAATGGAATAGAATAATTACAGAAGCTATAGCAGAAGCCACTCCTAATCCTGACGTACCATACGCAAACAAACATATAGGTATTCCCATGTTACCAGTGTTAGGTAATATTAATGGAGGTAATTCACTTATCATATCTCTTTTTAGAAAAAAAAGTGCAATTAGACCAATCAAAGAGAATCCTAAAATTACAATTATTGCATATATAAAATAATTAAAAAAAATATTTAAAGTAATTCCGGTTGTAGTAATTGTATAAAAAATCATAGCTGGCGTTCCTATATTTCCAGCAAAATCAGTGATGAATTTAGTATTAATTTTCGGGTCTTTTTTGCCCAAATAATAACCTACTCCAATTACAAAAAAAACAGGAAATAAAACTTCAAATAACTTTAAATATAAATCCATTAAGCTTTACGTTTACTTATCCCAATTTCTTTATTAAAATTTATTGCCATTTCAAACTCTGTTAATCTCTTATAGATAGATCTTAATTCAGTTATTCTTGTCCAATTTTGTAAAAATAATGAAAAACTCCCTTGCACCTCTCTAAAAGCAGAAGAAGTTTGGATCAATACACCTAAAGTCATAGCTCCTGTAAATAAGCCTGGTCCCATTAACAAATATGGAACAATTATCATTGTTTGATTGTACATTATTATCCATAGATCAAAATAACCATAATGCAAAAATAGTTTATGATAATTAAATTTAATACCTGTAAATAATTGCAATATTGTTGGCGCTTGAACATAATTTGTTCTATCATCTTCGCCATAAACTAATTCTTTTCTAAAAGCTGCTTCAACTTTTTGATTGTTATATTCCAAACCAGGCAATTTTATACCGACTATCCAGCTAACAATTAAACCCCCAAGGCTTGCAGTTAAAGACACCCAAACTAATGATCCTGTTATGTCCTTAAAAAATGGAATGACTACATTTGCCGAGAGACCCCATAAAATTGGGATAAAAGCTATCAACAACATAATAGCTCTAACTACTTGTAATCCTAAACTTTCAACAATTTTTGCAAAGTTCATTGCATCTTCTTGAATTCTTTGTGATGCACCCTCTACTTTTGCGTCTACTGCTCTCCAATATGGCATATAAGAAAAAGTCATTGCTTCTCTCCATCTAAAAGCCCACAAACGAGTAAAATAATTAGTTACAGTATAAATTACTACATATGGAATTGCTAATTTCATAAATAAATAAATACCATCATAAAATTCTGATAATTCACTTTCAGTAGCTTTTTGAAGCAAGTCATAAAACCCTTTATACCATTCATTAATTTTTACATCTATATATGTTTGAGCTAACAATGAGAGTATAATAAAAATAAATCCACCCCACGACCATAACAACCATTTTTTTTCAGTAAAATAACTACGCCACATAATTAATCTTTAGTAAAGTTATCAGCATAAGATTTAATGACAAAAGATTTTATCTTAGGTTCAATTAATCTAAAGTTAATATTATTTTTTTTTGCATAATCCAGTGCTTTATCTTTAGAAGAAAATTTTAATTTTACCTCACCTAAAGTATCATCACTAGACTCCCAACCCATCAAAGGACTGGTAAAAGTATCATTTGTTTCAAATTCTAATACCCAGTATCTTTTTTTTCCAATACCAGACTGCATTGCAGTTTTTGAGGGAATATATATTTTAGCTTTTTTCATAATTAAATAATAATGGTCGGGGCAGTAGGATTTGAACCTACGACCCCCTGGTCCCAAACCAGGTGCGCTACCAGACTGCGCTATGCCCCGAAACTACATGTTTTTATAGGTTAAATATGTCTTTTTGGCAATTGAAAGATGTGGGTCATATAAGGTAAATAACTAATATGATTCAACAAATTACAAAACCATTTAAATACTTTTTTAAATTAGAATCTGCTTCTGGATTAGTTTTGCTATTTGCAGCAATTATTGCATTATGGATAAGCAACAGTGATTATAGTAATCAATATTTTTCAATTTTAAAAATAAAATTAACCTTAGGCACAGAATCTTTTGGTTTAAAATTAAGTTTGCTTCATTGGATAAATGACGTGCTAATGGCTATTTTTTTCTTTTTAGTCTCTCTAGAAATCAAAAGAGAATTTGTACAAGGCGAATTATCTAACAAAAAACAGGCAATGCTTCCAATAATTGGAGCAGTTGGTGGTATGGTAGTACCAGCTTTAGTTTATATAGCAATAAATTTTAAGGATAGCGCAACTTTAAATGGCTGGGCTATACCTTCTGCTACAGATATAGCTTTTTCATTAGGAGTGTTGTCTTTGTTAGGTAAGAGAGTTCCTTTATCATTGAAAGTTTTTTTAACAGCACTAGCAATCATTGATGATCTTGGTGCAATAATTATAATCGCTTTTTTCTATTCTGGTAATATAGAAATAAAATATTTATTACTTATGTTAGTATCTTTAATATGTCTTTATGGATTAAATAAATTTAAGATTACAAATTTTATTCCCTATTTAATTATAGGAATTTTTTTATGGGATTTTACACATAATTCAGGTGTACATGCTACTATTGCAGGAGTATTATTAGCGTTAAGCATACCACATAATAAAAAAAATAATAAAAATTCACTTTTATTAAAATTAGAACATTCAATATCACCTTATGTAGCTTTTGGTATAATGCCGGTCTTCGCATTTGCAAATGCAGGAGTTAACTTAGACGGAGTCACTTTTTCAAATTTACTTAATCCAGTTCCCCTTGGAATTGTTTGTGGATTGTTTTTTGGCAAACAGTTTGGTGTATTTTTATTTTCTTATCTGTCTATAAAATTAAAATATGCTGACATGCCAAATAATTCTAATTGGATTTCATTTTATGCAGTTGCAGTATTAACAGGAATTGGTTTTACTATGAGCTTGTTTGTTGGAAACTTAGCTTTTGTTAATGATATGCAATATATGGGTGGAGTTAAAATTGGTGTTTTAGTTGGGTCATTCTTATCTACTATTTTTGGATATTTTTTATTAATAATTTCAACTAAAAAATGATCGATCATAAAGTAATAAAGTTAGCATCAGAACGAAAATATTTTGGTTTAAAAAAAACTTATACTCACTATAGTAAAGTTAAAAATGTTAAATGTGGTGATATTATAGAAGTTGAATTAAAAGTTATTTCAAATAAAATTATGTCATTTCACTATGAAACAAATGGCTGTGTATATTGCCAAGCATCAGCTAACATTTTAGCTAATAAAATAAGATTAACCACTATTGAAGATCTGAATAGAGACATCGATTTAATCCAATTATGGTTAAAAAATAATAAACTAAGTTTTCCTAATAAATTTAAAACCTTGATTATATTATTTAAAAAAGAGAATAATGGAAGATTTGAGTGTATAATGTTACCTATAAAAGCTGTATTAAAAGCTTTAAAGACACCAACATGAAAATATTTTATATACTAATATTAATGTTTAGTTTTTTTTCAAAAAGTTTAGCGAATTATGACCGCTTGGCCTATGACTATAAATTCGAGAGTTTAAATGGCCCATCTATAAATTTAAGTGAATATAAAGATAAAATAATTGTAATTGTAAATGTTGCAAGTAGATGTGGTTTTACTAACCAATATAATGATCTGCAAAAATTATGGGTAAATTATGAAAAAAAGGGACTTGTAGTAATAGGAGTGCCAAGTAATAATTTCAAGCAGGAACCAGGGACAAATGAAGAAATTAAACAATTTTGTGAAAGTAACTTTAATATAACATTCCCTATTAGTGAAAAAATTAATGTAATTGGTGAAAATGCTCATCCATTTTTTAAATGGGCTAGAGAAAATTATGGCGCTTCAGCAATACCAAAATGGAATTTTCATAAAATTATTGTAAAAAAAGATGGTAAAATTGGTGAAACATTCGGTTCATTAACCAAACCCTATTCTAAAAAATTTTTGAACTATATTGAAAAAGAAATTAAAAATTAAACTTTAGACCGTCATAAGCTGGAATAATATTTTTTGGAAGCTTCTTTTTTAATTTATCATAATCAAAATCAACGTGTAAATTTGTCAAAATAGCTTTTTTAGGTTTAATCTTTTTAATTAAATTAATAGAGTCGTTAAAATTAAAATGTGAAGGATGTTTTTTTATTCTCAAACAATCTACAATTAAATAATCAAGATTTTTAAGATATTTCATTGATTGAAGTGGTATATTATTACAATCACTTATATAACAAATTTTATTAAATAAATATCCAGTAGCATTAATCATTCCATGTTTTATTTTAAAGCTTTCTATTTTTAATTTATTATTTTTTTTTTCAATAAAAAATTTATTTTTAATTATATGGGATGTCATTATCGGTTTATATCCTGCTCTCTGTTTAAAGCAAAAAGTGTATTTTTCTAAAAGTTCTTTGATAGTTCTTTTACATCCGTATACATCTATCTTTTTCTTATTCTTCCAAAAAAAAGGTCTTAATTCAAAAATGCCAGATGTTTGGTCTGCATGCTCATGAGTGAAAATAACAGCATCAACATTATTTAATTTATTTTTTTTAAATTGTCCTTTTATGTCAGGAGAAGTGTCTATCAATACAGATAAATCTTTATATTGTATATGGGCTGAACATCTTGTTCTTATATTTTTTTTATTATTTTTGTTACACTTTCCCCAATAATTTGTTATCCAAGGTGATCCAAGTGAGCTACCACATCCTAAAATAGTAAATTTATTTTTCAATTTATTCTTCCAAATAATTTAAAAAAATTTTCTGTTGTTATTTTAGAAAAATCTTCAAAATTAATTTTTTTTAAATTTGATAAAAATTTAACTGTGTGTATTATAAAACTTGGTTCATTTGATCTTCCTCGTAGTGGCTCAGGTGCTAAATATGGGGAGTCCGTTTCAACTAAAATTCTGTTATCTGGTATTTGTTTGAACGTCTCAGCTAATTCCTTTGATTTTTTAAAAGTAACTACTCCGCTAGCAGATATAAATGCTCCTAGATCAAGAAGTTTAAAAGCTAAATCTTTACTTCCAGTAAAACAGTGAATCAATAATTTTAATTGTTTGTATTTGTTTGCTTTTTTTAAAATTTCAAATGTATCTTTTTCAGCAGATCTAGTATGAATTATTAATGGTAAATTTGATTTTTGAGATGCATCAATATGTTCTAAAAAGGAATTAATTTGAGTTTTTTTTTCAGAATGATTATAAAAATAGTCTAAACCAGTTTCGCCAATGCCTATAATTTTTTTATTGGTTTTTATCTTTTCTAAAATATTTTTTGACTTAATGTGTATATGAGATTTAGCTTCATGAGGATGTATGCCATAAGTTCCGTAAACAGAATTATAAATATGAATTATATTTGCTATTTTTTGAAATGATTTATCAGTGGTAGAAATTGTTAACATTAACCTAATACCCTCATTTTTAGCCCTATTAATATAATTTTCTAAATCCTGCGATAAAGGTTCGTAATCTAGATGACAGTGTGAATCAATAATCATTCTTCAACCTTTTTAAACAATATTCCGGTCTTAGATATTTTTTTTGAATGGTCAAAACAATCTAACCTATCAATCCCCTTTATATTTCTATCAGGTTCATTAACATTTAAAGAATCTAATATCTTGTTTGTGGCTTTAGGAATAATTGGACTTAAGAGAATACTAATATTTTTAATTTGTTCAATAGTTGTAAATAAAATTGTATTCATTCTATTTAGGTCAGTTTTTTTTAAAGACCAGGGTTCTGCATCATTAAAATATTTGTTTGCGTCAAATGAAAATTCAATGGTTTTTTTAATATACAAATTAAGTTCTTGATTATTCATCAATGTTATTAGATTGTTACTTTGATTTTTTAAATTATTAATTAAATCATTGTCAATTTTTTCAAATTTAACAGGTTTTGGGATTTGATTTGAGCAATTTTTCTCTACAAAAGATAGAACTCTTTGGCATAGATTTCCATAATTGTTAGCTAAATCATTATTTATGCAATTTTTTAAATTTTCTAAGGAAACACTTCCATCATTGCCTAAAGATACTTCTTTGACTAGATAATATCTTAATTGATCAATTCCATAATTTTTTATTATCTCTATTGGATCTAAAATATTTCCAAGTGATTTAGACATTTTCTTTTCATTAGAAAGTATCCAACCATGTCCAAAAATTTTTTTTGGAAGAGGTATTTTAGCAGCTAATAGAAAAGCAGGCCAATAAATAGCATGAAATCTAAGTATGTCCTTTCCAATAATATGTATAGAAGCAGGCCAAAATTTTTTAAAAAGATCGCTATTTGTATCAGGATAATTTAATGCGCTTATATAATTTGTCAAAGCATCTAGCCATACGTAAATTATATGCTTATTATTTTCAGGAACAGGTATGCCCCAGGAGAAAGAAGTCCGACTTATTGATAAATCTTTTAACCCCTTCTTAACAAATTGTGTAACTTCATTTCTTCGAGATTTAGGACAAATAAATTCAGGGTTTGAATTATAGTGATCTAGTAATTTTTCTTGCCAAGCAGACAATTTAAAAAAATATGAATCCTCTTCAACCCATTCGACATCTGATCCAGAAACCATAGAGATTTTTTTTCCATTCTTTGTTTCTATTTCTTCTTCATCATAATATGCTTCATCAGATATTGAGTACCAGCCACTATATTTAGATAAATAAATATCACCAGAACTAATTAATTTATTCCATAAATCTATGACTGATAAATGATGCCTTTTTTCAGTTGTTCTTATAAAATCATCGTTAGATAAATTTAAAGTATTTGTAAGATCTTTAAAGGTTTTAGATAGTTCATTACAAAAGATATCTGGTTTTTTTTTTACTTTTTCTGCTTCACGTTGAATTTTCAAACCATGCTCATCTGTGCCAGTTAAAAAATGAACATTGTAACCTTCCAACCTTTTAAATCTTGCAAAAATATCAGCTATAATACTAGAATATGCATGACCCATATGCGGTTTACCAGAAGGATAATAAATCGGAGTTGTGATAAAAAAATTTTTTTTATTCATAATTAATTTTATTTTCTATTGAATTCAATAATATATTTAAATTTAAATTATAATTAACGTAATCATTTAATTCTTTTATTGTATTAATTTTATTTTGATTAATCAAATTGATAGGTGCTATTTTTTTTAGATAGAGTGTATAAAAAAATTGCTCAGTGAAAAATATTGATAAATCGAAAAATCTTTTGTCTTTTTTTTTTTTATAAAGTAACAAAAGTTTGTTAATATTTTCAATATAATTTTGATTGGGGTTAATTTTATGTTCTAAACATAAAGAATTAAAAATTAAATATTTTCCTGGCGATATCTTTGAACTATTAAAATTCAAGACTTTTTCAATTTTATGATAATTAATTAATTCATTTATTATATATAACCTATCTAATTCTTTTATAAAAATTTTATTTATAAAACATCTTGAAGAAACAGTTTCTAATAGATTATTTTGCTGATTGTTTATTAATATAAAATAATTATTTTGGGTAGGTTCTTCTATTAATTTTAGAAGCGCATTTAACGCATTTATATTCAATAGTTCAACATCATCAATAATAATGAACCTTTGATTTTTATCAAATGAAGACATAGATAATATCTTTTTTAAATTTCTAACATCATCAATTTTTATTTTTTTATCAATAGTATTTTTTAAATAGATAATATTTTCAAAATTATTGGACAAAATTCTTTTATATATATTTGAATTTAAATCGATAATTTTTTCATTTAAATTATAATTTTTTTTATCAAATACGTAATTTAAAAAATGATTAATTAAAGTAAATTTTCCTATACCCTTATCTCCAGATATTAGCATTGCATTCGGAAAGGACTTATTTATAAATAATTTGTACAAATACTCAAAATGATTTACTAAACCTATTAATTTATTACTGTTTAGAGGTTCTTCTATAGTTTGGATCATTTTTTAATATTTTAATTTCTTTATAACTAAATTAAAAATTTTTTTCTCTAAAATGCTATCATTTTTAGATGAATCAAATAAAAAATAATCTCTTTTGTTTTTAGTTAATTTGATAAAAAAATTTTGTATTTTAAGATGAAATTTTTCTTGAAGTTTATCGTACTTATTCAATTTGTTTCTTTCTTTTAATCTTTTTTTAATTATTTTTGGATGACTTTTTAAGACTATAGTTATATTAGGTTTAAAATTATTTAATATATATTTCTTGTTTATTAAATTCACTTGTTTATTAATTTTGTTACCAAATACTTGATATGCAAGAGTTGAATCAAAGAATCTATCAGAAATAACTATAAGCTTCTTTTTTTTTGCTGGAAAAATAGTATTTCTAAAATGTTCATTTCTTGCAGCAAGCATAAGATAAAAATCTGTAATCTTATTAAATTTAGTTGATTTTTTACTAAATATAAACTTTCTGATAGCTTCGGCTGTTGTAGAACCACCTGGTTCTCTTGTTTTAATAACTTTAAATTTTTTTCTTTTTAGATTTTTATATAATTTTTTTATTTGAAAACTTTTTCCTGTTCCCTCAGTTCCTTCAAATACAATAAAATAAAACCTTTTTTTATACATCTCCCCAAATCATATAGTTCAGAGATGTGAAAACACTTTTAAAAAAATTAAGTTTTTTAATATCTTCTGAAGCGAAAACTTTCATACTTTTGATAAGTTCTTTTTTATTGTAAACTTTAAGTATTGCTATTTCTTGATTTTTTTTAATTGGTGCAACTATTGGACCCTCGTATTCCAAAATTACATTAAAATTTCTTACATCTTTTTTACTTAGTGTTACATACAAATCTTCTTTGGTACTGCCTTTGATTGTTTTCTTTTTTCCTAACCAAGTTCTTATGTTGAAAAAAGTTTCATTTGCTTTAGATACTTCAAAAGTTTCAAAATTTCTAAATCCCCAACCTAGTAATTTAATAGACTCATTAGTTCTTAATCGCTTTGTTTCAAAGCCACTTCCAACAGATATTAATCTCCTTGTATCTTTTTTAACTGAACTAGCTAAAGAATATTTTTCAAGGGCTAAGTAGCCAGTTTTAATTCCATCTGCACCATCAGTTCTGTAAAGTAGACCGTTTCTGTTACCTTGAGTAATTGGGTCTCCCCCTGTCCTATCCCAAGTAAAATTTTTTTCAGCATAATAAGCGTAATATTCAGGATAATTCTTAATTAAATAAGTTGACATTAGGCTAATGTCTCTTGCTGTTGAATAATTGTCCGGATTGTTTATACCAGATGCATTAGCAAAATTAGTATTTAACATGCCAATTTCAGAAGCTTTTTCATTCATCATTTCTGCAAAATTTTCCTCGGTTCCAGCTATTCCTTCTGCTAAAGCAACACATGCATCATTACCAGAAGCTACGATTATACCTTTTAAAAGATTTTCAACACTTACTTCATCATTTATCATTATGAACATCGATGAATATCCACTTTGAGACATTCTCCAAGCTTTTTCGGATATAATAAATTTATCATCTAGATTTAATTTATTATTTTTTAAAAGATCAAAAGCTATTATAGATGTCATTATTTTGGTCATAGACGCTGGATAAATACTAATATCAGGTTCCAATTCATAAAGAATTTTACCTGAATGAAAATCAATTAATATGGCCGTTTTAGCTTTAATGTTAGGATTTGAAAAAGAACTATTAGTAAATATTAAAAAAATTAATATACTAATTTTAAGTAATTTAACCATCTATTATAATCTCCAACTCTTCGAATCCGTAATTTTTAAGATTAATGTAATCATTTTTCAACTTATTAATAGCATTATATGGACCTAAAATGAATTTATAGTCATTTTTATTTATTTTTTTTATTTTCATACTTTTAATTTCTAAACTTGGCAATTCTTTAATCAAAATAGATTTTAACGATTTTGCAGATTCTAATGAATAAAAATTAGCTAAATTTATGCTAAATTTATTAGGCTTTTTAAATTTCTTTTTTTTTTGAATTTTGGTCTTAGAAATATTATCGATTTTAATATTTGTTACAGGTGCTTTGTTGTGTACCTTTTTTTCCTCAGCAAAAGTTTTAGCTTTTCCAGCAATAAATGAGTCGTTTCTTTTAATTGCTCTTATCTCAACATAAGGAATATTTAAATCTAAATCTAACTTATAAGCAAGTGTTTCAGTTATTAAAACATTATAAAAAATTGGATAAGTTGACCTTCTATAAATTTTTCCAATAACAGTTTTATCATTTTGAAGATTTGTAATCTTAACCAATGTACCTACCTTCAAAGTACTATGCCCAATTTGTATTTTATTATTATCAAAATTTCCACTAACAAGCTTATTGGTTCTGTCAGTTTCATCAAATATATAAGCAAATCCTTTTGTTGAAATTAAGTTATTAATTCTTTGAGTGTCGGTAATAGGAACACAGCCAAAAAAAATAAAAGATACAAATAAAAAGATAAAAAAATTAAATTTCATTTTTTATTTTATCTTTTAATGTACAAACAGCTAAAGCAAACCTTAAAGATCTGTTCCATTTCAAAATTAATTCGTAATTTTCAAATACTACATATGCGGGAGATAGATTTTTTGAATTTGGTATTATATCGCTATCAGGAGTGATAATTCCTACTATTTCATTATCGTCAAAATTATATAAATTAGAGTTAATTATAAATTTTTTAAAAAATTTATATTTTTTTTTGTTTTTTATTTTTTTTGCAGACGTATTTAAATATTTTTGAGGTATGTTATTTTTAAGTTCAATTTTTTTATAGCAAGGCTTGTCTTTCTTCCAGCCAATTTTATTCATATAATTTGCTGCAGATGCGAATGAATCAGCTTTTTTTGTAAGTTCAATAGAAGAATTATTATCAAAATCTAAGGCGTACTTGTTTATAGTAGAAGGCATAAATTGAAAATTGCCATATGCACCAGCCCAAGATCCGTACAACAAATTATAATCAATTACATTATTATCAATTAATTTAAGTAAAGTAATTAATTCATTAGTAAAAAAAATACTTCTTCTTTTATCAAAGCTCAAAGTTGCTAACGATGATATAATATCCATTTTACCAAGATATTTTCCAAAATTAGTTTCTATACCCATTAATGCAAGTAGTAGTTCTTTCTCAACCAAAAATTTTTTTTCAATTGAAATTATTAATTTTTTATCTTTGAAAAATAATCTAGATCCATTTTTAACTTTTCTTGAATTGGTTCTTTTTTTTATATAAGTTAAAGTATCTTCATAAAATTCTGGTTGATATCTATCATATTTAATTACGTTTGGGAGAAACTTTGCATTTTTTAAAGCTTTGTCTATAGTGTTTTGTGAGATACCATTATCTATCGCCACACTTTTAAAATTGTCTAACCATAAATTAAAATCGTTCGAAAGTGCTTGAGATGGACTTGTTAATAGTAATCCTAATAATAGAATAATTTTATACAATTTAGACATTTTTTTGATTATCATAAAAGTCTTAGATAAACTAGTCTTCATAATTTATCTTTATTGTTATTTAGTCTTTTTGATAGTATTAAGTGTAACTTGTTTCAACAAAGGAGAGGTGGCTGAGCGGTTGAAAGCACTGGTCTTGAAAACCAGCAACGGGGCAACTCGTTCGTGGGTTCGAATCCCACCCTCTCCGCCATTATTATATTTTAAATTTTTTAAAAATTTCAGAAACAGAATTATCTTTAATATCTTTATTTGTAATATTATTTTGATAAAAATTATAGATTATTTCATCTTCATAATTTAAAAATTTTTCTAAATCATTAAGCTCATTTTCAGATAATTTATCTATATTTTGTCTTACAAAACTACTAAGAAGTATATCCATTTCTTTAGTACCTCTATAATTTGACCTATAAATTATTTTTTGTTTTAAGTTTTTTAGTTTATTCATTTGTATATTGTATTATACATTAAAAATGCCTCTTATTAAAAAAACAAATTTTTTATTTGAAGAAGTTTCAAAATTAAAAGGCGTTGGTCCTAAATTAACAAAATATTTGAAAAAAAAAAATATCGAAAAAATATATGAGTTATTATGGGATTTTCCCTATTCATCTTCTGATAGAGGGCAACTAGTGGAATTAAATAAAATTGAAATTGGTAAAATTTTAACCATTAAAGTAAGAGTAAAAAAATATAACTTTCCTAGGATAAGAAATTTGCCTAACAAAGTTTTATGTGAGGATGATAAAGGAAAAATTGAAATTGTATTTTTCAACAGTCGTGAAGGGTTTTTAAAAAAAATAATGCCTTTAAACAAATGGATAACTTTAAGTGGAAAAATTAATTTTTACAAAAATAAATATCAAATGACAAATCCTGAAATTATAAATAAAAATAACACTGACAAAATAGTACAAATATTGCCTAAATATAGTTTAACTTCTGGGTTAAATGAAAAATTATACAGAAAAATAATTGAAAATGTTTTAGACAATTTGCCAGAATTTGATGAATGGCATTCAAAAGGTTTTCTTAAAGATATGAATTTTGATAATTGGTGTACATCTATAAAAGATGTTCATAATATTTCAAAAGAAAAAAATTTTAATTCTAATTCCTATAGAAGACTAGCTTATGATGAAATATTATCTCAACTACTTGTTTTGTCTAACAATAGAAAAAAAATAAGAAGAAATAAAAAAAAACCAAAAAAATTTACTTATAATTTCTCAAATATAATTATAGATAAATTAGATTATGAACTTACTATAAGTCAAAAAAAGGTGTTAAATGAAATTGAAAAAGATTTAATTTCTAAACAAAAAATGTTTAGAATTATACAGGGGGACGTGGGATCAGGAAAAACTATTGTTTCAATGCTCTCAATTGCAAATACTATTAGTGCAAATTATCAATGTGCATTTATGGCACCAACTGAAATTTTAGCAAAACAACATTTTAATTTGGCTAAAAAAATTTTTAAAGGTTTGAATATTAGAGTTGAATTTATTAGTGGAAAAGTTGAATATAAAATTAAAAAAAAAATTTTAAAGGACTTAGAAGATAATAAAATAGATTTAATTATTGGGACTCATTCATTGTTTCAAAAAAAAGTTTTATTTAAAAATTTAGGTTTAATTATTGTAGATGAACAACACAAATTTGGTGTCAAACAAAGAATGAACCTTGCAAAAAAAGGTGGAAAAAATTGTGATGTTTTATTAATGTCAGCAACTCCTATTCCAAGAACAATGATGCTTGCAATGTACGGAGATATGGATATTTCTAAAATAACTGAAAAGCCAAAATTTCGAAAACCAATTATTACATTAAGTAAGCCTGAAGAAAAAATAACTGAACTTTGGTCTTTCATTAGAAAACAAATAAATAATAAGAATCAAATTTTTTGGGTTTGTCCATTAATTAAAGAATCAAAAATTTTAAATTATTCTTCTGCTATTAAAAGATTTGAATATATTAATAAAAAATTTTCAAAAAAAGCTGGCTTAATTCATGGTTCTATGGATAAAAGCGAGAGAGAAGATGTGCTTCAAAAATTTTTAGAAAAAAAAATAGATATATTGGTCTCCACAACCGTTATTGAAGTTGGAATAGATTTTCCAAATGCGAACCTTATAATAATAGAAAATGCAAATAAATTTGGGTTAGCTCAGCTACATCAATTAAGAGGTAGAGTGGGCAGAGGTGACAAACAAGGAATTTGTATTTTATTATTTAAAGGCTCACTAAGTAAAAATTCAATTAAAAGAATTAAGATTTTAAAGTCTACTGATGATGGTTTTGTAATCGCGGAAGAAGATATGAAATTAAGAGGTTATGGAGATATAATTGGATTTCAACAAAGTGGACTTAAATATTTTAAAATTGCTGATCCGGTTCATCACAAAGATTTATTTGAAATAGCTGAAAAAAATTTTAAAAATAATGAAGAAGAACTCTTGCACTCAAACAAATATCAAATTTTATTAAAACTATTTGACAGAGCTGAAGTTATTAACGATGACTAATTAACTTGGATCAGATGTTCCAGCAGAAACAATAAACTTTGAAGCTTGTTCAAATGAAATATCTAAAAAAATTAAATCACTTTTAGGTATCATTAATAAGAAACCACTAGTGGGATTTGGTGTAGTTGGCACAAAAACATTTACTAATTCTTGGTTTAACTTTTTACTTATAATGCCTTTATTTTCTTTAGTAGCAAAACCCACAGCCCAAACTCCTTTTCTTGGGTACTCTATTAAAACAACACTTTTTTGTTTATCATCTTTTTTAGTAAAACTTTCTGTCATTTGACCTATAGCTGAATAGATTGTTCTTAAAATAGGTATTCTTTTCAAAAGACTATTTAAAACATCTAGAATTTTTTTTCCTAAGAATGACAAAGAAAGCCAACCAATAATCGTAACAAAAATAATAGCGATTAATATCTCAATACCTGGAATATCAACAGGCAAATAGTGATTTGGATTTAATTCTTTAGGTATTATTTTAGATGAAATTTTGATAAAAATAATTGTGAGATAAATCGTTATACCAAATGGTATTAAAACTACCGCTCCAGCAAAGAAATAATTTCTAATACGAACTACAAAAGATTTTTTTGTTTTTTTTTCAGACATTAGTTATAACTTGAATATATTATGAAAATCATAATTAATATAAAAATTGCAATTAATAATTTATTATTTAATATCATGAATCTATACTTATATGAAACATATCATAAATAGAAGAAAATTTCTTGAATTATTTGGTTGCACTTGTTGCGGTCTTGCTTTGCCTTCTTGTTCTACTGTTCCAATAACTGATAGAAAACAATTAACCATATATCCTGAACAAAGAATTAATGCTCAGGCTAGTGCTGCTTACGAACAGTTTAAAACAAAAGCAAAATTAATAAAAGATGGAAAACAACTTAATGAGATAAAAAATATAGGTAAAAGAATTGAAAAATCTGTATCCGTTTTTTTTAAAAATCAAAAAAAAACAGATCCTACAGAAAATTTTGAATGGGATTACGTTTTAGTAGATAATGACAAAGTTAAAAATGCTTGGTGCATGCCAGGAGGTAAAATAGCTGTCTATACTGGAATTCTCAAAGTTACTCAAAATAAGAATGCTCTTGCTGTTGTTATGGGTCATGAAATTGCTCATGCTGTAGCAAAACATTCTGTGGAAAGAATGAGTCATGCGTTAACAATTAATATAGGTACACAAGTTGCTGATATTTTTTTAGGTGGAGCTATTAATCGAACTAGAAATACAGTTGGCAGTAATACAGGTTTTGATATATTTCAACTTGGTCTTATGAATCCTTTTGGAAGAAAACAAGAAACAGAGGCTGATTATTTAGGATTAATATTTGCATCGTTAGCAGGCTTTGATGTAAGAGAGTCTGTAAAATTATGGGAAAGAATGTCGGAGAGTAATAAAGGAAAAGAACCTCCTGTATTTTTAAGTACACATCCTTCAAGCAAGAAAAGAATTGTTAATTTGAAGAAATGGATTAATGAAGTTATTATTAATTACCCACCAATAAAAATATAATTATTGGTGAGCCCTGATGGACTCGAACCATCGACACCCTCCTTAAAAGGGAGGTGCTCTACCAACTGAGCTAAGGGCCCTAAGAAAAACCTTTTATAGTTAAAATGTGTCAATTTCAAATAGTTTTTACTTTAAAATAGATTTATATATTTGTTATAAAATTTATCAAAATTACCTTTTTTAATCTCATTTCTTAACTTAACCATAAATTGTTGATAAAAATTTATATTATGAAGTGAAATTATCATAGAAGCCAATAATTCGTTAGTTTTAATCAGGTGGTTAAGGTAACTCTTAGAATAATAATTAAGGTTTTTAACATAAATTTTATTGTCAAGAGGCGACATATCGTACTTATATTTAGAATTTTTTAAATTAACTTTACCTTTCCATGTAAAAGCCAAGCCAGTCCTTCCAGATCTAGTTGGCATAACACAATCAAACATATCAATACCATTTTTAACAGCACCTAAAATATCTGAAGGGGTTCCAACACCCATTAGATATCTAGGTTTTGTTCTTGGCATATGATCAACAACATCATTAAGTATTTTAAACATTTGATTTTGTGTTTCACCAACAGCCAATCCTCCCATAGCGTAACCATCAAAGTTTATATCCATTAAATTTTCTAAACTTTTGATTCTTAAATCTTTGTATAAACCACCTTGAACTATTCCAAAAATTGCCTTTTTTTTATTTTTTCCAAATTCAATTTTACATCTTTGAGCCCAAGTTGTTGAAGTTTCTATTGCATTGATAAGTTTTTTTTTGTCAGAAGTAAGTTTGGGACATTCATCTAACACCATAACAATATCTGAGTTAATACTTTTTTGTATTTGTATGCTTTTTTCAGGACTTAAAATAAATTTTTTTCCATCAATATGAGATCTAAAAATAGCTCCCATATCTCTCGAAATCTTATTTAATTTCGAAAGTGACATTATTTGAAATCCGCCTGAGTCAGTTAAAATAGGCTTTTTCCAATTCATAAAATTATGTAAGCCTTTAAATTTTTCTATTACTTCAATTCCAGGTCTAATCATTAAATGATAAGTGTTACCAAGAATTATTTGAGTTTCAGTTTTTAGTAAATCATCAGTAAAAACGCCTTTGACAGTACCAAGAGTTCCGACAGGCATAAATGCTGGTGTTTCAATATTGCCTCTTGGAGTTTTTATGATGCCAGCTCTTGCTCTTTTATCCTCTATTAAAAGTTCAAAAGAAAATTCTTTTGATACCATCTATTTTTTTGATTTAAGACTAATAATTATATCAGGGTCACTGACTGACCCATTCGGACCCTCACCTTTTTTAATATTATCTATATGTTCCATGCCCTTAATTACTTTTCCGAAAGCACTGTATTGTCGATCTAAATGAGGCGCTGAGTCAAAACAAATAAAAAATTGACTATTAGCAGAGTCTGGATCTGAAGATCTAGCAGCAGACAGAGTTCCTCTTTCATGAGAAATATTAGAAAACTCAGCTTTAAGATCGGGTAACTTTGAACCACCAGTGCCAGCTCTTTCTAAACTAAAACTTGAATTTTTAGAGTTTCCAAATTCAACATCACCTGTCTGAGCCATAAACCCATCAATTACTCTGTGAAAAACAACTCCGTCATATTTTCCTTCATTCGCTAAAGTTTTAAATCTATTTACATGATTTGGGGCGACATCTTCGAATAATTCAATTTCGACTATTCCGTTTTTAAGTTTTAGTTCCATAATGTTGTTCTCCGCATTTAAGTTGTTGTTAAATAAAAAAATAAATAATAATAAATAAACAAAATTTTTCATTAAAGTTTTTCTTTTAAAGCTTTAATAGCAGATTTTGTTAAAAATTTTCCTATATTACCATTTAATTTGGCAATTTCCTTAACAAATTTCGATGAAATTATTTGATTTTCTACATCTGACATAAGAAATATTGTTTCTATTTTGTTTTCTAGTTTTTTATTCATTCCTGCTAGTTGAAATTCATATTCAAAATCAGAAACAACTCTAAGACCTCTTATTATTATTGAAGCTTTATATTTCTTACACAAATCAATTGTTAAAGTATCAAACGGTATTACAATGATTTTTTTTTTGTTTAATTTTAAGTCTTTAAATAAACAGTTGTTTATAATAGACAATCTTTCTTCAGTAGAAAAAAAATAATTTTTGTTTATATTGTCTGTTGTAGCTACTATTACTCTATCAACAATTTTTAATGATTTTTTTATAACATCAATATGACCTAATGTTATTGGATCAAAAGTTCCTGGATAAATTGCTGTTCTCATTATTATTCAATATTATCCTCTATTTTAATTACAGAAACAACTTTTTCTTCTCCTGATAGTTTCTTTATTCTTACGCCTTGAGTATTTCTTCCAGCAACACGAATTTCTTTGACTGCACATCGCATAATACTTCCTTTGTCTGTTGATAATATTATTTCATCGTCCTCTTTTACAACAAGCGTAGAGGCCACATCGCCATTCCTTTGAGATGTAATTATACCAATTATTCCTTTTCCACCTCTATTAGTAACTCTATAATCTAAAAAAGAAGATCTTTTTCCAAAACCGTTTTCAGTCACTGATAAAATAAACTTATCTATTCCATTTTTAATCTTGGTGTTTTTTTTGATTAACTTTGAATCTATTTGTGGATTGTTTAAAATTGATAAAGATATAACTTTATCGTTATCCTTTAGTTGAATGCCTCTAATTCCTTTTGAAGAACGTCCCTTAAATAATCTTAGTTTTTTTGACATAAACCTAATACATTTACCTTGTCTAGTGCTAAGCATTATATCTTGATCGTCCCTACAAATTTTTACTCCAACGATTTTATCATTTTCGTCTAATTTCATAGCAATTTTTCCGCTAGCATTAATATTGATAAAATCCTCAAGAGTATTTTTTCTTACATTTCCATTAGAAGTTACGAAAATTACCAATAATTTTTTCCATTCATTTTCATCCTCAGGCAATGGCATAATTGAGCTTATTGAATGATGACTTTTTAATGGTAGTAAGTTAAAAATGGATTTACCTTTTGAAACAGATGTTCCTTCAGGAATCTTATAAGCTTTTATTTTATAAACGAGCCCTTGAGTAGAAAAGAAAAGAACTGGTGTGCGGGTATTGGCTGTAAATATTTGAACTACAAAATCTTCATCTCTGGTTACAATACCAGATTTTCCTTTCCCACCTCTTTTTTGTGTCTTTAGAGACGTTAAAAGGCTTCTTTTTATATATCCTTTTTTAGTTATATTAATTACTACAGACTCTTTTTGAATTGTTTCTTCTATATTATAATTTAATACTAAATCAATAATTTTTGTTCGTCTTGGAATAGAATATTTTGATTTGATGCCTGATAATTCAGAAATAATCAATTTGTATAATTCTTTTTTTGAATTTAAAATTTTGTTAAATTGTATTATCATTTGAGATAATTTTGATATTTCACCTTCTATTTCACTTATTCCATAAGCTGTGAGTTTTTGAAGTCTTAAATCTAGTATAGATAAAACTTGCACCTCAGAAAGTTGATATGAAGAAATATTTCTTTTTTTTTCGATAAGAGCTACAAGTTTTATACTTTTTTTAATTTTCCATTTTTTTAATAACAGATTTTTTTTTGCTGTTTCTGTATCTTTTGATTTTTTTATTATTTTAATTACTTCATCAATATTTTCAACAGCTGTAGCAATACCGATTAAAACATGAGCTCTATCTTCTGCCTTTTTTAAATCAAATTTTATTCTTTTTATTAATGTGCTTTCTCTAAATTTTACAAATTCAGCTAAAAATTCTTTTAAGTTTAAAATTTTTGGTTTATTATCTACTATTGCTAAAGTGTTAAAACCAAATGAACTCTCTACACTTGTTAATTTATATAATTGTCTTCTAATGGTTTCAGGTTCTACGCCTTTTCTTAATTCAATAACAACTCTTATACCTTCTCTATTAGATTCGTCCCTGATGTCTCTAATTCCTTCAATTTTTTTATCTCTTGCTAATTGTGCTATTCTTTCGTTTAAAACAGATTTATTTATTTGATATGGTATAGATTTAATTATTAATAATTCTCTACCACTTTTTTTTTGTTCTACATCAATTTCTCCCCTAATTTTAAAGGACCCTCTACCCTTATTATAACCTTGTTTAATTATATCTTTACCAATAATTAAACCTCCCGTAGGAAAATCTGGACCAGGGACATGCTTCATTAGTTGGCTTATAGTAATTTCTTTATTTTCAATATATGCAATTGTTGCATTTATAATTTCGCCTAAATTATGTGGAGGTATACTTGTAGCCATACCCACTGCTATACCGCCAGCACCATTGACTAATAAATTTGGATATTGAGAAGGTAAAACTGTAGGTTCTTTTTCTGTTTCATCATAATTATTTCTGTACGAAACTGTATTTTTTTCTAAATCCTCAGTTAAATGTTGAGCTATTTTAGCAAGTTTAGTTTCAGTATAACGCATTGCAGCTGGAGGATCGCCGTCTATAGAACCAAAATTTCCTTGACCTGTAATTAAGGGTAAGCTCATAGAAAAATCTTGCACTAGTCTAACCAATGCATCATAAACAGACTGATCTCCATGGGGATGATATTTACCTATAACATCTCCAACTATTCTTGCAGATTTTCTGAAAGGTTTAGACCAATCATAACCTCCTTTGTACATTGCAAAAATAATTCTTCTGTGAACCGGTTTTAATCCATCTCTAACATCAGGCAATGCTCTACTAATAATTACGCTCATTGCATATGAAAGATAAGATGAACTCATCTCATCTTGAACAAAGATAGGTTTAAAAGATTTGTTAATTTCTGTTGTATTTTTTTCCATGAAAATTAAAATGGAATCTCATCATCTAAATCATTATTTACCTGATTTATGGAATCCTTATCATTTGGTAAAGAACTTTTACTTTCATTTACTAAATTATTATTTTCATTTTTATTTCTTCCATCAAGCATTGTTAAACTAGAATTATATCCTTGCAGAACTATTTCTGTTGAGTATTTATCTTGACCTGATGACTCATCTTTCCATTTTCTTGTTGTTAATTGACCTTCAAGATATACATTAGCCCCTTTTTTTAAATATTGTTGAACCACATTAACCAATCCTTCGTTAAAAATAACAACTCTATGCCACTCAGTTTTTTCTTTTCTTTCACCGCTTGATTTATCTTTCCAGCTTTGACTTGTTGCTATGCTTAACCTTGCGACGTTTTTTCCGTTAACCATTTGCTTAATTTCAGGGTCTGCACCCAATCTTCCTATTAATAGTACTTTATTTAAACTTCCAGCCATAATATTTAAGAGTTAATTTGTGATTTATAGTTTTAATGTTTGTAAATTTATACCATAATTGAATAATAATTATAAGCGCATAATTAACAAAGTTAAAAAAATATGTTGAAAAAAATCGTTATAAAAGGGGCTAAAGAACACAACTTAAAAAATGTTTCTCTTGAAATTCCTAAAGAAAAATTAGTAGTAATAACTGGTCTTTCAGGATCTGGAAAATCATCTTTGGCCTTTGATACAATTTATGCAGAAGGTCAAAGAAGATATGTAGAAAGTTTGTCTGCTTATGCTAGACAATTTTTGGATAAAATGAAAAAACCAAAAGTTGACTTGATAGAAGGTTTGAGTCCAGCAATTTCAATCGAACAAAAAAATACATCAAAAAATCCAAGATCTACAGTTGCAACAGTAACTGAAATTTATGATTATATGAGAGTTCTATTCGCTAGAATTGGTACACCATACTCTCCATTTACTGGCAAACCTATAGTTTCTCAGTCTGTAAGTGAAATGGTTGATAAAATAAAAATTTTACCAAAAAGTAGTACTATTTATTTGTTAGCGCCAATTGTTAGAGGACGTAAAGGTGAATATAAAAAAGAAATTCTAAATTATAAAAAAAGAGGTTTTTCTAAAATAAAAGTAGATGGTAAATATCTTGATATAGATAAGTTCCCTGATTTAAATAAAAAAATTAAGCACGATATATCAATCATTGTTGATAGAATTATAATTAGTTCAAATATTGGGAATAGATTAGCTGATAGCGTTGAAACTGCTTTAAATTTATCAAACGGTTTATTAGTTGTAGAATATGAAAATGAAACACTTCCGAAAAAATTTAGAAAAAAAGAAAGTATAACTTTTTCTTCTAAATTTTCTTGTCCAGAAAGTGGCTTTACAATAGAAGAAATAGAGCCTAGGCTTTTTTCATTTAATTCACCATACGGAGCTTGTGAGGAATGTGAAGGCATTGGTCATAATCTAAATGTGGATCCAAACTTAGTTGTGCCAGATAATAAAAAAAGTCTTCAAGATGGTGCTATTGCTCCATGGGCAAAATCTGTATCATTATATTACATTCAAACTTTGGCATCGTTAGCTAAACATTATGGATTTTCATTAACTGATCCATGGAAAAAAATATCTAAAAAAAATCAAGATTTAATACTATTTGGTACAGATGAAGAAGAAATTAAATTTAGTTATGATGACGGATATGAAAAATATTCAACTAAAAAAACTTTTGAAGGAGTGGTGAATAATTTAGAGAGAAGATACTTGGAAACTGATAGTGAGTGGAAAAGAGAAGAGATTGCTCAGTATCAGAGTGAGTCAGATTGTGACAAATGTAAAGGACAAAGATTAAAAGAAGAGGCACTTTGTGTAAAGATTAACTCTTTAAATATAAGCGAGATTACAAAAAAATCTATCGATGAGTCTCAGTTATGGTTTGCAAACTTGGAGAACATTTTAAGTGAGCGAGAAAATAAAATTGCACAACATATTTTAAAAGAAATAAATGAAAGATTAAATTTTTTATTAAATGTTGGTTTAAACTATTTAACTCTATCAAGAGAATCTGGAACTTTATCTGGTGGCGAAGCTCAGAGAATAAGACTTGCTTCGCAAATAGGTTCTGGGCTAACTGGTGTTTTGTATGTATTGGATGAGCCCTCTATAGGTTTACACCAAAGAGATAACAAAAAACTAATTCAAGCACTTAAAAAATTAAGAGATTTAGGAAATACTGTCATTGTAGTCGAACACGATATTGAAACAATGGAAAGTGCTGATCATATAGTTGATATAGGACCAGAGGCTGGACTTTATGGTGGGAAAATAGTTGCTGAAGGAGACACGAAAGAAATAATTAAAAATGAAAATAGCATAACTGGTAATTATTTATCAGGCAAAAAATATATTGCTCTACCAAAGAAAAGAAGAATTGCTAAAAATGGAAGATTTATCGAAATTAATGGAGCTACAGGAAACAATCTTAAAAATGTGAATTTAAAAATACCTGTAGGAACTTTTACATGTGTCACAGGAGTTTCAGGTAGTGGAAAGTCTACGTTAATTTTACAGACACTATATAATGCTTTTAACTTGATGTTAAATAGAGGTAAGACAAGAAAAATACCAAAAGCTTTTAAAGGTTTTAAAGGTACAGAGTTAATTGATAAAGTAATTGATATAGATCAATCTCCAATTGGAAGGACTCCAAGATCTAATCCTGCGACTTATACTGGAGCATTCGGCCCAATAAGAGAATGGTTTGCTGCATTACCTGAGTCAAAAGCAAGAGGCTATAAAGTTGGAAGATACTCTTTCAATGTTAAAGGTGGAAGATGTGAAACATGTGAGGGAGACGGAGTTATAACATACGAAATGCACTTCTTACCTGATGTTTTTATTCCTTGTGACACATGCAAAGGAGCCAGATATAATCGTGAAACTTTAGAAATCAGATTTAAAAATAAAAATATAGCAGATATACTTGATATGACTGTAGAGGAAGGTTGTGAGTTTTTTGAAAATATTCAAAACATAAGATCAAAATTAATTACTTTAAAGCATGTAGGTTTAGGCTATATGAAAATAGGTCAACAAGCTACAACGTTATCTGGTGGAGAAGCTCAAAGAATAAAATTAGCTAAGGAGCTATCGAAAAGACCTACTGGCAGAACATTATATATTCTTGATGAACCAACAACAGGATTACACTCTCATGATATTAAAAAATTGTTAGAAATACTGCAAGCATTTGCTAACACAGGAAATACTGTTGTTGTAATTGAACATAACTTAGATGTAATAAAAACAGCTGATCACATAATAGACATGGGACCTGAAGGTGGAATAAACGGAGGAGAAATTATTGCTGAAGGAACTCCAGAAAAAGTGGCTGAAAATGAAAAAAGTTACACTGGAAGATTTATTAAAGAACTTTTAGGTAACAATAGCATGAAAAAAACAGCCTAATTTATTAAATTTAAGGTACGATATTCTCTTCTTTTTTTTCCATAGTTCTATAAGAAACTTTCAAATATCTTAAAATGGGTGCAGCTACAAAAATAGATGAATAAGTACCTATTAAAACACCTAATATCATAGCAAATGAAAAACCTTTTAAAATTTCTCCGCCAAGAATAAAAATAGCTAGAAGCGCAAGTAAAGTTGTAATAGAAGTAATTAAAGTTCTAGACAAAGTTTCATTTATTGAAATATTTGCTATTTCATTAATATTTAAACTATTATATTTAAAAAGGTTTTCTCTTATCCTGTCATAAATAACCACAGTATCATTCATTGAGTAACCCACTATTGTTAACACAGCTGCAATTATAGATAAATTAACTTCAATTGATAAAATTGAAAAAATACCAACAGTTATACCTACATCGTGAAATAATGCGACGATAGATCCTAAACTAAACTGCCACTCAAATCTTATCCAAATATAAAATAACATCGCGGCTAAAGATAAGGCTATAGCAATTATTCCAGATTTAAGCAATTCTTTGCTTACTTTTGGTCCAACATTTTCAACTCTCCTAAAATTAACTTCACTTTGTAAATTTTGTTTAATTGTTTTTTTCAAATCTAAAATCAAATTTTTATTATTCTTAACAGTTTGCTCTATCTTTATAAGGTAATCTCCCTTTTTTCCAAATTCTTTGATATTCACATCACCAAGAATATTATTTTTTAAAATTGATCGTATATCTGAAATTTTTATATTTTCATTAATAACTCTCAATTCTATTAGTGTACCACCTTTAAAATCTATTCCATAATTTAATCCTTTAAAGGAGATAAAAGATAAACATATAGTAAAAATTAACAATGAAAGAAAATTTGCTTTTTTAAAATAACTTGAAAAACTGTATTTTTTATTCATTATAAATTAACTGTTTCATTTTTATTTTTTAAGACAAACCATGAAGTTAAATGACGAGCTATAAAGTATGCAGAATATAACGTTGTAATTATTCCTATTCCTAAAGTTACCGCAAAACCTTTAACTGGACCCGACCCAAAAGCAAATAATATTACTGCAGCTATTAATGTAGTTATATTCGCATCCAAAACTGTTATTTTAGCCTTGTTATATCCAATATCAAAAGCATGAATAATCGATTTCTCAGTTCTTAACTCTTCTTTAATTCTCTCAAAAATTAACACATTTGCATCTACAGCCATGCCTACAGTTAAAATTATACCTGCAATACCTGGTAATGTTAATGTGGCTTCTAAAATAGTTAATATACCAGTTAACATTAAAAGATTTGTAATAAGTGAAATATTAGCAATAAGTCCAAATAATCTATATTTTAAAAACATAAAGACTATTACAAGTGCGAATCCAACTATTAATGATATTGTTCCAGATTTAATTGAATCTTCACCTAAGTCAGGACCGACAGTTCTTTCTTCTACAATATTAAGTGGAGTTGGTAAAGCACCAGATCTTAGTAACAGTGCTAAATCTGTAGCTTCTTGAAAAGTAAAATTTCCAGAAATAATTCCACTGCCAGCAGTGATAGGTTCATTAATTGAAGGAGCGCTAATTACTTTATTGTCTAATACTATAGCAATTCTTTTGCCAACATTAATTGTTGTTGATTTACCAAATTTTTGAGCTCCTAAACGATCTAAAGTAAATGAAACTATAGGGTTATTTGATTGATTATCTAATCGTGGCTGTGCATCAATAAGATTTTCTCCACTCATAATAATTCTTTTACTTAAAGTTAACTCCTCACCTGACTCTGAGATTATTTTATCTGTTCCAAATTCGTTTGATGCATCACTAACTAATCTAAAATTTAATTGAGCAGTTTTACCTAATAAAGTTTTTATTCTCTCGGGATCTTTGATGCCTGGTAATTCAACTAAAATTCTTTTTTCTCCTCTTTGTAAAATAGTTGGCTCTTTTGTGCCAGTATCATCAATTCTTCGTCTAATAATTTCTATTGACTGATTAAGAGCTGAGTTGTTAATTACTAATTTTCCATATTTGGAAAAAGAAATAGATACTAAGTTATTTGAAATATTAAGATCAAGTTCATAAGCATTATATTGATTTATATAAGGGTTTAATAAATTGTCTTTTTTAAAAAAAAATTTTGATTTAAGTTTAGAAAGATTTGCGACATTAGTATTAAATAATATTTTGTTTTCACTCACTTGAAAATTTTTAAAATTAAAATTATTTTGTCTTAAAAACTTTTTTAAAGGAATTACTTTATCTTGAGTTCTTTCTTTGATTAAAGGAGCTGTATCAATTTCCAATAGTAAATATGATCCACCTTGAAGGTCTAGTCCTAAATTAACTTTTTTATCTAAAACAATATTATCTTTATTTTGGAAATTTAAAAAAGCAAAAAAACTAATTAAAACAAATATTAAATATATTGAAATAACTTTTATTTTAGAAAAATTTAACACTGAAAAAGAATTATTTTTTTACTTCTTTTTGTAGTAAACTTGTTATTGTTGATTTAATAATTTGTACTTTAGTGTTTTCACCCAATATCACTTCAATTCTGTCGTCTTCTAGGACTTTGTCTACAATACCAATTACTCCTCCAGAAGTAATTACTTCATCACCTCTTTTCAATGAATCTACCATTAATTTATGGTCTTTAACTCTTTTTTGTTGTGGACGAATTAAAAAGAAATAAAAGATAACAAAGATTAATATTAAAGGTATAAATTGAGCTATTCCTTGACCGTTCATAATTAAGAATAAATATAATAAATAAGTTGTTTAAACAAGTGAATATTAACTATTCAATTATATTTTATCAATATTATTCATATATTTTTTAAGAACATTAGGTATAGAAACAGTGCCGTCTCCATTTTGATGGTTTTCTACAAGGGCTATTAAAAGTCTGCCAACTGCAAGTCCAGATCCGTTTAGAGTTCCAATATATTCTTTGCCTTTTATAGACTTATATTTAGCATTCATTCTTTTTGCTTGAAAAGTTCCACATGAAGAGCAACTAGATATTTCTCTATAATTATTTTCTGATGGTATCCAGGCTTCAATATCGTAAGTTTTTTCTGCACTAAAGCCCATATCTCCAGTTGATAATAAATTTACTTGATAAGGAATATCAAGCAATCTTAATATTTCTTCAGCACAATTTAACATTCTTTTTAATTCAATTTCACATTGGTTTGGCTCTACTAAACTTACAAGTTCAACTTTATAAAATTGATGTTGTCTAATCATACCCTTTGTATCTTTACCGTAACTACCTGCTTCCTTTCTAAAACAAGGAGTACCAGCAACATATCTTATTGGAAGATCTTTTTTATCAACTATGCTATCTCTAACTAAATTAGTCAAAACAACTTCAGCTGTAGGTATTAAAAATTTTCGCTTTTCTGATTTATTTGTTTTTATTTCAAATTGATCTTCTTCAAATTTTGGCAGTTGTCCGGTTCCGAACATAGCTTCCTCATTTACAATAAGGGGAGCTGAAATTTCAGTATAACCAAACTTTGAGGTATGAATGTCTATCATAAGATTCATTAGAGCACGTTCTAGCAAAGCATATTTATCTTTAAGAACAACAAATCTTGAACCAGATAATTTCGATGAGGCGTTAAAATCAATATTATTATTTTTATTACCTAAATTAACGTGAGATTGAACTTTAAAATTAAATTTTTTTGGGTCAAGATTTTTTTTTATTAATTTATTAGAATTTTCGTCTTTTCCAATCGGTACATCTTCAAGAGCTATATTAGGAAAATTTAATAAAATTTTTGTAATATCATTCTGTATATTAGATTGATTTATGATTAATTCGTTTATTCGTAAAGAAAGCTTTTTAGAAATTTTAAAATTTTTTTCCTCTTTTAATTTTGATAATTTTTTTTTTTCTTGTTCTAATTTTTCTTTTTCTTGAATAAGTTCCCTATTATTTTTATCTAAGCTTAATAATTCATCAAAATTAATTTTTAAATTTCGATCTAAAAACTTTTTTTTAAAAAAATCTAAATTATTTCTTATGTCTTTTAAATTATGCATTTTTTTTATTTTCAATAAGTTTTACAGTGATTATAGATAATTCATACAAAATTAATAAAGGTAATGCCAAACCTATTTGAGTAATAGGATCTGGAGGTGTTAGTATGGCAGCTAAAGCAAAGATTATTACAACAACATATTTTCGTCTAGATTTTAAATATAGAGAGTCAACAACTCCAATTCTTGCAAGTAAACTTAAAATCACAGGAAGTTGAAAACTTATTCCAAATGCAAAAATTAATCTCATAATTAAAGATAAATATTCATTTACTTTAGCTTCAAGTTGAATAGCGATTGAATTAATGTCAGCTGGTGATTCAAAACTTAAAAAAAATTTAATAGCTAGAGGCATAATCAGATAATAAACTAAAAGCCCTCCTAATAAAAAAAGTATTGGTGTTGCGACTAGGTAAGGCAATAAAGCTTTTTTTTCATTTTTATATAAACCTGGTGCAATAAATTTCCATAATTGAATTAAAAATATTGGACTAGCTATAAAAAAAGAAGCAAAAAATGCTACCTTAAGGTATGTTAAAAATGCTTCGTGCAAAGCAGTAAAAATTAATCTTCTATCTAAATTATTTTCAATTACAGCAGTTGAATATGGTTTAACTAAAAATGAATATATTTCTTCAGAAAAAAAATAACAAAATATGAAAAAAATAATTAAAAAAATAAATGAACGAAGTAATCTTGATCTTAATTCAGTTAAATGACTAATAAAACTTGAGTTATTTTCTTTATTCATCTTTATAATTGTTTTTATTTTTTTCTTCTTTTTTATCTTCTAAATTAGTAATTTCATTCATGTTTTTTTGAACATCTGAAAAATATCTTTTTATAGACCCAATCCAAGTGCCAATTTTATTTAAAACAATGGGAAAATCTTTGGGACCAATTACAAGTATTGCTACTACTACTATTAAAAGTAATTCAAACCAACCTATTTGTGGCATTAATTTTAATTATTATTAGAATTATTATTATCGTCTGAATTTTTGGAAGAAGAATCTGGATTGTCTGACATTCCTTTTTTAAAGCTCTTTATTCCTTTAGCAACATCGCCCATTAAATCAGAAATCTTACCTCTACCAAATAGTAAAACTACTAAGACAACTACTATTGCTATTTGCCAAAATCCAATACTCATAATTAAAACTATATACAAAAATTATGATTAAATAAATATATTATTTATCTGATTTTGGAGTTTGCTCAATAGCTTTTTCTATATCTGAGTAAATATCGTCTTTTTTAGAGGTAGTTTGATCTTTAAAGAATTTACTTGTACCAAAAATTGATGAATCAACAGAACTAGTATCTATTAGACCTGCAGATCCTAATTCCTCTATTGAAGGTAGATCAGACAATTTTTGAATATTAAAGTGATTTAAAAAGTTTTCCGTGGTTACATATTGAATTGGTTTACCAGGAATATCTTTTCTACCTGCTGGCCTCACCCAGTTTAGTTCTAATAATATCTCTAAAGTATTTGTTGCAAAAGCTACACCTCTAATCTCCTCAATTTCAGATCTAGTAACAGGTTGATGGTAAACCATTATTGCAAGCGTCTCCACTGTTGCTTTTGACAATTTTTTTTGGATAGATTTTTGCAATGACATGAGATTGGATAAATCTTTTGATGTTCTAAAAGACCATTTATCTTTAATGCATATAAGATTAATACCTCTATTTTTGTAGTCGGATTGTATATTTTCAAGAATTTTTTTTATATTTGAAGTGTTATTAACTCTTTTTTCAATAGTTTCTATATCAAGAGGCTCAGAGGCAGCAAACAAAATTGCCTCAACATGCCTTTCTAATTTAGATATTGTTCTTGGAAAGTTTAAAATTTTACTAGGTGATTTGGATTTTTTTTTCATTGATCAGTTTTTTTTATTAGCAACTTGTCAAAATTTTTTTTTTGCATTATATCAATTATGCCCTCTTTGGATAATTCTAAACTTGCAGCAAAAATTCCAGCTAATCCAGATTTTTTCATATTTATATTTTTGGAAAAAGAAGAAGGGACAAGTTTGCCTAATTCTTTCCAATTTGAAAGTAGATGAATTTTGTTTTTAATTTCTTTTATCCCGGCTTCTGTAGTCATTACAGGCAATTTAGGGATATTAATTACCTGAAAAGCTTTTTGCATTTTTAAATTTGCGTATGTTTTTAGAAGTTCATAGAGACTTATATCATAAACAGGAGTATTTATTGATCTAATACCACCTTTCATTCCTCTATAAAAAATATTAATACCTATTCTTTTTTTTTGCAACATTTGATCTGAAAGCAAACGTATTAACTCTAATTTTTTAAGTTGTAATTTTAATTTTTCAGCAACCTCACTTGCTTTAAAATCATCTTCTTCATCCTCGGGTAATAATAATTTTGACTTTAAATAGGCAAGCCATGTTGCCATTAATAAAAATTCTGTAGCTGTTTCTAAATTTAAATTCTTAGTCTCTTTAATATATTTTAAAAATTGATCTGCTAATTTTGTAATAGAAATATTTGCTAAATCAACTTTTTGAGTTTTAGCTAAATCAAGTAAAACTTCTAGGGGTCCAGAAAAATTTGGAATATCAATTGAAAGTGGATTTTTATAATTTGATTCCATCAAAGTATTTTAACTTAAAAATCTATAAAATTCTGAAGTTTTTTTGGCTGTAAACTTATCTATTGTAGGTAACTCATTTAATAATTTGTTGCTTTCTTTGTAATTTCCTCCACAGTAAAGAACTAAATTACATCCAGCATTAAGTGATAATTTTGCATTGGTAACTAAATCATGTTTTAAAGCTTTCATAGAAATGTCGTCAGAAATCAAAATACCTTTGAATTTAATTTTTTTTCTAATAATATTTTTTATAATTTTAGAAGAATGAGTTGCTGGATGTATGGGATCAATTTTTTTATAGAGAATATGAGCTGTCATCGCAAATTGAGAATTTACGTTTTTAAAACATTCAAAATCTAATTTTTTTAAACTTTTGTAGTTTGCTGTAACTATAGGCAACTTTTTATGACTATCTGCCAAAGCACTTCCATGACCAGGAATATGCTTGATTACATTGCCAATTTTATTTTTTTTATATTCTTTTATAGAGTAAATTCCTAAATCTTTTATAATTTCGCTATTAGATCCATAACTTCTATTACCAATAATTTTATGAGTTTTTTTTTTAATCAAATCTAAAACAGGAACTGTATTGATATTTATTCCTAATAAATGAAAAACTGCGCTTAAAGAAAAAATATAGTTTTTATATAAATATTTAGCTAAAATTTTATCTTTTTTATATATAGAACCAAAAAAATTTTGAGAATAAATACGATTATCCAAAAAATTTGACATTCTACAAACATTGCCGCCTTCTTCATCTATTAAAATAGGAAATTTTTTATCATTGGAACATCTTTTAATATTATCAATTAATTTTTTTGTTTGATTAAAACTTTTAATGTTTCTTTTAAAAAGAATTACACCCCAAGGATTGCCATCTTTTATCATTTTTTTTTCCTTATTTGATAAAAAATAATTTGCGATACTTATTATAATTGCTTTTTTTTTCATTTTATTAGTTTCCAAAAATTACGCACAGGAATTTTTTCCTCATTATTATAACCTGAATTAAATTCAATAATTTTATCCGTATCATTTTCAAGCAGTTTCAAATTTTTATTATTTTTAAACAAATTTTTCTCAAAATTTTTCCTATTTTCACTAATAAGATTTTTATTCGCATACGACAAGTAATTAAATGTCACAAAATATATAAAAAAGGAAATGAAGGAAATTATTAAAAAAATGTAAATATTTTTTATCATTACATTGATCTAGGTAGAGACACTCCCAAAATTTTCATTCCATTTTCTATTACAATAGAAACTAGCTTTATTATTATTAAAGTATCATTATTTTTAATTTTTTTATCTTTAATAAATTTGAATTCATCATTCTCGTTTCCTTTGCTCCAGTATGAATGAAATAAAGTAGCTAATTCATATAAATAAAAAGGTATTCTATGAGGTTCAAATTTATTAGAAGAAGTTAATACTACTTTTGGCCAATCAAAAATTTTTCTAAGTATTTGTTTTTCATACTTATTAAAAGCAAAATTTGAATTAAAATCAATTGGAGCGTTGAGATCTTTTTCAATAATTTTAAATATAGAGTTTATTCTTGCGTAACAATATTGAACATAAAAAACTGGATTGTCTTTACTTTTTTCTAACACTTTATCAAAATCAAAATCAAGCTCAACGTCATTGCCTCTATTTAACATCATAAATCTTATGGAGTCTTTATTTACTTCGTTTAGTAAATCTTTTAGAGAAATGAAATCACCTGCTCTTTTAGACATCTTATATGGTTCACCATTTTTAAATAGCTTAACAAGTTGGCATACTTTACATACTAATTTAATTTCACTGTTTGATAAGGCATTAACAGCAGCTGTAATTCTCTTTATATATCCAGTGTGATCGGCTCCTAAAATATTAACTAGAAAATCATATTTTCTTGATACTTTATCGGAATGATAAGCTAAATCGTTTGCAAAATACGTCCACGATCCATCATTTTTTTGTAAAGCTCTATTTGTATCATCACCAAATAATGTAGATTTAAAGATTAATCTTTTTGTTTTTTTCCAACCTTTGCTCTCTTCACCTTTTGGTGGTTCTAAAAAACCTTCTTCGACAAATTTACCTTTTTTTAATTTATCTACAGCAACTTTAACTAAATTATTTTTAACAATTTCTGCCTCTGAAAAAAAATTATCATGATTTATACCAAGATTTTTAAGATCGGATTTAATCATGTTCATTGACATAGAAAGAGACTCTCTTTTTATTAAATCGAAATTTTCATCATAATTATTAAATTTTTGATTTGGATTTCTTTTAATAATATTTTTAGCAATATCTATAATATATTCACCTGGATAGATATTTTCGCTATTTATAAATTTTTTACCAAATTTAATTTCTTGAATTCGCAAAAAAACTGATTTTGTGAAATTTATAATTTGATTACCATAGTCATTTATATAATATTCCTTTGTAACTGTGTTTCCATTAAATTTAAGTAGATTTGATAAAACATCTCCATATATAGCTCCTCTGCAATGTCCTACGTGTAAAGGTCCTGTAGGATTAGCAGAAACAAATTCGATATTGTAACTTTTGTTTATTTTTGTGGCACCATAAAAAGACGGATCTTTAAAGATTGAACTTATAATAAATTTAATTTTTTCTTTAGAAAAACTAATATTTAAAAATCCTGGTCCAGCAACTTCAATTTGATCTATATTTTTAATTTCTTTTAAAAACAATTTTTTAATTTTTTCAGCTAAAATCTTAGGATCTTGTTTATTAATCTTTCCAAATACTAAACTAATATTTAAAGATAAATCAAAATCAAATTCAACAGGAGGATTTTCAGCAGTGACACCTTTAAATTCATTTAGTTGTTCAAGATTTAGTTCTTTTTTATTTTTTATAATTAATGGCCTTATTTCATTAATAAATGTTTCAAATATATTCATTTAATTTGATTATAAAGGTTAATTGCAAATCTGTCTGTCATTCCAGCAATAAAATCACATGTAGATCTTTCTTTATTTTTTTTTAATAAATTTTTAGATTTAATATATTTTTTGGGTGATTTATTTATATATTTGAAAAGAGATTTTACAATTTTCTTTCCTTTATTTGTTTTTCTTAATACTTGTTTACTGTAGTACATGTTTTCTCTTAAAAATTTTTTAATATTTATATCAAAAAGAAGCATTTTTTTTGAAAATGCAACCAAAGGAACTTTAACTTTATAAATATCTTTGATTGATTTAATTTTGTTTTTCTTTAAATTATAATTAGTAGTGTTTATAACATCTCTGACCATTTCATTAATAATTTCTCTAATAATTTGTCTTAAAAAAAGTTCTTTATTTTCTTTTTTTATTTTTTTACTATTTTTTTTAATAATATCAGATAATAAATCTATATGTTTTAAATCTTCAATTTTAAACAAATCTGCATTCAATCCATCTTCAAGATCGTGACTGTTATATGCTATATCATCTGAAATAGAGGCTACTTGGGCCTCTAAACTTGGACTTGTTCTAAAATTTATTTTATTTTTAAAAAAATTTTGACCTAAAATATTATTAATTCTTAATAAATTATTTATAGGGCCATTATGTTTAATTAATCCATCTAATGTTTCTAATGAAAGGTTAAGTCCTTTAAAATTATAATATTTATTTTCTAATAAAGTTACTATTCTTATTGTTTGAATATTATGATCAAAACCTCCAAAATTTAACATACACTCATTTAAAGCTTCTTCACCTGCATGACCAAACGGTGTATGACCAAGATCATGTGAAAGACTTAAAGTTTCACACAAATCTTCATTTAATTTAAAGTATTTAGCAAGTGTTCTTGAAATTTGAGACACTTCTAAAGAATGAGTTATTCTAGTTCTGTAATGGTCACTACTTGTATTAACAAACACTTGTGTTTTATGCTTTAACCTTCTAAAGGCAGTAGAATGTATAATTCTATCTCTATCTCTTTGATAGGGACTTCTCAAAATGCTTTTTTTTTCTTGATAAAGTCTTCCTATTGAATTGATTGAAGTAGATAATTTAGAGTATTCGTTTTTTGAATTTTTTTGCATAAAATCAACTTAAAATGTATACTACATTTTAATATAAATATGACTAAAAAAATTAAATTTACAGAAGAAGCTATTAAGCAGATTAATAAAATTATTTTAAAGAATACCCCAAAAAAGTACTTTAGAATTTCTGTACAAGGTGGAGGGTGCTCTGGATATAAATACAATTTTTCTTTTGACGATAAGATCAATAAAGATGATTTAATTTTTAAAAATGCTGTGATAGATAAAATTTCTTTAGATATAATTCAAGGTTCAGTGGTTGATTTTAAAAAAGAAATGATTGGAAGTTCTTTTGTAATTAATAATCCCAAAGCTTCTTCCTCGTGTGGCTGTGGACTTTCTTTTTCAGTTTAATGAAAATTATATCTTGGAATGTTAATTCTGTAAGAGCTAGATTAGAAAATATTTTAAATTATATAAAAGACTCAAAACCAGATATTCTTTTTTTACAAGAAATAAAAACTCAAGATCTCAATTTTCCAAATGAGTCATTTAAGTCTATCGGCTATGATTCTTTTATTTTTGGCCAAAAAAGTTACAATGGAGTTGCTTTTTTATCAAAAATAAGAATTAATAATATTAAAAAAAACTTTATTAAAGATAATCTTAAACAATCAAGAATAATTACAGGTGAAATAAAAATAAAATCAAAAACAATTAATTTAATAAATATCTATGTTCCTAATGGAAATCCCATTGCTACTGAAAAATATGAGTATAAAAAAAAATGGCTAGACACTTTTATCTTAAATGTTAAAAAAAAATTAATTAAAAGTCCAAATATAATAATTTCTGGAGACTTTAATATTATACCAAGCGAAATAGATGTATACGACTCAAAACGCTATATGGATGACGCGTTATTTAAAATTGAAATTAGAAAGAAATTTAGAGAACTATTAAATTTAGGCTTTCACGATGTTTATAGGCATTACAATCAAAATAAAGAAGAATATACTTTTTGGGATTATTTTGCAGGATCGTGGCAAAAGAACCATGGTATGAGAATTGATCATTTTTTAGTTACTAGTAATTTATTAGGAAATTTAAAATCCATTAATATTAATAAGAAACCTAGATCAGAAATCAAACCTTCAGATCATACTCCAATAGAATTAGAAATTATTTAATTCTTCCATATATGTCTTGATATCTCACTATATCAGTTTCTTTAAGAATACTTCCAATTTGAGCTTCCATAATTTTAATTGGTTTTTTTGAAATATTTTCAATTCTATGAATGGAACCTTTGGGAATGGTAACAGTCTCGTTAATTTTTTTAAAAAATATTTTCTTATTTAGTGTAATTTTTGCTCTCCCTTGAGTAATTAACCAACGTTCAGATCGATGATGATGTTTTTGCAAACTTAATATTCCTTTTGGCTTTACATATAGCTCTTTAATCAGAAACCCTTTGCCACGATATAAATTAATATAATGACCCCAAGGACGTGTGAAAAAATTTTTTTTTTTAACGTATTTAAATTTTTTTTTATTAAAAATTTTCAATATTTCAAACCAATTACCAAGATCTGTCCAGTCTATATCTAATTTAATTCCATTTACATAATCATATTTTTCTAAAACTGCGTAGTCAAATGATCTGCTATTTATTTTTTTAAATATTTTTTTATCTACTTTTATTAAAGCTTTATTAAATTTGTAGTTATGCCTCCCTCTTTCAAATGCTTTAAAACAATATTCCAAAGTTTTAGGATCATGTTCCATAAAGCAATTATTAAAAGCTTTTACAGAACCAAAAAGCATTCCAGAGTTCCAATATCCTCCTTTATTAATAATTTTTTTTTGCATTTGCAGTACTTGGCTTTTCAATGAATCTTTTTACCTTACTTACTCCTTGATTTATTTTTTTCCGATAAAAAAATAACCATATTGCTCTGATGGAGATTTTGGTTTTTATACCAAATAAAAATATATCTTTTTTCCAATTTCTTTTATTTGTGACAAAAGCTTTGTTTTTTTTTTACCACGTTGTTAAATTTCTTGTAATTTTCAATAAAATGATCAGATGGAAATATAGCTAAAGGTTTGCTTGATGGACGATTTATAGTTGCTAACGCTATTGCTGCAGCTGTATTTTTTTTAAAAGGTTCTAAAATTATTTGCCAATCATTAAATTTATTTTTTGCTAATAACTTTTGAACATTTTTTAAATATAAGGTGTTAGTTATTATCGTTGGACTCGAGTAAATATTATTTTTAACTCTTTGCAAAGTTTTTTCAAATAACGTCCAACCGCCAAAATCAATAAACTGTTTAGGTAAATTTTTTTTTGAATCAGGCCACAATCTTGTACCTGCACCACCACATAAAATAACTGGAGTTATTTTCATTAAATTTTAGAATATTCTTTAACTTCTTTTCTCTTACCAGGGTGAGTTGGAGCTCCTAAATAAGCTGGACCTACAGTTTGAGCGTATTTCCACAATGTACCAGATCCAAATTCAGATTTTCTTGGTTTCCATTTTTTCTTTCTTGCTACTAACTCCTTTGAAGAAAGTCTAACATTGATAGTTCCTTTTTGTGCATCTATATCAATTACATCTCCATTTTTTAGTAAAGCAAGTGGCCCGCCTACAGCCGCTTCAGGACCAACATGCCCGACGCAAAAACCTCTTGTAGCACCTGAAAATCTTCCATCAGTTATCAAAGCTACTTTCTCTCCCTTACCCTGTCCATATATTGCTCCTGTAGTGGATAACATTTCTCTCATACCAGGACCGCCTTTAGGTCCTTCATAACGAATAATAATTACATCTCCGTCTTTATATTTTTTTATTTTGAACTGCTGACATAGGCATCTTCCTCATTGTCAAAACATCTTGCTTTACCGCTAAATTGTAATTTTTTTTAAACCTGCAATTTTTACAATTCCACCCTCTGGAGCTAAATTGCCTTTTAAAACCAACGACTCCACCATCTGGTGACAATGGGTTGTTGTATTTTCTAAGAACTTTTTGATCAGGATTAAATTTTATATCACTTAAATTTTCTTTCATAGTTTTTACCTGTAACTGTCATGCAGTTTCCATGAATATATCCACCATCATAAAGAGTTTTTTAGTAACATAGGAACACCACCAGCTTCCCACATATCTTTAGCAACGTATTTTCCTCCTGGTTTGAGGTCTGCAAGATATGGTGTTTTTTTAAAAATTTTTGCAACATCCATTAAATCAAATTTTATTCCTATTTCATTTGCGAGAGCTGGTAAATGTAAAGCAGCATTTGTAGAACCTCCAGTTGCCGCAACAATTGTCGCTGCATTTTCTAAAGATTTTCTTGTTACTATATCCCTAGGTTTGATATTTTTTTTTAATAAATTCATTACTGTTTTTCCACTTTCTAAAGCATACTTGTCTCTTTCTTCATACGGTGCTGGCGTACCAGCTGAATACGGTAAGGCTAAACCAATCGCTTCAGAAACACATGCCATTGTATTTGCAGTAAATTGACCTCCACAAGCACCTGCGCTGGGGCAAGCAACAAGTTCTAATTCCCTTAAATCTTTTGAAGACATTGAGCCTGCAGAATGTTTACCCACAGCTTCAAAAACATCTACGACTGTAACATCTTTACCTTTATACTTTCCGGGTAAAATTGATCCTCCATAGATAAACACGCTTGGTACGTTTAATCTTACCATTGACATCATTAATCCTGGAAGAGATTTATCACAACCAGCAATACCAACTAAAGCATCATAACAATGTCCTCTAACTGTTAATTCAGCTGAGTCAGCTATTATTTCTCGAGAAATTAAAGATGATTTCATACCTTCATGACCCATTGCAATACCATCGGTAACCGTAATTGTGCAAAATTCTCTGGGTGTACCACCTGAAAGCTTAACTCCTTTTTTAACAGACTGCGCTTGTCTCATAAGCGCTGTATTACATGGTGCTGCTTCATTCCATGTAGAAACAACTCCAACGAATGGTTTTGCTACATCTTCTTCAGTCTCTCCCATAGCATAATAAAAAGACCTATGCGGGGCTCTATCAGGACCTATTGATGTATGACGACTAGGTAGTTTTTTTTTGTCAAATTTACTCATATTTAGTTAATACTGGATACAATACTTCTTAATTTGTTATCTTCAATGGTTAAATCATTAAGTAGATCTTTGTCATTTTGAACAATTTCTTTAGGTGCGTTCTTTAAATAAGCTTTATTTTGCAGTTTACTACTAAGTTTGTTTTTTTGTTTTTCAATATTTTCTATTTTTTGTAAAATTTTATCTTTTTGAGACAAAATATCTATATCTTCATTAAATTTAAGACCTAGTTTCTCCTTTAAGACTAATATTTCAACAGTATTTTTATCAAATTGTTTTTGATTTATCAAAGTGTTTACTCTTCCAACTTGTTTAATGAGATTTATATTTTGGTTAATTAATAATCTTAAGCTTTTGGATTTTTCTGAAACTATTAGATCACAATATAGTTTAGGAGTAATATTTAACTCAGATTTTGTTGAACGAATATTTGAAATTAATTCAATTAAATTATTTATATTTTTTTGTTTTTTAATAAAACTTTTTTGTATTTTATATGCAGGCCAATCCGAAAGGACTAAATTTGATTTATAAAACTTATCAAATTTATTTCTAGACCAAACACTTTCAGTAAAAAAGGGAATAAAAGGATGAAGCATTTTTAATATATTTACCAACATATAAGATGAAAAATTTTTTGCCTCATCTATTTCTTTTTTATTTCGTAAAGCAAATATTGGCTTTAAAAACTCAAGATACCAGTCACAATAGGAGTGCCAAACAAACTTATAAATATGCCTAGCGGCTTCATCAAATCTAAAATTTTCTATATTTTTTGTAACTAAAATTTGTGTTTCAACAAATTCGTTATAAATCCATTGATTAACAGGTAATTCAATTCTATTTAAATTCATTTTTTTTTTTAAACAACATTTATTTAATCTTAAAAAATTATTCGCACTCCAAATTTTTGTAATGAAATTTCTGTTACCAATAATTCTATCTTTAGATAATTTTACATCACGACCAGGTGAGGCCATTGATATTAAAGTAAATCTCAAACTATCAGCTCCATATTCATTGATTAATTCAAGAGGATCTATAACATTTCCTTTTGATTTAGACATTTTTTGTCCCTTTTCATCTCTTACAAGAGCGTGAACATAAACTTTTTTAAATGGACTTTTTTTTTGAAAATAATTTCCCATCATTAACATTCTTGCTACCCAAAAAAATATAATATCAAATCCTGTAACAAGAATAGAAGTTGGGTAAAATTTTTTTAATTCTTTTGTTTTTAATGGCCAACCCATTGTTGCAAAAGGCCACAGAGCAGAAGAAAACCAAGTATCTAAAACATCAGTTTCTTGACTTAATTTAATTGATTTATTTTTATTTTTTTTCTTTGCTAAAAATAATGCCCTTTTTTCATTTTCAGCAACATAAATATTGTTTTTTTCATCGTACCAGGCAGGTATTCTATGTCCCCACCAAATTTGACGAGAAATACACCAAGGCTCAATTTCATTCATCCATTGAAAAAAAGTTTTTTTCCAATTTTCTGGATAAAAAATAGTTTTTCTTTTTTTTACAATTTCAATTGGTTTTTTTGAAAGAGATTTTGCATTTACAAACCATTGTTCGGTTAACAAGGGTTCTATAATTGTATTTGATCTATCTCCATAAGGTACTTTATTTTTTATTTGCTCAATTTTTACAAGTTCTCCACTTTCTTTAAGTTTATTTACAATTAATTTTCTTGCCTCAAATCTATCTAAACCAATAAATTCTTTAATCCCATTAGTATTAATTTTTCCATCTTTTTCAAAAATATTTATTACTTGTAGCTTATTTCGTTTACCAACCAAATAATCATTGAAGTCATGTGCTGGAGTTATTTTTACAGCTCCAGAACCTTGTTCTGGATCAGCATAATGATCGGTAATTATTTTAATATTTCTATTAACTAATGGAATTTTTACATTTTTGCCTATTAGATTAATATATCTTTTATCTTTTGGATTAACCGCTATAGCCGTATCACCCATCATAGTTTCAGGCCTTGTAGTAGCTATAGTTATCTTTTCCGAAGATCCTTCAATTGAATAATCAATAAAATATAGGTTTGATTGAGTCTCTTTTTGAACTACCTCTAGATCTGAAATAGCGGTTTGAAGATCGGTGTCCCAATTAACTAACTTTTTATCCTTATAAATTAATTTTTTATTGTATAGATCAACAAAAACTTTAATTACAGCTCTCGATAAATCTTCATCCATTGTAAATCTTGTTCTTGACCAATCACATGAACATCCTAATTTTTTTAATTGATTTAAAATTATCCCACCAGACTCATTTTTCCACTCCCATACTTTTTTAATAAAATTTTTTCTTCCAAGATCTTTTTTTTTTATACCTTGTTTTGATAAGTTTTTTTCTACTATTGCTTGAGTAGCTATACCTGCATGATCAGTGCCTGGTTGCCAAAGAGTTTCGTAACCCTGCATCCTATAAAATCTTACTAAAACATCTTGTAGACTATTGTTTAAAGCATGACCCATATGCAATTTGCCGGTAACATTCGGAGGTGGTATAACCATAGAAAAAGTTTTTTTGGATTTTCCAGGTCTTGGCTTAAAGCATCCATTTTTTTCCCATATTTTTGTAATGAGCTTTTCTTCTAAAACATGATTATATTTCTTAAATTCCATAATATTTCAATCAATCTCTTATATAGTTTATATCAAACCTATAAAAACCTTAAAGATGTAGATTTTCCTTTATAGAAACATTTAAATGATTTAAATAGTTCTAATTGCAAGACTTTGGCCACGTGGCGGAATGGTTACGCAGAGGATTGCAAATCCTTTTATCCCAGTTCAATTCTGGGCGTGGCCTCCAAAAAATTGGTTGTTTTATAATTTTAAAAAAAGTATGTTGCTAATTATTCCTCGGTAGCTCAGTTGGTAGAGCAGTTGACTGTTAATCAATTGGTCGCAGGTTCGAGTCCTGCCCGAGGAGCCAATTATTAACCCGTATTCTCTAAGGATACTGAATTCTTTAAAACTTGTAATATCTTTTCTTTTTGAGATTTAGAGAGAGAAGAAAACGTTTTACTTAGAAATGAGTAATTCAAATCTATGTTATCTGTATCTTCTAATCTGTTTAACTTATAATCTTTATAATCCTCGTAGAAATATGTAATAGGAACTTTTAAAAAATCGGATAATTGCATTAATCGGTTTGAACTTACACCATTTGTTCCTTTTTCGTATTTTTGTATCTGTTGAAATGTAACATTGATTGCTTGAGCAACTCTTGTTTGGGTGAGACCAAGAGATAGTCTTCTCATTCTTAACTTTTTTCCTAAATGATTATTAAAGTTATCTTCCATAAGATCTCCTAATTTTTAAGTATTCAACATTAAAATTATGTTTTTAGCAATAGTAATTTACAGAAAATTTGGGTTGAAGGACCCCAAAAATAAGCAAAAAAAAAGTATAAATGTTATTGACTTAAGTAAAAAAAATTAGTCTTAAATATGCTAATTATATTTTTTTAATCTATATTCCCAATATCCTGTCTTATCAAAAGATGCCTTTAACCAAATAAATGTTTTTTCATCATACCAAATATCGGTATTAAGTCTTTTTTCTTTAGGTAAATTAATATCAGATGAAGAAAAATTAAAATGTAAAGCATTATATTGTTTTCCATTAATAGAAATTTTTTCTTTACCTATAAAATTAACTTTTTGTTCTATAATTCTTCCTGATATAGCACTTATTTGTTTTTTAGCTTTTATAATCTTATGATTCCACCAAGTGCCGACTATAGAATCGTAAGAAGTATTTCCTTGATAAGAGGATCCATCAATTAATAATTTATTTTTTTTTGCATCAACACTAATATTTACATATTTTTCTTTTTTATTTTGATTAGTTTTTGAGGAAAAACTAAAAAATTTATTATTTTTATATTTTTCAGTACTAGATGCTTGATATTTATACAAATCTACACCTAGTTTAGTTATTTTGAAATAAACATCACTATTTACCGTTAATAAATTATTATCTCTTACAAAATTATAGTTATGATAGCCGATTAATTTGTTATTTCTGTATAACTCGTACTCTAAAGTATTAATTTTTTTATAATGTTCAACATGAGTAAATGTAGAAGTAGTATAAAATAGCAAAATTATAATTGAAAGGATCAGTTTTTTCATATATTTAATATTATGGAAAATCACAACATTGTTAAACAAATTGGAAATACACCATTAGTTAGATTAAAACAAGCCTCAGAATTAACAGGGTGTAATATTTATGGCAAAGCTGAATACCTTAATCCGGGGGAGTCTGTCAAAGACAGAGCAGCCTTATTTATAGTCAATAAAGCAATTAAAAACAAAGAAATTGAAAAAGGCGGGACTATAGTTGAAGGAACAGCCGGTAATACTGGAATTGGACTCGCTATTGTATGTAAAGAATATGGGTTAAACTTAAAAATTGTGATTCCAAAGACTCAATCAATAGAAAAAAAAGAAACTTTAAAAAAAATGGGCGCCGAATTAATAGAAGTAGACGCAGTTCCCTATTCCAATCCAAAAAATTATATTAAACAGTCAAAAGATATTGCAACAGCTTTAGCAAAATCTAAATCTAATAAAAAAGGTGTCTTTTGGGCAAATCAATTTGATAATATTGTAAATACTGAGAGTCATATTAAAACTACAGCAGAAGAAATTTGGACTCAAACTGCCGGCAAAATAGATGGTTTTACTTGTGCAGTAGGAACAGGAGGAACTTTAGCTGGTGTTTCAATGGGTTTAAAAAATAAAAATAAAGATATACAAATTGCATTATCTGACCCAATGGGATCATCTTTATATTCTTATATTAAGAATAAGAAATTAGAAAATGAAGGAAGTTCAATTACTGAAGGAATAGGCACAGGTCGTATAACAAAAAATTTTGATATGGCAATTATAGATGACGCTTTTAGAACTGATGATAATGAAGCATTAAAAATAGTTTTTAACTTAATAGAAGATCAGAAAATTGTTTTAGGTGGTTCTTCGGGAATAAATATTGCTGGAGCAATTAAATTAGCAAAAAAAATGGGTCCCAATAAAAATATAGTTACTATTTTATGTGATAATGGAAAAAGATATGCGAGCAAGATTTTCAATAAAAATTTTTTAAAAAGTAAAAATTTACCTATACCAAAATGGCTATAATATCTGGCTTAAAAATAATTTAGTTCTATCAGATTTAGGACTTTCAAAAAAATCTTTAGTCTTCGCTTTTTCAACAATACGACCCTCATCCATAAATATCATATTGTCTGCAACTTCTTTAGCAAATCCCATTTCGTGAGTTACTACAATCATAGTCATTCCACCTTTTGCTAAATCAACCATAACATCTAAAACTTCTTTTATCATTTCTGGATCTAAGGCCGATGTAGGCTCATCAAATAACATAATTTTTGGTTCCATACATAAAGCTCTAGCTATTGCGCATCTTTGTTGTTGTCCTCCAGAAAGTTGACCAGGATATTTAAAGGCTTGATCGTCAATCTGTACTCTCGTTAAATTTGCCATGGCAACTTCTTCAGCTTTTTTTTTTGGTAATTTTTTTACCCATATTGGTGCTAATGTACAATTGTCTAATATTGATAAATGTGGAAATAAATTAAATTGCTGAAAAACCATACCAACTTCTGCTCTCACATTTTCTATGTTTTTCGTATTTTCAGAAATTTCATTCCCGTCCACAGTAATAATTCCTTCCTGATGTTCTTCTAATCTATTAATACATCTAATAAGAGTAGATTTTCCTGATCCTGATGGACCACAAATAACTATTTTTTCTTTTTGATTAACTTGTAGATTAATATCTTTTAAAACCTGAAATTTATCGAACCACTTGTTTACATTTTTTAACTCAATTATATTTGTCATATTACCTTTCAGTGCTTAATTTTTTCTCCAAATTTTGACTATATCTACTCATTGCATAACAAATTATCCAAAAAACTAATCCAGCAAAAACATAACCTTCAGCAGCCATTCCAAGCCATTTAGGGTTTGTTTTAGCTAAGCCTATCATACCTGCTAATTCTAGCAAGCCTACAACAAAAATTAAAGGTGTATCTTTTACTAAAGCTAGAAAAGTATTCGCTATGCCAGGTATAACTAATTTTAATGCCTGAGGTAAAATTACAAGAAAATGTAACCTCCAATAACCCATACCTAAAGATTTTGCTGCATCATATTGGCCCCTAGGAAGAGCTTGCAGTCCTCCTCTTATTACCTCAGCCATGTAAGCAGCCTCGAAAAGAGTTATAGCTATAATTACTCTCATTAATTTATCCATAAACGTACCGTCTGGTAAAAACATTGGAAACATTACTGCTGACATAAATAAAACTGTGATTAATGGAACGCCTCTCCACAACTCAATAAAACCAATTGAGCAATATTTAATAGCTGGTAAATCTGACCGTCTTCCCATAGCTAAAAACATGCCAACTGGAAAACAAAAAATTAATGCAAATGCAGATACAATGAGCGTTAGTGATAAACCTCCCCAAGCACCTGTTTCAATCCACTTAAGACCAAATACACCTCCAGAAATAAGATTTAAAGCGATAATTGGATATATAAAAAGTAGAAAGAGGATTATATATTTTTTAAATTTTTGAGGTAGAACAAAAATAAACCCAATAGAGGCAATTAATATAAGAAATGCTATATTTATCCTCCATTGCTCTGGATCAGGATACATTCCATACATAAACCTTTTCATCCATACTTTAACAAAAACCCAACAAGCACCCCCGCTTGTACAATCTTGTTTTGTTGATCCAGCAAAATCAGCATCAAAAATGAACCAATTTAACATAGGTGGAGTATATTTTATTAAAACAAATATGATTAAAAGTGTTAATAAAGCATTAAAGTTATTTGAGTTTATATTTTTGTTGATTTTATCTAAATATCTATTTCCACTATATTCAATCCTTATTAAATGAAGACCGAAGGTACCGATTATTAAAGGTGAAAAATAACTAATAAAACCAGGAAATATTCCAGTTATATTAAAATTTAAAAAAGTATTAAATAGAACATCTAAAAAAGAAAGAACTATAAAAAAACTACCTAATAAAATAAATAAATTTAAATTTTCTTTATTAGGTTTTAAAATATTAAAATGATTCATTATTTTTCCTTTATAGCTACACTTTTATTATACCAATTCATTAGAGTTGAGATACTAAGACTAATAAAAAGATAAGTTCCCATAGTAATACTTATAATCTCAACAGCTCTTCCAGTTTGCATTAAAGCAGTACCAGCAAAAACGAGAACTATATCAGGATACGCTATTGCAGCAGCTAATGAAGAATTTTTTGTTAAGTTTAAATACTGATTTGTTGTTGGTGGAATAATAATTCTTAAAGCCTGAGGCATTACAACTAATTTTAATATTTGACCTTTTGTCAGACCTATTGATGCTGCAGCTTCTTTTTGTCCTTTAGTAACACCTAGAATTCCTGCTCTTACATTTTCAGCAATAAAAGTTGCCGTATACATTGATAGAGCTAAGGCAAGTGATATTAATTCAGGGATAATACTTACACCACCTTTAAAATTAAAAATTGTCGTAGACATTTGGGATAATACAGGAATTTGGAAATTCAATGATACACCTCCTACTAAAAAAGTTAGAAGTGGAAAAAGTATTAGTATACTTAAAGAAATATAGAAAGTTGGAACTTGTTTTCCAATTTCTTCTCTTTGTTTTTTTGCATACTTAAAAACAAAAACTATTGCAATTATTGATGCTAGAATTGATAGTAAAAATACAGAAAAATTTGTCCAAATAAATTTTGGAACATACCAACCCTTTACAGTTAAATATGATACGTCAAATATATTAATTGCATTTTCAGGTAACGGTAAAGCTCTTAAAGCGGCATAATACCAAAAAAATAATTGCAATAGTAAAGGTATGTTTCTAAAGATTTCCACATATGCTTCTGCAGCTTTTGCAATTAATAAATTTGAGGAAAGTCTACCAACTCCAACGATAACACCTATAATTGTTGCAAATAAAATACCTACAGCAGAGACAAGTAAAGTATTTAAAAGACCAACTAAAAATGCTCTAGCGTAAGACATTGATCCGTCATAATCAATTAAAGAAAAACCAATATCAAAAGAAGCTTCCTGATTTAAAAAACCATATCCAAAAGAAATTCCCCTATTACCCATATTAGTTTGGGCGTTAAAAGCAAAATAGGCAATTATTGAAACTAACGATACTACTGTTATTATTTGTGGAATTAATACTTTTGGATTTTTTAAATTCATAAAAAATACAGAATAAAAAAAAGGGCCAGAAAAATCCAGCCCTTTTAATTTAATTTAGCAATTATCTTGCAGGTGGTACGTAAAGAATACCGCCTTTAGTCCAAAGTTGATTTGGACCTCTGTTTGGCAAAATACCTGTGCTAGCTATGTGTTTTTCATAGATTTCACCATAATTACCAACTTGCTCGATAATTCTTAAGCTCCATTCATTATCTAAACCGAACGCTGCGCCTAATTCACCTTCAGCACCTACTATTCTCTTAACAGCAGGATTTTCTGAATCTTTTAAACTAGAAGCGTTAGATGAATCAACACCATATTCTTCGGCTTCGATCATAACATTTAGAGACCAACGAACAATATCTTCCCACACAGAATCACCTTGTCTTACAACAGGTCCTAGTGGTTCTTTAGAGATTGTTTCAGGTAATACCTTATGTTCATCTGGATTACTCATTTTAGTTCTTTGAGCAGCTAAACCAGATTTATCAGTAGTATAAGTATCACATCTTCCAGCGTCATAAGCTTGTACTACTTCGTCAGCTTTTTCGAAAGCAATTGGTTCATAGCTTATGTTTTTTGAATTAAAGAAGTCTCTCATGTTTAGTTCGGTAGTAGTACCTGTGTTTGTACAAGCAGATATACCGTTTTTGAAATCATTTACCGAATTGATTCCAGAATTTTTTCTAACCATGAAACCTTGACCATCATAAAAGTTTACACCAACAAATGTTAAACCTATGTCAGCATCTCTTGATAATGTCCAAGTAGTATTTCTTGAAAGAATATCAATTTCACCTGAAGTTAAAGCAGTGAATCTTTCTTTCGCGCTTAATGGAGTATATTTAACCTTGTCTGCATCACCTAAAACAGCAGCAGCAACAGCTCTACATACATCAACATCGATACCAGTCCAATTTCCAGATGCATCAGCATTTGAAAATCCAGGAAGTCCTTGTGAAACTCCACATTTTACGAAACCGGCTTTTTTTGTATTATCTAAAGTTTTTGATTTTTTAGCATTACCACCACCACCTTGTTGCGAACAAGCAACTAAAGCTAGTGAAGCTAATCCAACTATAATCAAACTTTTTAATGATTTTATCATAATTACGATTTCCTTTTTTTATTATTGTTAACAATATTTTTGAAACTAATTTCAAAATTGCAAGATTATGAAATATTTTAATCAATTGATCAACATATCAAGTTGAAACATGAATCTAGAGCTCTATATTTAGTACCAGAATAAAAAATAAACTATATATGCAATTATACAACTTATGGCGCGCTCTGGAGGATTCGAACCTCCGACCCTCGGTTTAGAAAACCGATGCTCTATCCAGCTGAGCTAAGAGCGCAAAAGATATTTATTAATAACACTTTTTTATAATAAAATATAAATAAATTTAATTAAAAACAAACTAAATGATCAATAAATATTGGTGTCCTAATACCAAAGCTTTCTTGTGGTTTGTGTTGATGAATATGATGCGAATGAACAAAAACTGGTATTTTTTCTTTATCTTTAGTTTGAAGCGTATAAACAAAATTAGTTCCTCTAAATTTTCTATCTACAACTTCTAATTTTAATTTACTCTTGTCATCATGTTCTAAATCCTCTGGTTGTAATAATAGTTTAACACCAGATCCTACTGGAAAATTATTTAAAAGTTTGCCCTTAATAATTCCAAGTTCATCATGCTCAAGACTATGTACAGCACAATCGTTGCTGATTACCTTTACATTTACAAAAACCCCTCTGTTCAAAAATCTTGCCACTTCTATAGAATTAGGTTCATGATGTATATTATAGGGTTTATCATACTGTTTAAGAGATTGATCTAAAATTATTCCACATTTATCAGCCATATAAAATGCTTCATATGAATCATGTGTAACAAGTATTGTAGTAATATTTATATCTTTAAGAAGTTTTTTTATTTTAAGCTGTAATTCATCTTTTAAGTTTTGATCAATATTAGAAAATGGTTCATCTAATAAAAGTAAATCAGGTTTTGACATTAATGATCTAGCCAGCGACACTCTTTGTGACTCACCTGCACTAATCTGGTGAGGAAATTTATTATTTAAACCGTCTAACTTAAGAATTTTAATTAAATCCTCAGCATTGTATTTAAACTTGGAATTTTTATTTCTTTTTGCTCCAAAATTAATGTTATCTATAATATTGAAATGCGGGAATAGACTATTATCTTGAAAAGATAAAGCTATATTTCTTTTTTCAGGTTCTAAATTATAGTCAGGTGATGAAATTAAATTACCACTCAAAAAAATTTTACCTTTATCTAATTTTTGAAGACCAGCAATAGTTCTTAAAATTGTAGTTTTCCCTATTCCCGATGGACCTAATAAAGAAACAATTTCACCTTCTTTTTTAATAGTAAAAGAAACATTATTTACTTTATTTAATTTACTAGCTGTAAAAGTAGCGTTTTGAATTTCAAGAAAATTCGATTTCATAATATTGTTAATATATTACTATTTTCTAGAAAGTATATATTGTGTAATAAAAAAAATAAAGATGCTAGCCCACATTATTAAAAATAATGAAGGAACAGCAGCTGCTTCTAACAGATCTTGAGCTGCATAATTGTAAGCCTGAGTTGCAAAAGTCTCAAAATTGTATGGTCTTAAAATAAGGGTTAAAGGTAATTCTCTAATAATTTCTATAGTGAGCAATATTCCAATCAAAAAAATACTATTTTTTAAATAAGGAACATGAATAAGTGTAAATGTTTTTAATTTAGAATGACCCAATAAATACGAGCTTTCATCTATTGACTGATTTATTTTAGCATAGCCAGATTTTATTCCATTGAAAGCTATAGAATAGAATCTTATAAAATATGCCATTACTAAACCTAATATAGATCCTATAAATATTGATTTAATGCTTGGAATTCCAAAAATCAAAGTTAATTGATCACTTAACCACGCAAAAAAAGTTATAAAAGATACTGCCAGAATTACTCCTGGTATAGCATAACCAGAAATAGAAATTGTGCTTAGAAAATTTAAAAATTTACTCTTAGAAACTCTATTTCCATAGTTTGTTAAGAAGGAAAATAAAATTAAAGAAAAAGCTGAGATTATAACAATAAAAAGTGTATTAAGATTCAAAGTTAATATATCCAAATCAAAAAAATATTTTGGAAACTTTATTGTCCAATAAAGCATTTGGGAGGTTGGAAAAATAAAACTAAAAAAGAAAATTGTTGAACAAAAAATAATAGGAAAAAAAGATTTTATTCCGCTAATAGTAATTTTAGGTATTGGTTTAAAACCTCTCGATGGCTGATGATATTTTGCATCGCTTCTAGAAAAATTTTCTGTCAAAAAAAGAATGAAAATAAAAACAAGTAAAATGAGTGAGAGAAAATTAGCAGTTTTTAAATCATCAAATGCCATCCAGGAATTATAGATACCTGTAGTCAAAGTTGATATACTGAAAAAGGAAACTGTTCCAAAGTCTGATAATGTTTCCATTGATACCAATGATAAACCAACCACAATAGCTGGTCTAGCTGATGGCAGTATTACTCTAAAAAAACTTTGTTTTGTAGACAGTCCTAAATTTTTACTTACCTCGATTAAATTATGTGATTGATAATAAAAAGATGCTCTAGTTAATATGTAAACATAAACATAAACTGAAAATGACATTGATATAATTGATCCAACCATTCCATCAAATTTTGGTATGTATTGATTATATTCATATGGGCCAAAAATATTAGTTAGTATTGAGAATAGTGTTCCATAATTTTCAAAAAAGGCAGTTAAAGAGTATGCGTAAATGTAAGGCGGTACAGCAAAAGACAAAATTAAAGCCCAATTAAAAAATTTTACTCCTGGAAAATCGTAAAAAGAAATAAAATAAGCCGATATTACACCTAAAATGAATGTAAGAGATAAAACTCCTAATAAAAGCACTAATGAATTAAAAATATAATCAAATAAAAAGGTGTTTTTAAGTAATGTTAAATAGGCTCCAGAAGTAGAAAGAGAATTAGCTAAAATTGTTACTATTGGTATAAAAACAAATAGCGTAATTATAAATGAGCTTAAATACCAAAAATTAATTCTATTTAGTGCCATTAATGTCTATTATGATTTTTTTTCTTTAAAAAGCGAAGAAACTATTTTTTTTATTTCCTCTATTTTTATTTCTGAGACTTGTCTATCGCCTATTTTATCTTCAATTTTTTTAGCCTGATGATAACAAGGCGAGCAACCAGTTTTTAGTGTATTTAAATTAACTTTATTTTTGATTACTCGCTTTATCATTTGATTAATAAATTATGTTGTTAATTCCAGCCAGCTTCTGTCATGATCTTTAACGCTTCTGCTTGATTCTTATAATAAGTAGAAACTTTTGTTTTTAGATCTTGTTTAAAGCCTAAACCAAATTGAGCTATTAATTGACTTGGCTCTACACCGTCAATAATTGGGTACTCAAATGTATTATTTACAATATGTTCTTGAGCTTCAGGTGTAACTAAAAATTCAAGTAATTTTATTGCATTATTTTTATTCGGAGCATTTTTTAATATTCCTGCACCGCTAATATTCATATGAGTTCCTCTACCAGTTTGGTTTGGAAAGAACGGTTTTACTTTTTTTGCTGCAGCTTGTTGCTCTGGACCTTTTTTTCCAGATAACATTAAAGCTATATAGTAAGTGTTTGCTACCGCGTAATCAGCTTCTCCAGCTGCTACAGCTAATATTTGCGCTCTATCATTCCCTTTAGCCGGTCTTGCAAAGTTTGATACTATACCTTTTGCCCATTCAGCAGTTTTTTTAGATCCGTTATTTTTAATTAATGATGCAACTAAAGATTGATTGTAAACATTGTTAGATTGTCTGATTACAACTTTACCTTTGTATACAGAATTTGCTAGATCTTCGTAAGACATATCTGGTCTTGGAGTTGTTCTTGAAGGATTGTAATATATTACACGAGCTCTTTTAGCTATACCTGTCCAATATGCTGTTCTAAAATTTGATGAAACTCTTTTTTTAATATTAGATGAACTAGCTCCTTTTTGAAATAAACCTTTGGCTTGAGCCGCACCTAATTTTCCAGCATCTGCAGTAATATAGAGATCAGCTTTTGAGTCTTTGCCTTCTTCGGCTATTCGTTTAAGTAAAGCTTTATCTTTTCCTGAAACAACATTTACTTTAATTCCAGTTTGTGCAGTAAATTTTTTATAAAGTTGTACGTCTGAATCGTAGTGTCGAGCACTAAAAATATTTACTTCTTTTGCGTGATCCATTGCAAATGAATTGCCACAAATAAAAATAAATAAACTTAATGTTAATATTATTTTTTTCATTTATATCCATAATATTTTTTGTTAAAAAAAAGCATTGATAATGATAATTATTATCATTGTCAATAAAATTGATAATGATTATCAGTATCATTTATGTCGCACTTGTAGAGAAATTAGATAATTTGAGCCTTAACTGAGCCAATTTTTGATATAGATCCAGTATAAAACCCTTTTTTAATAGGAACTACTCCAACAGTTGAGCCTGTAAATACGTAAAAATCATTGTGCAATATAATTTTATCTTTTCTGATTTTATTTAAAACAAATTTACATGAATTAAGTGGATTAATGTAAACCGTATTGGTGTTACCTCTTACTAATTGTTTTGCAGATTGATTTTTAATAATTGTTTTTAAGTTTCCAATATTTATTTTTTTATAAGGTTTTTTAGATCCAATTAAAAATTTAACATTTGCACCAAAATCGCTACAAATATCTCCAAGAAACTTAAGACCAATTTTTTTTTGTCTATAACCAACAACTTCAATGCAAGGAGCGACATGAGAAATATACTTAGAAACATTTTTAACAGTAACGTTTTTTTTTGACGAAAAAAAATTTTTTTTAATCAAATAACAAACTTCCAATTCGATGCCTAAAGTGTATTTATTTATCTTAACTTTTTTTCCGCTTTTAATAAAATTATGTTTAAAAATTGAAGCATAAAAAGGTTCTTTTTCTTTTAATTTTTTAAGAACAGGTATAGCCGTACCACCTGCTTTAAAACCAATTATAGGTTTATTTATTTTACTTTCACATAGAACTCTTAATTTTTGAGCTAGTTTAATATTTTTACAAAATCTTAAAGGTATAGGTGAAATTAGCTTGTTTGTTAAAAAAGCTTTAGTCAATTTAGAAGAAATTTTATTAATATTTGACATTTATATTTTTTATTTTCCTTTGCCATTGTATAGAACTTTTTATCATTAAAGGCAAATTATTAAACTTAGGTTTCCACTTAAATAACTTTTTTAATTTTGAAACATTAGCAATAATTTGTTCTAGATCTGCTTTTCTTCTAGATTCAAAATTAATTTTAATTTTTTTCTTTGAAATTTTTTCAAATAACTTTACTACTTCTAGAACTGATCTGCCTTGACCATATCCACAATTTAATGTGAATGACTTTTTAACTTTGTTTATTTTAGATAAAGCTAAAAAGTGAATGTTTGATATGTCAGAAACATGGATAAAGTCTCTTATACTAGTGCCGTCTTTTGTATTGTAATTATTTCCATAAATATTAATCATTGGTTTTTTTTTAAGCACGGCAATTGATAAATTTTTAAATAGTAGATTATATTTGTTTATTTGTCCTATTTTTTTAGAATTACTAGATCCAACTATATTAAAATATCTTAAAATAACGTAATTTATATTATGTTTTTTAAAATGTTTTTTTATTAAGTTTTCAGCTTTTAGTTTTGTTTTTCCGTAAATACTTTTTGGTTTTACAGGTGATAATTCGCTTACTTTAAAGATTTTGTCCTTATAAACTGCAGCTGTTGAAGAAAAAATAAAATTTTTTATATTTGCTTTTTTACATGCTTTAATTAAATTAAATGTCCCTAAAACATTGTTTCTATAATATTTTTTAGGTTTCAATTGACTTTCATTTACATCTAAATTTGCAGCTAAATGAATTACGGAGTCGATATCATTGCTAATAATTATATTTTTTAATTTTATATAATTATTTATATCCAGATTATAAAATTTAGCTTTTTTATTAATGAGCCGTTTATAACCTGAGCTTAAATTATCAATAATAACTATATTTAGCTTCTTTTTGATTAATAATTCTGTAATATGACTACCTATATAGCCTGCACCACCTGTAATCAGAACATTTTTCATATAAAGATCTTTTATTATAATATATATTATATGTCTTATAAATTATGATTACATTAACAAACCTTCTACTTTTTCTTATACTGGTTACCTTAGCAACGTATTTGTTTACTCCTTGGAAAAATATGCAAAAACCTCCAACTGTTATAATTTTATTACAATTTTTAATTTGGTTTGTTATTTTTGGACTAAGTTTATTTTTTTTAAGTAAGTTAAATATATTTATCTAGTTTTAACCATTTTTTGCGTAATTCTATCTAATATTATTGCTAAAATTACTATACCAGTACCGCCTATTACTGCTGACCCTATGTCTAATCTTCCTAAAGCGACATAAACAGTCAGACCTAAGCCACCAGCACCAATTAGCGCTGCTATAACTACCATTGATAAAGCAAGCATTAGTGTCTGATTTATACCAGCCATAATTGTTTTAAGAGATAATGGAATTTCAATTTTAATTAAAATTAACATTTTTGTTAATCCTAAGCTTGCACCAGCTTCTTTAAAGCCTTTTCCTACTTGTCTTATTCCTAGATTAGTCAACCTAATCACAGGCGGCAGTGCAAAAACTATTGTTGCAACAACTCCTGGCGTTAATCCAATGCCAAAAAGCATAACAACAGGAATTAAATAAACAAAACTTGGAATTGTCTGCATAATATCTAAAATAGGTCTCATAACAGCTTCAAAAGTTTTACTTCTTGAAGCAACAATACCCAACGGAATACCAATTATAATGCAAAATATTACAGCAGTAAAAATCATAGCTAATGTAGTCATACTTTCAGACCATAAATCTACAAGATCAATAAAAATTAATCCTACTAAAGTTAGAATTGCAAACTTAAACCCATTAGTTTTGAATGAAAAAAATAAAAATATAAGTACAGCTACAGGAAAAGGAATTATATTAAAAAGAGTGTCTAAACCATTTAAAACTGCATCAATCGGAGCAGAGATTTTTTTAAAGAGTGGTCGTTGCATAAACAACCACTCTTTAATATGTTTTTCAATCCATTCGGCAATTGGAATATAAATTTCGTAATCAGAAGGTGCTAATTTTAAACTCACTATTCTGATTCACCAAATCTACTTTAACCAACTATCAAACGTACTTTGATTGGCTTTAATCCAAGCAGAAGCATGTTTTCTAATTGCTTTTTCACTTTTTTCGCCCTGATTCATTTTCATGTTTTGAGCAGCTACATCAGCTAGAGGAATCGATGCTTTTTTAAGCATTTTTTCTATTTTAGGATTAGCTTTTAAAAAGTCAACATTTGCTGCTGGACGAATATCGTCAGCGCCAAAACCCATATTAATTTTAGATTTTGTTGCATTAGCTACTTTAACTTTTTTAGTTCCGCTGTAAGGCACTTCAATCCAAACAATGTCTTTACCTAATGTTAAAGCTCCTACTGTCCAATTTGGTGTCCATGTATAAAATAATACAGATTTTCCATTTTTGTATTTAGCTATAACATCAGCCATTGATGCTGAATAATCTGCCTTAACTGGATTAATAAAGCTGTCTAATCCTAGTTCAGCAAAATGTTTGGTAATTTGTTTCTCACATCCCCAACCTGGAGGACAAGCTACCATATCTGCTTTGCCATCACTGTTTGAATCAAATTGCTTTGCGTGTTTTTTTATATCCATTACGCTTTTGATTCCAAATTTATCAGCAGTTTTTTTATCAATTAAATATCCCTGTAAACCACCTTTAGCCATTACATTTCCAACAGCTTTTACTTTTCCTTTAGATTCAGCAACGTAACCATCGTGTGTTCCAAACCAACCATTAACCCATAAATCTAAATCCCCTGCAGCAGCAGCCACATAAAAAACAGACGGTTTCATAGCTTTAGGTTCGCTTACTTTGTAACCCATTTTTTCTAATGCTTGTTTGTAAACTTCAGCTTGAAAGTAACCAGTATCCCAGTTAGCTTTAGCCATTTTTACTTCAGCAGCCTGAACTGCACTACTAATAGTTAGTGCTGCTAAAATAGTTACTATATGTTTTAAATATTTCATATGTCCCCCTTTTATTAATAATATTTTTTATTCTACATGTATGAACTCAAAATGTAACCGTAGTACAACTAAAAAGTGAAGATTGTCTTATATGGTGTTTAATTTTTTGCTTTTTTTACATTTTCTACATAAGCCGAAAAATTCTAAATTATATTTACTGTAGTTCATCCCAGTATCATCCTTGAAATTAGTTAAGTATTTAGAAAGATTTAAATTATTAATTTCAGTGATTTTTTCACAATTTTCGCAAATAGAAAAAGCTGTTGCTTTTGAAATTTCACAATCAGAATTTCTACATGCAACAAAAGCATTCTTGCTTTCAATTTTGTGAATTTTTCCAATCTCAACTAATTTATCTAACGCTCGATAAACTTGTGGTGGTGCTTTAATACCTTTCTTCTGAACATTAAAAAGTATCGTGTATGCTTTTAAGGGCTCTAAAGATTTTTTAATTAAATCAAAAATAATTTGCTGATTTTTTGAAAGATTATTTTCTTTATGCATTATAGCCATTGTATTGATTATTTATTAATTTTTCAATTTAATCGATTGTTTAATATTTAATAATGAAAGTATGAATAAAAATAAGGAAGCCACTATAATTGATGGACCTGATGATGTATTAAACTCTAACGAAGAAAACAAACCTAAAATTACTGATAACAAACCTCCAAGCACAGAGTAAATTACCATCATCTGGGGGTTTGTAGAAATATTTCTAGCCATTGCTGCAGGTATAATTAACATACCTGTAATTAATAATAATCCAACCATTTTTATAGAAATAGCAATTATCCCAGCCATTAAAACGGTAAATATAGCTTTAGCTCTATCAGGATTTAAACCTTCAGCTTCTGCTAATTCGTAGTTTACTGTTGATGCAAATAAAGGTTTCCAGATTAATTTAAGAATTAATAATATCAATGGTCCTCCTATCCATATAATTAATAAATCATCAACTGTAACTGCTAATATATCGCCAAATAATAACCCCATAATATCGAACCTGATAAATGTTAAAAAACCAATAACAACCAATCCAACTGCTAAAGACGAATGAGCTAAGAGTCCTAATAAAGCATCACCTGGTAAATTAGTTCTTTTTTGAAGCTGTATTAGAATTAATGCAATTAAAGATGAAATTATAAATACAGAAAGAGCAATATTAAATTCCATTGTATAAGCTAGAGTAACCCCAAGTAAAGCTGAATGAGCGAGAGTATCACCAAAATATGATAATCGTCTCCATATAACAAAACATCCAAGAGGCCCTGTTACAATTGCAATACCAAGTCCAGCTATTAAAGCTCTTATAAAAAAATCATCTAACATTTAATTTTTTTTTATTTCACCTCCATTAGTATGAATGTGATCATGTCTATGTTCGTATCTGGATAATATTTGAGCGGCTTGTTCTCCAAATAAAGCTTTATATTGATTATTTTTTGCAACATCTATTGGAGATCCTGAACAACAGACATGACCATTTAAGCAAACAACATGGTCTGTAGCACTCATCACTGTATGTAAGTCGTGAGAAATTAAAAGGATTCCACAATTTAATTGATCAGAAATTTTCTTTATAAGTTCGTATAAAGCAATTTCACCAGTAAAATCTACCCCTTGCACTGGTTCATCAAGCACTAAAAGGTCAGGTTTTTTTGAAATAGCTCTCGCAAGCAATACTCTTTGAAATTCCCCGCCTGATAAGTCACCCAAATTTTTATCTTTAAGATGCATAACACCTGTTAATGATAAAGATTCAATAATAGCTTCTTCATTAAGGTTTTCAGTTAGTACCATAAAATCACTTACTCTAAGTGGTAATGTCCAATCAATTGAAATTTTTTGAGGAACATATCCAATTTTATTTGTATATTTCTCAACTCTTCCATAAATTTTTTTATAAATTCCTAAAGCAATTTTAGCAGTTGTGCTTTTTCCAGAACCATTCGGCCCAATAAGAGTAACTATTTTACCTCTTTCAATTTGTAGTGATACTCCTTTAACTAGCCATTTGTTTTTTATACGAAAACCAGCCTCATTTAATTTCACTAAAATATTTTTATTTAAGCTCATTTTTTCTTGACATTTAAACGTTATATTATTACATGTGTTATATTATAACAATCTTAACATAGAAATATCATGAAAAAAATTAAAAAATTGCCTTTAGTATTATCAATATTAACTTTATTATCTATTTTTTTACCAGTAAATGCAGATATCAAAGTAGTTACATCAATAAAACCTATACATTCATTAGCAAGTTTTTTGATGGATGGAATAGATAAACCAGATTTAATAGTAGATGGATATGCTTCTCCACACGGCTTTGCAATGAATCCCTCGCACGCGAAAATGTTACAAAATGCTGACTTAATATTTTGGGTTGGTGAGGACTTAGAAAGTTTTTTGGAAAAGCCATTAAAATCAATAGCAAAAAAAGCTGAAAAAATAGAATTAATGGAAATTAAGGGTTTAAAAAAATTAGAATTTAGAGAGAGAAACATATTTGATGGACATGATGATCATGGACATGACGAACATAAAGAAGATAAACATGATGATCATAAAGAACACGGTCATAAAGAGGATAAACATGATGATCATGATGGGCATGCTCATGGTGAACATGATCCGCATATTTGGCTAGATCCAATGAACGCAAAAGTAATTTTAAATGAAATGGCAGAACATCTTATTGAAAACGATCAAAAAAATGCGTCTAAATATAAAGCTAATTTAGAAAAAGCTCACAAAGATTTAGACAAACTTATAAAAAAAGTAAAATCTGAATTAAATAGAGATTTTAAATCAATTGTTTTTCATGACGCCTATCAATATTTCGAAAAAAGATTTAATGTAAATGTTTTAGGAGCATTTACAGTAAATACAGATGTAATGCCTGGTGCAGAGCAATTATCTGAAATCAGAGAAATAATTGAACATGATAAAGTAAGTTGTGTATTTTCCGAACCTCAATTTAACCCAGACATAATCAATGCAGTTGCAAAAGATATGAATATTAAGACTGGTATTTTAGATCCATTAGGAGCCACTCTAACTCCAGGAAAAACTTTATATTTTGATCTAATTAGAAACATGTCTAAATCTTTTAAGGGTTGTTAACTTTTAAAATAAAGTGATAATATGAAATTCGTATTATCATGGAACAAAAATATAATATTTCTGATATTTTAGAAGCTGTTGATGAATTAAATAATTCTAAACCAATAAAAAAAATTAATAAAGAAGTTTCTCAGGAGCAAAAAAAAATATCTAAAGATGATATACCTTCTAATACTTTAAAGTTAATTGAAGAATCTGAAAAAAATATTAAAAATTAAATAAGTCCAGCTATTTGGATTGACGTATCACACATTCTGTTTGAAAAACCCCATTCATTATCATACCAAGATAGTATTCTACTAAATTTTCTTTTTACAACTTGAGTTTGAGTTAAATCAAAAATTGAACTATGCGGATTATGATTAAAATCTTTAGACACCAATGGAGCCGAATTAATTGCTAGAATTCCCTTTAAAGGGCCGCTCGCAGCTTTGCTCATAGCATCATTTATACTATCAATTGTTACTTCTTTATTAGGAACAAAAGTAAGATCAATTAATGAAACATTTGGTGTTGGAACTCTTATAGCTGTTCCGTCTAATTTTCCTTTTAAACTAGGTAAAACTAAGCTCATGGCTTTAGCTGCTCCAGTAGAAGTTGGTATCATGGCATCTCCTGATGCTCTAGCTCTTCTTAAATCCTTATGAAGAGTATCTAGAAGTTTTTGATCTCCAGTATAGCTATGTATGGTTGTCATATATCCATATTCTATCCCAAATGTATTTTCTAAAACCATAGCGACTGGCGCTAAACAATTAGTAGTGCATGATCCATTTGAAATAACATTGTGTTCTTTTTTAAGGTCTTTGCTATTAACACCTTGAACTACTGTAAAATCAACTTCTTTAGCTGGTGCAGAAATAATTACTTTTTTGGCTCCTGCCTCAATGTGTTTTCCTGCTGAAGCTTTGTCTAAAAAGAAACCTGTACATTCTAAAACAACATCGGCACCAATTTTTTTCCAAGGTAATTTAGCGGGATCTCTTTCAGCAAATACCTTAATGTTTTGATCTCCTATTTGAAAACCTTCACTTGATGTTTTAACATCGTGATTTAAAGTTCCATGAGTACTATCATACTTTATGAGATGTGCATTAGCTTCAATAGAACCAAGATCGTTTATTCCAACTACTTGAATTTTACCTTTATAATTTTCAAATAAAGCCCTTAAAATTAAACGCCCTATTCTTCCAAAACCATTTATTCCAACTTTTACCATATGAACTATACGTATTTAAATACTAAAATAAAATAAGCAACACAAATAATTGTAGCTATCCACAACATGTTCCCAACTAAACCGAGCCAGGCAAGGTGAATAAAAGCACTTCCAAGTAAAGATACAAACAGCCTATCACCTCTTGTAGTATCTAAACCAAGTACACCTTTTCTTGGTGAGCCCCCTGGAACTTTTTTTTCCCAGAAATACATTACTGTAATACAAAGTGCTATGAAAATAAAAAAGCTTGCCGTAGGCCACGTCCAAGCCATCCATGTTATAAAATCAAAATCAAAAAGACCTTTTTCTTTTGGTTGTCCAACTGTAGACCAACTAGATGCGTGTAGACTCGTAAAAATCATACTCTCCCCATTGCAAATCCTTTAGCTATATAATTTCTTACAAAATAAATTACTACTGCTCCTGGTATAATAGTTAAACTTCCTGCCGCTGCTAATAAACCAAGTTCATAACCTGACGTACTAGAGGTTCTTGTCATGATAGCTGCGATTGGTTTAGCTATAGTTGCCGTGAGTGTTTTTGCTAATAATAGTTCAACCCAAGAAAACATAAAGCAGAAAAACATAGTAATACCTATTCCGGCAGCTATTGTTGGAATAAAAATTTTAAAGAAAAATCTTCCAAATGAATAGCCATCTACATATGCAGTTTCATCTAATTCTTTAGGAACAGCAGACATAAATCCTTCTAATATCCAAACAGCTAGAGGAATATTAAAAAGACAATGAGATAATGCAATAGCTATATGTGTATCAAATAAATTTACAGATGAGTAAAATTGAAAGAATGGTAAAGCAAAAACAGCTGGTGGAGCCATTCTATTTGTTAAAAGCCAGAAAAACAAATGTTTATCACCCAAAAATTTATATCTCGAAAAAGCATAAGCTGCTGGAAGTGCTGCAGATACCGAGATTATAGTGTTAAAAACCGTATAGGTAATAGAATTGACATATCCCATATACCAGGTGCTGTCCGTAAAAATTGTTACATAATTTTCAAGTGTAAAATCTTTTGGCCACAAGGAATAAACATTTATAATCTCAGTTGTTGTTTTGAAAGACATATTTAACAACCAATAAATTGGCAACATTAAAAAAATTATATAAACTGTTGGTACCAGCCATTTTATTTTTTTCATGTTCTACCCTCATCTTTCATCATTAAACTATAAAATATCCAACATATTAAAAGTACAATTAAAAAATAAATGAGTGACATTGCTGCAGCCGGACCGAGATCGAACTGACCTAAAGCCATCTTAACAAGATCTAGTGATAGAAAATTTGTTGCATTACCAGGTCCTCCTCCAGTTAAGACAAATGGCTCTGTATAAATCATAAAACTGTCCATAAATCTTAAAAGTATAGCTAATGTTAAGACTTTTTTCATTTTAGGGAGCTCTATATATCTAAAAATGTCCCATCTACTTGCCCCATCTATTTCTGCTGCTTGATAATAAGCAGGTTGGATAGAATTTAAACCTGCATAAGATAAAAGAACAACCAAAGAGGTCCAATGCCAAACATCCATAAGAATAGTTGTAAACCAGGCATCACCACTTTGTTGAGTAAAATTATAATCAAAACCAATTGAATTTAAAGAATTTCCAAGAAAACCTATTTCTGGTAAAGCAAATATATTCCACATAGCTCCTACTACATTCCAAGGTATTAACAATGGCATTGACATTAGAATTAAACAAACAGGAACACCCCATCCTTTTTTTGGCATAGTTAAAGCAATAGCTATTCCTAAGGGTAACTGTATTAAAAGAATTATAAAAGTAAATATAGCTTGCCTTCCTAATGATGCATGAAATCTTTCGGAATGTAAAATTTCTTTAAACCATCTAGTGCCTTCCCATGCAAAGACATTGCTGCCAAAAGTTTCTTGAAAAGAATAATTTACAACTGTCATTAATGGTACTACAGCATTAAATGCTACAAGTACAAATACTGGTATAACAAAATACCAAGCTTTTTGATTAAGTGTTTTATTCATTATTCAATTATCCAATTATCTCCATAAGCATAAGTATATTTTTGATCAAAAGTAATGCATGCACTTTCACTTGGTATTTCAGTCGTAGCGTTAGCTAAAATCTTAATACTTCCACTACTACATTCAGTATCAATTACTTTATGTCTACCTGTATCGCTAACTCTTTTAATTTTTACTTTAATTCCATCATTAGAAAAATTTATAAATTCTGGTCGTATACCTACTTGTGTTTTGCTAAAATTTGTTTTTTTAATACTAGTATTACTAGGTAGTATTTTACCTTCAAAATTAATTTGACCATTTTTAATTTCACAAGGGAGAATATTCATACCTGGTGAGCCAATAAAATGTCCCACAAAAGTATGTTTTGGTTTTTCAAATAATTCTACGGGAGTGCCGGTTTGAACAATCTGACCTTCATGCATTACCACAACTTGATCAGCAAAAGTCAATGCTTCGATTTGATCATGAGTAACGTAAATCATTGTTCGATTAATTTTTTGATGTAATTCTTTTAATTTTGATCTTAGAACCCACTTTAAGTGTGGATCTATAACAGTTAAAGGTTCGTCAAACATAATAACGTTTACATCTGACCTTACCAAACCTCTTCCTAATGAAATTTTTTGCTTTCCGTCAGCAGTTAATCCAGAAGCTTTATTGTTTAAGGTTGCTGTTAGTTCTAACATTTCCCCTATTTCTTTGACTTTTGAATCAATTTCTCTTTCTGAAAGTCCTCTATTTTTTAAAGGAAAAGCCAAATTATCATAAACAGTCATAGTGTCATAAATAACTGGAAACTGAAATATTTGAGCAATATCTCTTTCAACTGGATTAAGTGCTGTCATATCTTTATCGTCAAAGAATACTTCACCCTTGGTTGGTTTTAGTAAACCTGAAATAATATTTAATAATGTAGTTTTGCCACAACCTGAAGGACCTAACAAAGCATAAGCTCCTCCGTCCTTCCAATCGATATTAACTCCTCTTAAAGCCCAGTCTATATCATTTTTTTGTTGTGATAAATAACTGTGACTTAAATTTTTCAAAGTGATTTTAGCCATTATTAACCAATCTGTTATTTTGATCAAAATATAAAAATTCATCTATATTTAAATACAATTTAGTATCTTCTCCAATATTTTTTTGTTGAATACCATTAGACAAAGAAACCCAATTAAGATTTCCATTAGTAAAGTGAATTAAACTTTCTGATCCACTAAGTTCAGAAATCAAAACTTTTCCATTGATTTCTACTGAATTATTTCCTTCTTTATAGGTCGTTATATTGTGAGGTCTTATTCCTATTTTATAATTTCCATCATTTATTTTTGTATTTGATTTCCATTGAACACTATTGTCAATTAATTTACATGTGTTACCACTTTTGTTAATTTCAGCAATATTCATTGGCGGGTCACTAAATACTTTGGCTGAAGTCAAATTTTTAGGTCTATTATAAACTTCTAAGGTTTTTCCATATTGAATAACTTTTCCTTCTAAAAGTGTTGCAGTGTTTCCACCTATCATTAAAGCATCTAAAGGTTCTGTTGTTGCGTATACAACTATACAGTCTCTGTCTTCAAATAATTTAGGTAATTCTTCTCTTAACTCTTCTCGTAGTTTAAAATCTAAGTTAGCTAAAGGTTCATCTAATAATATTAAATCTGAATCTTTTACTAATGCTCTAGCTAAAGCAGTTCTTTGTTGTTGACCGCCAGATAGTTCATCTGGTTTTTTATTTAACATTGGTGATAATTTTAAAAGCTCAGCAACTTTTCCTACTCTTTCTTTAATTTCATCTGAATTAACACCGGTAATCTTTAAAGGTGAAGCAATATTTTCAAAAACCGTAAAATTAGGATAGTTAATAAACTGTTGATAAACCATAGAACAATTTCTTTTTTGAACTTCTTTTCCGGTAACATTTTCACCATTAAACCAAACTTCACCAGACGTAGGTTTATCTAAACCAGCCATAATTTGCATAAGAGTCGTTTTACCAGCTAATGTGGAGCCTAATAAAACGTTTATAGTATTTTTTTCTAATTTAAGGTTAGTAGAATGTATATGAGTTTCTATTCCTACTTTTTTTTCAACATATTTTAATTCAAGACTCATATCTGCAATTTAATTTAGTTTTAAAAAAAGGGGGCATTTAGTGCCCCCTTTTAAATTTAGATTAACCTAGATTATTTCCAAGCGTCTTTAAATGCTACGGTTTTTCCTTTAGGTTTCTCATTAACTTTAGCTTTCGGCGAACCAGCTTTTTTTAACCAATAAGAAGTTTCTCTTGGTTTATTTAGTCTTGGTCCACATCCACCGTATGCGTTGCTACCTTTATCTGCAGCTTCCATACGCGACATAACTAAGTCCATCTCATCTGCAAGACGATCCATAGTTTGTTGTGGTGTAAATGTACCAGAGTTAACTTCTCCGATATGCTGCCACCATAATTGTGCTAGCTTAGGATAGTCTGGAACGTTGATACCTGTTGGTGACCAAACATTTCTATTTTTTGATCTATAGAACTCCACAAGTCCACCTAAATCAGGTGCTCTCTTAGTGAAGTGTTTGTGATTAACAGTGCTTTTTCTAACAAATGTTAAACCAACATCAGCTTTTTTTAGAGATACTGTTTTTGAAACAGCAAATTGAGCGTACAACCATGCAGCTTTTCTTCTATCAACTGGAGTAGACTTAAATAAAGTCCATGATCCAACATCTTGATATCCAAGTTTCATGCCTTCTTCCCAATAAGGTCCTTTTGGTGATGGACCCATTCTCCATAACGGCTTACCGTTTGCATCAACAACTTTATTGTTAGGATCTTTTCCTACTAAAGAGGCTGTGAAAGCAGTGTACCAAAAAATTTGCTGAGCAACATTTCCTGAAGAAAGAGATGGTAGAGACTGATAAAAGTCCATTGCCGCAGCTCCTGGAGGTGCGTAAGCTCTTAACCATTCGTCCCATTTTCTAATTGCGTATACTGCAGCAGGACCATTAGTAGCTCCACCTCGTGATACGTTAGCTCCAACCGGATTACAAGAACCTGGTTCCATTCGAATTCCCCACTCATCTACCGGAACTCCATTTGGTAATCCTTTACTTCCTGCACCAGCCATTGACAACCATGCGTCGGTCATTCTCCAACCTAAGTCAGGAGCTCTTTTACCATAGTCCATATGACCGTAAATTCTAACACCGTCTATAGTTTTTACATCTTCTGAAAAGAATTTAGCGATATCTTCATAAGCAGACCAGTTAACTGGAACACCTAAATCATAACCATGTTTCTTTTTAAATGCTTTTTGAATTTCAGGTCTATCAAACCAATCTTTTCTAAACCAATAAAGGTTAGCAAATTGTTGATCTGGTAGCTGATAAAGATTTCCATCTGGACCTGTCGTAAATTGAAGTCCGATAAAATCTTTAAGATCTAAAGTTGGTAAAGTAACATCTTTACCTTCTCCTTTCATCCATTCAGTTAAGTTTACAGCTTGTTGCATACGCGCATGCGTACCAATTAAGTCTGAATCATTAACGTATGCATCATAAATACTTACGTTTGTTTGCATTTGAGTTTGAACAGCCATTACAACATCACCTTCTCCGATGATTTGGTGTTGTACTTTGATGCCAGTTATTTCTTCAAAAGCTTTTGTAAGAACCTTAGATTCATACACGTGAGTTGGTATACCTTCAGATACTACTTTTAAAGACATTCCTTTGAATGGCTTAGCAGCATTGTGAAACCAATTTAGTTCTGCTTCTCTATCTTTTGCAGACAAAGTAGATAAACTAAACTCACCGTTAGACCATTTCTTGATTGCAGCAGCGTGACCATCTGCAAATGCATTAGAAATAGTTACTATTGAAAATGAAACAGCAACAGCTAAAATAGTTTTAAATGTTTTAAACATTAATTCCCCCGTTTTATTGTTATTGTTAATATTGAAAGATTAATTAAATTAAAATTTTAGAGTATTGTAAAGGAAAAACCTCTGCAACCAGAGAGTGAAATTTAACTTATAAGAGTTCTTTTAATTGCTTTTGACCAACCTTTGATAAGAAAAGATCTCTTTTTATTTTTCATTATAGGAAAAAATTTTTTATCTAAGGACCATTTGTTAGAAATGTCTTTTAAAGATTTATAAACTCCAATTTGAAGTCCAGCCATAAAAGCTGCACCTAAAGCTGTGGTTTCTTGAACTTTTGGCCTTAATACTTTGACATTAACTATATTAGATAAAAATTGTGAAAACCAATTATTCATAACCATTCCTCCATCAACTTTAACAATTTTCGGTCTTAATCCATCATGTTTCATTGCCTCAAATAAATCGTAAGTTTGATAAGCAACCGACTCGATGGTAGCTCTTATTATTTCTTTTGGACCTGTGTCTCTAGTCAATCCACTAAGAACACCTCGAACATTAGCTTTCCAGTAGGGTGCTCCTAAACCGGTGAAAGCAGGTACCAAATAAATATTTTTATTATCACTTAGTGATTTTATAATTTTTTCAGTTTCAGATGCTTTGCTAAAAAACTTCATTCTATCCCTTAACCATTGAACACCTGCACCAGCAATAAATATTGAACCTTCCATGGCATAAGTTGTTTTACCTTTAATTCTATATGCTATAGTTGTTAATAATCGATTCTTAGAATAAAAAATTTTATTACCCGTATTAAGCAAAACAAAAGCTCCAGTTCCGAATGTGCTTTTCAAAGAACCGGGCTCAAAACAACATTGACCAATTGTAGCTGCTTGTTGATCACCTACTACTCCTGTTATGGGTATTGATTTTCCAGTAACTGATGAGTGGGTAAATCCAAAATCATCTGCACTATTCTTAACTATTGGTAAAATATTTTTTTTAATTTTCAGTAATTTAAGAATACCATCATCCCATTTGTTTGTACTAATATTATATAGCATTGTTCTACTAGCATTAGTTGCGTCGGTTGCGTGCACTTCTTTTTTTGTAAGTCTCCAAATTAAAAAAGTATCAATAGTGCCAAACAACAAATGATCTTTTTGCATTAGTTTTTTTGCCAAAGGGATATTATCTAAAATCCACTTAACTTTAGTAGCAGAAAAGTACGGATCAATTAACAAACCTGTTTTGTTAAAAATAGAAGTTTCTTTATTACTCTTTCTTAATTTTTTACAAAAATTTTCTGTTCTTCTATCTTGCCAAACGATTGCCTTATAAATTACTTGTCCAGTTTTTTTATTCCACAAAATTGTAGTTTCTCGTTGATTCGTAATACCAATAGTTAATATTTTGCCTTTAAGTTTTTTGGCTTTTTTGATTGCGTCTAAAAGAGTTTTTTTAACTTTTATCCAGATTTCATCTGGATCATGTTCGACCCACCCGTTTTTAGGAAAATATTGTTTGAATTCTTTTTGAGAAGAAAATACAGGTTTGCCTTTAAGATCAAATAAAATTGATCTCACTGAAGTAGTTCCAGCATCTAATGAGACAATAAATTTTTTCATCTAAATGCTTCCCAATTTAATATTAATTTTTTATCCTGAACTATTGCGTCTATCATTCCAATCATTAATGGAATTTTTTCTTCATCAAAATCTTCTTTTACTTTTTTTGCTATTTCTATAGCCAGTTCAGCACCTTCAACTGTCACTTTTTCCATTTTGTTTTTTTTTACCTCAGAAAAAATCATACCTTGTCCAATATAAGATCCCATTTTTGCATTTCTACCGCCTCCCGAACTAACATATAAATCACCAAGACCTGCTAATCCTTTGACCGTCTCCTTTTTTCCATTTAAATGTTCAACAAAAATCTCCATTTCATGAATAGATTGTTTTATTAATGCGGAGGACGTATTTAAATAATTTTTTTCTCTCACTTCATCAGAAATATCATTGCTACAAAGTCCTCTAGCTGCTCCAACGGCCATTGAAAAAATGTTTTTAATTGCTGCTGAAACCTCAACACCGTTTAGATCATTTGAATAAGAAGTGTGATAATAGTCAGTATTTAACATTTCAGCTATTTGTTTTGCTGTTTTAATATTATTATTTGCAATAACAACACTTGTATGAACTCTATTGGCCAAACCGGCTGCCAAACAAGGACCTCCCACAGCAGAAATATTTACATTTGAAATACCTTTTAAAGATAAAAGTCTTATTAATTTATCTACCAATAACTCATATTTATTCTCATGAATACTTAAGCCTTTAGTGAGTAATAACAAATTTGGAATTTTATCTTGGTAAATTTTACATAATTGATCGCAAACCCAATCAATACCTTTTGAACTTATACCTAATACAATTAGATCAATTTTTGATTTAAAAAGCTCATCAAACTTATTAAATTTTAATATTTTTATAGCTTCTGGTATTTTTGTATTTAAACCTGGATGTAAATTATTTTTTTTTTTTAAATTGTCAATAAATTCATCTTCTAAATGTGTTCCTATAATATTTATATCATGATTTCTATCCAAACAAGGTAAGGCAAAAGCCGATCCCATTGCACCAGCACCAATTATAACTATTTTTGACATATTTAATTTTTAAAAAATATTTTTTTGATTATTAAAAAAATAGATATTAACTCAATTTTACCAATTATCATAAATATTATTATTGAAAGTTTAGAAGATGTTAATAAATTTCTAAATTCTATAAATCCTAAACTATATAAGTCTGAATTAGTTGTGTTTGTAAGTGTTAAAATAGATAATTTAAAAGACTTTTCGAAATTAATATTATCTAATAATAAGACTCCCGAAAGAATAAATAAACTTATAAAAAATGAAATAAAAATAAGAAATGAAATTTTTATATTTTCATTATTAATTTTTTTATTAGATATTAAGATATTTTTATCAACAATATTGTTTGGTCTGACCAATTTTAAAATTTCGGTAAATGCTGATTTTAAAAGAATATAAAATCTTATAAATTTAATTCCAGAGGTATTAGAAATAAGCGAACCACCTATGATTGTTAAAAAAAGAAGAAAAAGTGAGAAATTATTGACAATTTTATTTCCTGATATTCCAGAAGTACTGATACTACTAAAAATATTCGAAAAAACGGTTAATATATCAAGATTGTTTCCTGATAATAATAAAATTATAGAAAACAATATCATTAATGCAAAAATAGCAAAATCTTCATAATGCTCCTTGAGGAAAAACTTTTTATTAAATAAATTATAGATAAAAAAAATATTTAAAATCGCAACTAAAAAAGATAATACTAAAAAAAATTCTTGTATCGTTGTTTTTATTATATCGTTTAAAGAATTTGTCGGAAGAAACCCTCCAGCAGAAATTATAGTCATTGACAAATTAAGACCATTAAAAAGCCTAATACCAGACAATGAAAATAAAAAGAAAATACAAAAAGTTAAAAATACATAAATAAAGAATAATTTTAATGATATGCCTTTTATATTTAATTCTGGATTATTACTTTTATCACCGCTGAAAACTAAATGGTTTAATTTATAATAAAATTGGGAATTTGAAAAAAATAAAATTAGAAATATTAAAAAATACAATCCACCAATCCATTGGGATGAAGATCTCCAAATAATAAGTGTTGGATCAAGATATTTTATATTTTCGAAAATTGAAAAACCTGTTCCTGTTACACCAGAAAAGGACTCAAAAAATGAATCTATTAATGAAATTTGGTAGTTGCTTAAATAATATGGAATAGCGATAAATGAAGATGTGATTATATAAATTAAGATTATTAGAATCAGCTGTTCATGAAAATTTATTTTTTTATCATATTCTTTACCAAAAGAATAAAAAACGAACCCTAATAATAAAGACGCTATAAGAGTGATTGAATATGAATCAGTATTTAAAAAATAGTCAAAATATGATGAATACAAAATATTTAAAAATGCTAAAAAACTTAATGGAAAGCAAAACAGGCCAATATAATAAGAAATAGCTCTTAAATTCATTTATATGGAGCTTATCCTAAAAATGTCTTCAACTTCTTTTAAGTTTTCTCTCTTAGCTAAAAAAACTACCAAGTCATCTTGTTCAAAAATGAAATCAGATTTTGGAATAATAACTTTTTCTTTTCTTATTACAGCGCCAATACGAATGAATTCTTGTAAATTGGACTCTTTAATCTTTTTTCCCAGTAGTTGTGACTTTTCTAAAATTTTTGCTTCGATAAATTCATACTTTCCATCTAAAAGAGAATAGACGGTAGCAATCGTACCTTTGTGAACATGTTCCATTATTCTTGAAACAGTTGTCATTCTAGGATCTACTAGATCATCTATATTAAGAGAGTCCTGCAAGAGACTATAATTAGATTTGTTAACTATAGCTATTGTTCTTTTTTTTGAACTACTTTTTTCAGCTAGTACGCAGGCCATTATATTGTTTTCATCATCATTAGTTAATGCTAGAACGGTTTCTGCCTCTTCAATATTTGCTTCTTTTAAAATTTCTTCATCAAGAGCATCACCATTAATTACAATTGAAGCTGAGAGTTCACTAGCTATATCTTCAGCTCTTTGTTTATTTTTTTCAATTATTTTTATTCTGGCTCCCTCAAAATCATTTTCAAGCATTTTTGCAAGATGTAATCCTATATTTCCTCCACCGATAATTAAGATTTTTTTTGCTGCTTTTTCTTCATGACCAAAAGCTTTTAATATTGGATTCAATTGATCGCTACTTACTACTATATAAACATTGTCTCCTTCTAACATTTTATCTGTTTTTTTTAAAAAAATTAATTTATCTTTTCTTAAAGCTCCTAGAATATTGGCTTTAAAATCTGGAAATTTTTTTGTAAGGTTCTGTAAAGTTGTATTAATTATAGGACAATCTTTTTCAATTGAAATCTCTAACATTTTGACTTTATTATTTGCAAAAGGTACATTATCTAATGCTCCGGGAGCTTCTAATCTTCTATAAAGAGATTTAGCTACTTCTAACTCAGGAGAAATTATTACATCAATAGGAATGTTAGAGTTATTGTAAAGTTTGCTCCATTTGCCCTCTAAAAATTCATTTGATCTTATACGTGCTATTTTTTTTGATATTTTGAACAATGAGCTACCTAATTGACAAATTATCATGTTAGTTTCGTCATTTCTTGTTACTGCGATTATCATGTCAGCTTGTTCAGCACCAGCATTCTCTAAAACTGATGGCAAAGTTGCTCTACCAACTATACCTTTAACATCCTGAGTGTTATTTATTTTTTTTATATCTTCTGATGATTGGTCAATAACAGTTATGGAATGACCTTGAGATGATAATTGTTTACTGATAGAAAAGCCGACTTTACCGGCTCCACAAATGATTATATTCATTTTAATTTATACCTTTGATGCCTAACGATTTTAACTTTCGATGAAGAGCCGATCTTTCCATTCCAATATAATCAGCTGTTTTAGAAACATTACCATGGTTTATTTTTAGCTGATTTTGTAAGTAAGTTTTTTCAAAATGTTCTCTTGCTTCCCTTAAGGGATACGACATTGCTTCAGTTATTTCAGATTGGTTTATTGGTTTAGATGGACTTTGCATTAATATATCATTTAAAAGTTTATTAATATTTTCTTTATTTTCATTAACAGATAAAATTGTTAGTCTTTCAACTAGATTTCTTAATTCTCTAATATTTCCAGGCCAATTGTAAGTATATAAATTATCGTTATTAGTATCTATTGTAATTTCTTGAACACCATTAATTTCAGATAATTTTTTTTTAAAATAATTTATTAGAAGTGGTATATCTTCAGTTCTAGAAGTTAAAGGTGGAATTTCAATCGGAACAACATTTATTCTATGGTATAAATCCTCTCTAAATTTACCTTCTTTGACTAATTTTTTTAAATCTTTTGAGGTTGAGGATATTATTCTAATATTAGCATTAATGTCATTTGTGCCTTTTAATCTTTTAAATTTTTGATCTATTAGAACTCGTAAAATATTAGCTTGAATATTAATTGGAATTTCTGATATTTCGTCAATTAATAACGTTCCTTTATTTGCCCTTTCAAGTACTCCAAAAGAAATATTACCATCAGAAAATTCTTCTCCAAACAATTCTTTTTCGTATTTTTTTTCTTGAAGTAAAGCTGCATTAAGTACAATAAATGGAAATTTTTCTCTGCTAGAATTTTTGTGAATTTTTCTTGCAACTAATTCTTTTCCTGTCCCAGTAGGACCAGATATCAGGACTCTACTTTCAGCTGAAGATAGTTTTTCTATAGTTTTTTTTATTTTTAAAATATTTGGATTTTCTCCAATCAAATTAAATGAATAAAATAATTTATTTTCAATTATTTCTTTTTCTTTTTTAAGCTCTGAGCTTTCTAAAGCTCTATTCACATAATTTAAAATTTTTTCTGTTGAAAAGGGCTTTTCAATAAACTCATAAGCTCCCAGCTTTATTGCTTCTGTAGCTATAGGAACAGTAGCATGACCAGATATCATTATTACAGGAGTAAATTTACTTTTTAAATTTAATTGTTTAAGCAATTCTATTCCGTCTCTATCGCCCTTGTCTAACTTTATATCAATTATCGCTAGATCAGGAATTTTTTTATTAATCTCATATTGAGCTTGATCAAAGTTTGCTGCTGACCTTACTTTAAAGTCTCTATCTTTTAAAATATTACATATTAAAAACCGTATATCGGAATTATCATCTATTACTAAAATTTCATTTTTCATTATTTTAAGAAGGTAATAGTAACAACAACTCCGCTACCTTTTTCATTATTTGAAATTAATAAGTCTGCAGAATGCTCATTTAAAATTTTATTTACTATCGGCAGTCCAAGACCTGTGCCAGTTTTTTTTGTAGTAAAATATGGCGTCATTATTTTTTGTGTATCAACAATACCGTTACCATTATCAATTATTCTGACAAGTATATATTCTTTATTTTCCTCGATTTCTATATCAATTTTTCCTTTAAAATCAGGACTTTTTTCCTTTTTTTCATTAATTGATTCTTCTGCATTCTTGATTAAATTGATAAAGACTCTATATAATTGTTCATCATCACCATTTAAAACAAATTTTGTATTTAAGTTAAAACTTAAAATATTTCTGCTAGATAGTTTTGTAAAATTAACAGCTCTACCAATAGTTTCTGTTATATTTATCTTTCTTAAAATTGGGCTAGGCATTCTTGCAAAACTTGAAAATTCATTTGTAAGAGTTTCTATGTCTTTTATTTGTCTGTTAATTGTTTCTAAATAATTTTTAAAATCTTCTCCTCCATGAATAATTTTTGAAGAATATTTTTCTCTAAGTCTATCAATTGATAGCTGAATAGGCGTTAGTGGATTTTTAATTTCATGTGCTAATTTTCTTGCCACTGATTCCCAAGCAGAATATCTTTCTTGGATCATTAATCTATCTTGTTGTTTTTTTAATCTATCTATCATGCTATTAAAGTTTTTATTTAACGCTTTAAATTCTTCATCTGAGTCAATCTCAGGAACTTTAGAATTTAATTCACCTTTACTTATATTTTCAGATGCATTAATTAAATTTATTATAGGTTTAGTTAATCTAGTGGCGAAAGTAATTGCTATAATCGTAGATAAAAATAAAAGAAGAGTAACAACAATAATATAAATAATAGCAAAAGTTATCTTGATACCAGTCTGACTATTTTCAACTGAATAATAAAAATTTACTGCTTCTTCTGTTTCATTTAAATAATTTAAAATATTAGGTTCTATATCTCTTGAAATATACAAATAAGTATCTATCAAGCTATTTAACTTCATCATAAAAGTAGTTTTATTTTCAGAAGTATTAGAAACTAAAACTGGAATTCCTTTCAAAGACTCATTAAAATTTTCTTCACTAGGAATAAGAAATTTTAAATTTGATTTTTTTGTATCTGAAAAGATTATATTGCCAAAACTATCTATTAAATAAACATCATCAACTCTTCTCAATATTTTTTCTGACCTTATTATCTTATTAAATCTTTGTGGATTAGAATAAAAAAAACCTGAAGCACGATTGATTCCTACACTCATCAAAAATATATCTGATTTAACTGTTTTTTTATTTTCTTCTAAATAATTTTTAGCAACATCATATGAATTATTAACTGCTTCACTAATTTTTTGATTAAAAAATTTTTCTACACCAAAATTAAAAAGGAAAAGCGAAAATATTGCTATCATTAATGAAGGTAAAAAAGTAAAAATTGAAAAAAGTGATATATATTTTAGATTTGTTTGAGATCCAACTTTATTTCTTTTACCCGCATTATAAATTCTAAATATGTTATTAAATATTAAAGTAAAAAAAGATATTAATAACAAAATATCTATTAACAATAAGATCTGTAGATTTATTTCATTTAAAGGTATAAAACCTTGATTTATAAATGTTAGAAACGTCAAAAATCCCAATAATATGCATGAAATCGATGAAATTATAATCCAATTAAAATTTTTAATTAATTTAAACATTCTAAATTATTATTAATATTTTATATAAATACTATATAAATTAATACAATGAGTTTTTGCCTAATTTTATTAGCTGCTGGTAATAGTAACAGATTTAAATCAAATCTTTCTAAACCATATCACAAAATTGGTGGAAAAACTTTAATAGAAATTAACTTAAATAAAATATCTAAATCAAAGCATATTACAGAAACCATTGTAGTACATAGAAAAAAAGACACTAAGAAAATTAGAAAATTAGATTTAAAAAATGTAAATTTATTAATTGGAGGCATCACAAGGCAAGCCTCTACATTTAATGCATTAAAATATTTATATAAAAAAAAGAATTTTACTAAAGTCTTAATTCATGACGTTGCGAGACCTAATTTTTCATCAAAACTTTTAGACACAATTATTAAAAATATTAAAAATAACAAAGCAGTAATACCTAAGATTAAAATATACGATGCAGTAAAACAAAAAGTTAAATTAGGAAAACATAATTCTATAAAAAGAGTAAATCGTGATGATTTGTTTTTAACACAAACTCCTCAAGCCTTTAATTTAAAAGAAATTTATCACTTGCATAAAACTTGCAGTTACAAATACCGTGATGATGATATATCTTTATATATGAATTTAAAAGGCGTTAAATTTATTAATGGAGAAAAAAATAATTTTAAAATTACTGACAAGTCAGATTTTAAAAATTTACAAAATATATTTAGGTCTAATATGAGCGTAGGAATAGGTTTTGATGTACACAGACTTGTCCCTAAAAGAAAACTTTACTTAGCTGGTTTAAAAATAAAATCTCATTTAGGTACACTAGGTCATTCTGATGGAGATCCAGTATTACATTCTATAACAGATGCTATTCTTGGTGCTTGCAAAATAGGTGATATAGGTCAAATGTTTTCTGATAAAAATAAAAAATTTAAAAACATAAGATCAACGATTTTACTACAAGAAGTTATAGAAAAAATAAAATCAAAGAATTTTTTTATTAATAACATAGATATAAATATTATTACTCAAACCCCAAAAATTAAAAAATATAAAAAAAAAATGATAGAAAATATTTCTAAACTTTGTAAAATTTCAAATAAACAAATTAATATAAAAGGTAAAACAACTGAAAAATTAGGTGTTGTTGGCAAAGAAAAAGCTATAGCTTGCGAAGTTATAACTTCTGTAATTAAATATGATTAAAAACTTTAACTATTTGTTTGTTACTTTTTTTGGAATAGGAACTATTAGATATGCTCCTGGTACAATTACTTCTTTCATGACAGCTACAATGCTTTTTAGTTTTTTTCATATAATAAATTTATCTAAGGATACTATCTTGTATATTTTTATATTAATTTTTTTTTATTCTTTCTATGCTGTAGCAGACTACATAAAAGAAAATAAAAACAAAGATCCAAAAGAAATAGTTATTGACGAAGTTATAGGTCAGTCAATACCTATTTATCTATATGAGATTTCACATGAATCATTAAAAAATCCAAAAGAAGCTATCTTATTTTATTTATATATTTTTATTTTGTTTAGATTTTTTGATATTACAAAGCCTTTTCCAGTTAACTACTTTGATAAAAAATTCAAAAATAGTTTTGGTGTTATCATGGATGATGTGGTGGCAGGATTATATACTGTGTTAACTCTAATAATATTTATGCTTATTAAATCAAAACTATCACCATGAATTTAAATAAAAAAATTGTATCAATATTAAAAAGAAAAAAGTTAAAGATAGCAATTGCAGAATCTTGTACTGGCGGTATGCTTTCAAGCAGCTTAACATCTATAAGCGGGGCTTCGAATATATTTACAATGGGTTTAGTTACTTATTCTAATCAAGCTAAAATAAGTATTTTAAAAGTTCCTAAAAAAATTATACAAAAATATGGAGCTGTAAGTATACAATGTTGCCTATCTATGGCAAATAATCTAAATAAAATTAGTAAAAGTAAAATTTGTGTATCAATAACTGGAATTGCTGGTCCTAGAGGTGGGACTAAACAAAAGCCAGTAGGTCTTGTTTATATTGGTATAAAAAATGGAAAAAAGTTAATTATAGATAAAAACCAATTTAGAGATAATGGTAGAATATCAATTCAAAAAGCTACAGTCAAAAAAGCACTTAACTTAATCTTGAAACAATTATAATTTTTAAATTGGGTAATTAAATCTTTGAATTTCTACAATAACGTTCAATAAGTGAGCTATAAAACTATTAAAAGTTAAGAAAATTAAGAAAACATTGATGTAAAGAGCAAATATTAGAGTATTTCTTTTTCTTTTTCTTTTTATAAAGTTTACATCTTCAGGAGACCATTCTTTGGCTTTTGATTTAAAGTCGTAAGAAAACATCCAATAAGTTAATTCACTTTCGTTGAGATCTCCTGTTCTTATGTTTTTAATGTATGAAATTAAAAATTTACAAATAATTGATAGAATACACAATAAAAGTATCACGCCTAACATTATTTATATATTTTAATCGCTCTTTCTTCAAAAGATTTGGCTATTTTATTAAGACCTAATTCAAAAGATTTTTTCATGATAGAATTTAAAATAGGATTTTTTAGCTCAAAATCAATGAAGAACTTTAATTCAGTTTGATTATTTACTTCCTTAAAACTCCATTCATTTTTTAAATGCTTTAGAGGTCCATCAAGATTAGTAACTATGATTTTGTCTTTCTCTTTATAATATGAAACATGACTTGAAAATGTTTCATTAAGAATGCTTTTACCAACTTTTAAATCTCCTTTAAAAGTAATTAAATCAGTACTTTCATTTTTATCAAATACTTTTCCCTCAATACACCAAGGAACAAATTCAGGATATTTATTTATATCTAGAACCATTTCAATAAGTTGTTTTTTTTTACAAGAAATAATTTTTTTTATTGTTGCTGATGACATTCAAATTTTTTATTCCTAGCATCTTGCAATTTTCTAAAATCTTCATCGGCATGATAAGATGATCTTGTCAAAGGAGAAGATGAAATTAATAAAAAACCTTTAGTTTTAGCAATGCTTTCAAGTTCTTTGAATTCATCTGGATGATAATAACGATCTAAAGGATGATGTTTTTCTGAAGGTTGTAAGTATTGACCAATAGTCAAGAAATCAACTTCTGCAGATCTTAGGTCATTAATCACTTGAATAATTTCTTCTTTTTTTTCTCCAAGACCAACCATTATTCCAGATTTAGTAAAAACTTTATTATTAAATTTTTTTGCATTTCTTAAAAGTTCTAAAGATGCAAAATATCTAGCGCCAGGACGTACTTTAGCATAAAGTCTTGGAATAGTTTCTATGTTGTGATTAAAGACATCAAGGTCTGCCTCAAGCACTTTTTTATAAGCACTTCCTTTTCTTAAAAAGTCAGGAGTTAATACTTCTATAGAAGTTTTTGGGTTTTTTTCCCTAATAGTTTTAACTACTTTGTAAAAATGATTTGCACCTCCATCTTCAAGATCATCTCTATCTACAGAAGTAATAACTACATGGTTTAAATTTAATTTTTTTACTGCACTGGCAATTTTTAAAGGTTCAAAAATATCTAAGCTAGTTGGTTTGCCAGTTTTAACATCGCAGAAAGCACAAGCTCTTGTGCATGTATCGCCCATAATCATAAATGTTGCGTGTTTTTTACTCCAACATTCAGTTATATTTGGACAATTAGCTTCTTGGCACACAGTGACTAAATTATTTTGGTTAACAACTTTTTTTGTTTGAAAAAAAACTTTAGAGTCAACTATTTTTGATCTAATCCAACTAGGTTTTTTTTTAATTGGATTAATCGGTTTGTTTACTTTTTCGGGATGTCTAGGTTTTATTGACATTAATTCAATTTAATTAAAATTTCATTTTTTTTACCAAATTTTAATTTCTCTCTATAAAGTGTTTCTACATAATCTAAATCTATATCTTCGGAAAGTAATTTATTTTTGTTTTCAACTTTTTTTAATTTATTCTCCAAATCAACTACTCTTACTAGAAGTTTAGACTCAATATTTTTTTTCTCAAAATATGAAAAAAGGCCTCTTTCTCCACCTATTAAATTAATACCTACATATAACGTTAAAAAAATATTCAAAAATAGGATTTTTTTTCTTTTAAATATTTTAATTAGTTCCATATTTAGATTTTAGCCATTTTGTGTTGTTTGCCAAGAGTTTCTTCAATACGAATTAACCTATTATATTTTGAAACTCTCTCTGAACGAGCTAAAGACCCTGTCTTGATTTGTGAAGATTCAGTAGCTACCGCAAGATCAGCTATAAAGGTGTCCTCAGTGTCACCTGAACGATGCGAAATTATAGTTTTAAAATTATTTTTTTTAGCAAGATTTACAACCTCTAAAGTTTCAGACAATGTACCGATTTGATTAGGTTTAATCAAAATACTATTTGCTGATTTTTGATCTACTCCAATTTTAAGCCTATCTTTATTTGTCACAAATAGATCATCTCCAACAATTTGAATATTATTGCCAATTTTTTTAGTGATCATTTTCCATGCATCCCAATCATCTTCTGCAAAAGGATCTTCGATTGACTTGATAGGATATTTCATGATTAATTTTTTATAGTAATCAATAACTTCTTCTACAGAAACAAAATTATTAGATTGGATTGAATATTTTCCATTTTTATCAATTAATTCATTTGCTGCAACATCTAAACATATAGATATATCTTCACCAGGAGTTAGTTTTGATTTATCAATTGCGTCAACTATTAACTCTAAGGCCTCTTCATTTGAATTTATTGATGGAGCAAATCCGCCTTCATCACCAACATTAGTCAGCATTTTTTTTGATTTTAATATTTTTTTTAAATTTTGAATTACTAAAAATGAATTTTTTATTGCTTCCATAAAATTTTTAGCAGTATCGGGTCTAATCATAAACTCTTGAATATTTAAATCATTGTCAGCGTGAGCTCCTCCATTAATAATATTCATTAATGGAATTGGTATTGAAAAATTATTACCTAAACTTTTATAAAGAGGTTTTTTATTCGATAATGCAAAAGCTTTTGCTACTGCAAGAGAAACAGATAAAATAGCATTAGCACCTAAGTTTTTTTTATTTGGTGATCCATCTAGTTCGATTAAAATTTTATCAATTTTTAATTGATTAATTAATTCAAAATTTTTTAAAGATTTTGAAATTTTAAAATTAATATTTTCAACAGCTTTATTTACACTTTTACCAAGAAAATTATTTATGTTACCATCTCTTAACTCAAAAGCCTCAAAAGCTCCTGTTGATGCACCTGAAGGAGCAATAGCTCTTGTTGAATCACCTGTATCTAAATAGACCTCGGCTTCTACGGTTGGATTACCTCTGCTATCAAAAACTTGTCTACCTTTAACGTCAATGATTTTTACCATTTTATTTTTTAACTAAATTATCTATTTCAGTTAATTTTTTTAATAAGTCTTTTAATTCATTTAATCGCACCATATTTGGGCCATCTGATGGCGCATTATCAGGATCATCATGTGTTTCAATAAAAACCCCTCCTACACCAACAGCCACGGCAGCCTTAGCAAGATAGGGAACATATTCTCTTTGACCTCCACTTTTTTCTCCTAACCCACCTGGTTGTTGAACTGAATGTGTTGCATCAAAAATAATTGGAAAACCAAACTTAGCCATAATCGGTAGTGACCTCATATCAGAAACTAAAGTATTGTATCCAAAACTTGAGCCTCTCTCCGTTATAAGTATATTTTTATTACCAGAATCTTCTAACTTTTTTATTACATTCTTCATATCCCATGGAGCAAGAAATTGACCTTTTTTTACATTTATTATTTTTCCTGTTTTAGCTGCAGCTACTAATAAATCTGTTTGTCTGCACAAAAAAGCTGGGATTTGTATTATATCTACATGTGCAGAAATAATAGAACACTGATCTTTGTCATGGATATCAGTCAATATTGGTATTTCTAATTCTTTTTTTATTTTGTCAAATATAGGTAAAGACTTTTTCAAACCTAACCCTCTTTTGCCTGATATACTTGTTCGGTTGGCTTTATCAAAGGAAGTTTTGTATATTAAATTTATTTTTAAATCTGAAGAAATTTCTTTTAATTTGCTTGAAATTTTCATTGCATGAGCCTCACTTTCTAATTGGCAAGGTCCAGCTATAAGAGTAAAAGGTTTATCGTTTGATATTTCAAAATTTCCACATTTTACATTAAAATTTTTCATTTATACCTTTGATTTTTTTGCAGCCTTAATGAAAGATGAGAATAATGGATGTGGAGATAAAGGTCTAGATTTAAATTCTGGATGAAATTGAACACCTATAAACCAAGGGTGATTTTTAAGCTCTATAACTTCAGGTAGTTTCTTATTTGGTGATAGTCCTGAAAAAAACATCCCTTTTTTTTCAAATTGTTCTTTAAAATTAATGTTTACTTCATATCTATGTCTATGTCTCTCTCTTATATTTTTTGAATTATAAATTGACTTAATTAAAGAATTTTCTTTTAAAATTGCTTCAAAGAGGCCTAATCTCATAGTTCCTCCTAAATCTTTAATTGTTCCCTTAATTATCTTTCCTTTATTAACCCATTCATTCATTAATCCAACAACAGAAGCTTTAGAAGAACCAAACTCACTTGAGGTAGCTTTTTTAATCTTTAATTCATTTCTAGCAAATTCAATGACGGCCATTTGCATACCAAAACAAATACCTAAAAACGGAATTTTATTTTTTCTTGCGTAGTTAATAGCAGCGATCTTTCCTTCAGTTCCCCTTTTTCCAAAACCTCCTGGTATAAGGATTCCAGATACTTGATTAAGTTTTTTCTTTACATCAGATATTTTAAGATTATCAGATTCAATTCTTATTAAATTTACCTTTAAATTATTTCTTATACCTCCATGTGTTAAGGCTTCATCTAAGGATTTATAAGCATCTTTTAAATTAACATATTTGCCAATAATAGCTATATTTACTGATTTTTTTGGATTCAGCACTAATTTTGTAATTTTTTTCCATGGTGTAAGATTTACTTTTTTCCTACTTTTAATTTTAAAATATTTTAAAACTTGCTGATCAAGTTTTTCATTATTAAAACTAATTGGTGCTTCATAAATTGTTTTAACATCAATAGTTTGAATTACATTGTCAATATGTACATTGCAGAATAAAGAAATTTTCTTTCTTTGATCTATTGGAATAGATTGTTCTGACCTACATATTATGATGTCAGGTTGAATACCTATGCTTCTCAATTCTTTTACTGAATGCTGGGTAGGCTTAGTTTTTATTTCATCAGATGCTTTCATGTATGGAACTAGAGTAAGGTGAATAAATAAAGTATTTTTCTTTCCAATATCATTTGAAAATTGTCTAATAGCTTCCACGAAAGGTAAGCTTTCTATATCTCCTACGGTGCCACCTATCTCGCAAATTACAAAATCCTCATTGCTAACATCATATTTTATAAATTCTTTTATACGATCAGTAATATGGGGTATAACCTGAACAGTTTTTCCTAAATATTTTCCCTGACGTTCTTTTTTTAATACATCATTATAAATTTTACCAGTTGTTATATTATCTGATTTTTTTGCTGAGATTCCAGAAAATCTTTCGTAATGTCCTAAGTCTAAATCAGTTTCTGCTCCATCGTCAGTAACAAAAACCTCACCATGTTGAAAAGGACTCATTGTACCAGGATCAACATTTAAATAAGGATCTAATTTTCTTATTCTGACCTTGAAACCTCTTGACTGTAAAAGATAAGCTAAAGAAGCAGATGATAAGCCTTTGCCTAATGAAGAAACCACTCCGCCAGTTACAAATATGTATCGCGTCATGGAAGTATCTTATAATAGAATAATCTTAAAAAAACAAATCTTATTTTGGAGATTCAGGTATTTGAGGAAGATTAGAATTTTTTTCTTCTTCTTTTTCTAATACAGACTCTGTTTCACGAATTTCTTCTCTTGATATTGCAACTAATGCGATGCTTGTGATTATGAAAAATGTAGCAATTATAGAAGTAAATTTAGTTAAAAAATTTCCTACACTTCTTGAAGACGTGAAATTATCTTGTGAAACACCAAGTCCAAGCGCACCACCTTCTGATCTTTGAAGTAAAATAAAAATTATTAAAACTATTGCTAAAATTACATTAATTGAAATTAAAATTGTTTCCATATTCTCTATCTATAGTAATTCTTTATTATATCAATAAATTTTTTAGAAGATTTTGATGCTCCACCGATTAAAAAGCCGTCTATTACCTTAATATCCTCAAAAAATTTAATATTACTATTATCAACTGAACCTCCATATAAGACTGGTGGTATATTATTCTTAAATATCTTACGTAAAATACTCTTTATATAGATTGTGATAGAAGTTAGTTCTTGTTTACTGGGTAATTTTCCTGTTCCAATTGACCAAATAGGTTCATAAGCAACGATAATATCTTTTTTATTAAATTTGTTTTCTAAGACTCTATTAAGTTGTTGCCTTAAAATATTTAAAGTTTTTTTATTTCTTTTTTCTAATTTATTTTCTCCAATACAAAAAACAACTTTAAGATTATTTTTTAATGCGAAATGAACTTTGTTTTTTAGCATAATATCTGAATCGCCTTCACTTCTGTTGTCTGAGTGTCCTAATATAACATATTTAATACCTATAGATTTAAGCATATAAGAACTAATAGCTCCTGTATTAGATGAAAAGAAGTCTTTGTGATAACAATTTTGTGAAGCAATAATAATTTTCTTTTTCTTAAAGAATTTTGAATATGACTCTAATAAAGTAAATGGTGGCGCAACTATTACCTTATATTTTTTCCTGTTTTTGTCTTTAGATATAAAATTGTTTATTTTTGTAAGAATATGAATAGATTTTGGCACTCCAAACATTTTCCAATTCCCAATAAAATATCTCATGTTATTTGCCTAAATTATAATTTTGATTTATAGGTGTATTAATTTAAAACTCTTAATAAAGTAAAAAAATGCTAACATCAATAGGTAAAAAATCTAAATCATTTTTTGTTAAAATACTAGTTGGTATTATAATTTTACCATTTGTATTTTGGGGAATGGGAGATGTTTTTAGAGGTGGAAATCAAAATATAATTGCATCTATTAATTCAAAAAAAATTAGTACTCAGGAATTTATGAATTATTTAAATAGAATTAATTTATCTGAACTACAAATGAAAGAGCTAAAAAATTCAAATTTATTTGAGGAGATATTATCAGAATATATAGGTATGAAAATAATACTACTTGAAATTGAAGATTACAAAGTAAAAGTAACAGATAAATCTCTTAAAAATATAATTACAAGTGATAAAGAATTCTTCAAAAATGGAAAATTTTCAAGAACAAAATACGAAAAATTTATTTTAACCAGTAACACTACACACTCAGCTTTTGAAAAAAATTTAAAAAACCAAGAACAGAAGAGACAATTATTAAATTTTTTATCTAATGGTTTGGTAATACCCGAATTTTTAATTGAAAATGAATTTAATAAAGAAAATCAAATTAAAAGTATAAAATATATCGATCTAAATAAATTTTATAATAAAAAAAAATTTGAAAAAAAGGAAATACAGGAGATTTATACAAAAAATAAAGATCTATTTGTTGAAGAATACAAAGAAATTAGTTTTGCTGAACTTACTCCTTTAAACTTAATTGGCACTATTGAATTTGATAAAACATATTTTGCCAAAATAGACGAAATCGAAAACGATATTTTAGATGGAAAAAAATTAGAGGATTTAGCAAAAAATAATAATTTTCAATTAATTAATACAGGTTCTATAAATATTAATAAATTGGATATAAATGGTAATAAATTCGATAAAATTAATGACAAACTTTTTAATAAAATATTTAATATAAAAGAAATAAATACTGCAGAGGTATTAAATATTGATAATAAATATTACGTAGGAAAATTAAACTCAAAAGTTACTAAAAATTTAAAATTAGAAAATAAAGAAGTTCAAGAAGCAATAATAAATCAGCTCAAGATTAAAAACAAACTTGAAAATAATACAAAAATTGTAAAGGAAATATCAGAAGGCAAATTTAATAAAAATTATATGGAAAATTTTGCAAAAAAAAATGACCTTATTATTACAAATAAGATAATAAATAGTTTAAAAGATAATGAAATATTTAGTGAAGGTTTAATTAAGAGAATATTCCTAACTAAAAACAATGAAATAAATTTAATAACTGATAGCAAACTATCAAAAAATTTTATTATATTTACTAAAAAATCTCAACTTAAAAAATTAAACAAACAATCTGATGACTATAAAAAATACAAATTAAAAGCTAAATTTAATTTTAGACAAGAAATTTTTAAAACTTATGATAAAAGTTTAAATAAAAAATATAAAATTGAGCAAAATAGCAAAGTAATCAATAGAATTAAAAATTCATTTTAATGAAGCTAAATCTAAATTTTAAAGAATTTAAAGACAATTATGTTAAGAAAAAAAATCAAATTTTATTTGTTAAAAAAAAATGTTTTGACTATCGAAAAATTGAGAATTTATTTAGATTTTTATTAGTAGAAAAAAATAGTTTTATTTTTGAGTCGGTGGAAAAAGGTAAAATTAAAGGTAGGTATACAATAATTGGTCTTAATCCTGATAAAATTTGGGATATTAATAAAAAATTAATAACTGAAAATAGCAATGGAACAAAAAGATTAATTAAGAAAAAACCTTTAAATTTTTTAAATAATTTAATTAATAATTTTAAAATAAATATTCCAAAATATTTACCTTCTATGTCTTCAATGCTCGTAGGATATTTTTCTTACGATATTATTCGTTATGTAGAAAATATTCCTGATAAATGCAATAATGATTTAAATATACCAGATGTTAGAATATCTAGACCAAAAAATTTAATTATTTATGATAATCTTAAAAAAGACTTATATTTTATAGAAAATATTTTTAACGATATAAAAATAAAAGATTTATTTAATACCTACAATTTAATAATTCAAAAATTTAATCTTTATAATGACTATGAAAATATTAAATTACCAGAAATATTTTCTTTTAAAAAAAATAAAAATAAAATTAAATCTAATATTTCTAAAAAGAAATTTTTATCTAATGTAATTAAAGCTAAAAAACACATTGAAAAAGGAGATATATTTCAAGTTGTTTTAAGTCAAAGATTTGAAAGAAAAATAAAAAAAAAGCCATTGGAAATTTATAACTATTTAAGAAAATCAAACCCTTCACCTTTTATGTTTTATTTTAATTATGATGACTTTAAAATTCTTGGAAGTAGCCCTGAAATATTAGTTAGATTAAGAAATAATCAAGTCACTATTAGGCCTATTGCCGGCACCAGACCAAGGGGAAAAAACAAAACTCAAGATAATAAATACGAAAAAGAACTACTTAATGATAAAAAGGAATTATCTGAACATTTAATGTTGCTAGATCTAGGAAGAAATGACGTTGGAAAAGTGTCAAAAATAAATACCGTAAAAGTGACTGAAAGATTTAATGTTGAAAAATATTCTCATGTAATGCACATTGTTTCTAATGTAATTGGTAAATACAATCAATCAACAACAATATTTGAAACATTGCTATCTGGATTTCCTGCTGGAACTGTTAGTGGAGCTCCCAAGATAAAAGCTATGGAAATAATTGATAAACTAGAAAAAAGTAAAAGAAAATTATATGCTGGTGGTATTGGATATTTTACTCCAAATAAAGAATTTGATACTTGTATTGCTTTAAGGACGGCTCTAATTAAAAATGACAAGTTTTATGTGCAGTCTGGTGCTGGTATTGTGGCTGATAGTAAAGCTGAAAAAGAATATCAAGAGACTGTAAATAAAGCTAAAGCATTAATGAAAGCTGTAGATTAAATGAAAGTTTTATTAATAGATAATTATGATAGTTTTACTTATAATCTTTACCACTACCTAGCAATTAATGGATGTAAGGTTGATGTTATTAGAAATGATAAAATTAATTCTGCAGAAATTTTTAAAAAAAAATATAAAAAAATTGTTATCTCACCTGGACCAGGAAATCCAAATAATGCTGGAAATTGCTTAAGGATCGTAGAAGATGTTTACCAAAGGATCTCTATTTTAGGTGTTTGTTTAGGTCATCAAATAATAGGTCAAGTATTTAAAGGAAAAATAATAAGAGCAAAAAACTTAATGCATGGGAAAATGAGTAAAATTTTACATAATCGAAAAGGCGTATTTAAAGATATTCCACAGAATTTCGAAGCTACTAGATATCACAGTCTAATTGTCGAAAGAAAAACTTTATCAAGTAATATTGAAATAACAGCTGAAACAAAAAATGGAACAATTATGGGATTGAAACATAAAAATTTTGACATACATGGTGTTCAATTTCATCCCGAAAGTATAAACACTAAAGTTGGTACAAAATTAATAAAAAATTTTTTAAAACAGAAATAAATGAAAGAAATTTTAACAAAGTTGAAAGATAGTCAAAATTTAAGTTTTACTGACAGCAAAAAGCTCTTTTCTTCCATAATGGATGGTAGACACTCAGATGATGAGATTGTAGAAATATTAGAATCCTTGATTACTAAAGGTGAAACTAAAGATGAATTAGCTGGAGGGATATACGTTTTAAGAAAAAAGGCTACAAATGTAATTGTCCCTGAAAAAACAATTGATACATGTGGAACAGGAGGTGATGGTAAAAATTCATTAAATATTTCTACAGCAGCAGCAATAGTTCTAGCTAGTATGGGAGTTAAAGTAGCAAAACACGGGAATAAAGCTGTCTCATCTAATTGCGGATCAGCTGATGTCTTAGAGGCATTAAATATCAATATTAACTTGGATGCTAAAGATGTAGAAAAAAATATAAATAAAAACAACTTTGCATTTATGTTTGCTCCAAATTTTCATAAAGCGATGAAATATGTAGGCCCAGCAAGAAAAAAAATGGGAAAAAAAACAATATTTAATCTAATTGGACCTTTAAGTAGTCCTGCTAATGTTAAAAGACAAGTGGTTGGAGTTTTTGATAAAAAATGGATGGTGCCTTTTGGAGAAGCTTTAAGAGAAAATAATGTTGAACATGCATATATAGTGCATAGTGAAGATGGTATGGACGAGATTTCTCCATTTGCCAAAACATATGTTGTTGAGTTAAAAGATAAAAAATTAAATAAATTTATTATTGATCCTAAAAATTTAGACATAAAACTAAATAATAAAAATAATTTAATTGGAAAAGATTCTAAATATAATGCAAATAAAATTATTGATATTTTTAAGGGAATTAAAAATGAATTTTCTGAAGCTGTATGTTTAAATGTTTCAGCAGGATTAATTGTTTCCTCGGAAGAAATAAATTTTGAACAAGCTTTTTTAAAAGCAAGCAATCATTTAAAAACAGGAAAAGTAATGAAATACTTACAATCTATTCAAATCTAAATGAAAAATATCTTAGATAATATAATTAATGATAAAAAAATAAGTTTAAAAATAATAAAAGAAAAAATAAAACTTAATGATATTGAAGAAAAAATTAAATCAATTAATTATTTCTATAATTTCAAAGAAGCTATTACTAAAAATAAAAAAATTACAATAATTTCTGAAATAAAAAAAGCTAGTCCTTCTGCTGGTGTAATTATTAAAGATTTTGATCACTTAAGTATTGCAAAAACGTATGTTGATAATGGAGCTACTTGTTTATCAGTTTTAACTGAAGAAAAATATTTTCTTGGTAAACTTGATTATATAGAAGATATTAAAAAAAAAATTAAACTGCCAATTTTAGCTAAAGACTTTTTTATTGATCCCTATCAAGTTTTACTATCAAAAAGTTTTGGTTGTGATTGCATTTTAATCATTCTGGCTGCTTTAGATGACTCACAAGCAGATGAAATTTATCAAGAAGCAATTAAAAATGATTTAAGTATAATAATTGAAGTGCATGATTTATCAGAAGCGAAACGTGCATTAAAATTTAAGGAGGCAATAATTGGAATAAATAATAGAAATTTAAAAACTCTAGAAATTTCTTTGAATAATACCTTGGAAATTTACAAGGTTTTAAAAGATCATTCTGGACCAATAATTTCAGAGAGCGGTATTAAAGATGAAAATGATGTAAAATTAATTTTTAATCAAACGGGTATTAAAAACTTTCTTATAGGTGAATCACTTCTCAATTCTAACGATACTGCCGAGTTAATGAGAAAGATTTTTGCAATAAGTCAATAAATTCAACGCTTATTTAAGATTGAAATTAAAATGGAACTTTTGTAGAACATAAATGTACGAATTTTGTTCTATGCTAACTAAAAAACAAAAAAATTTATTGCTTTATATCAATAAAAAAATCAGATCCTCTGGTGTTTCGCCTTCATATGAGGAAATGAAAAATTCACTCAACCTTAAGTCGAAATCTGGTATCCATAGATTAATTTCTGCTCTAGAGGAAAGAGGTTTTGTCAAAAGGTTGGCTCATAAAGCAAGAGCTTTAGAGGTTATAAAATTACCCGAAAATGCTAGTGCTAACGATATATTTAACAGCTTTACTCCAAGTATAATTAAAGGTGGATTAGATAAAACTACTTCTAGCAAAATTTCAGTTTTGGGAAGTATAGCTGCAGGCACACCAATTGATGCAATACAACAAGAAGTTGATAAGGTTGCTTTACCAGAAGACTTACAAAAAAATGGTGAACATTTTGGTTTAAAAGTTAAAGGTAACTCTATGATAGATGCAGGTATAAATGATGGGGACACCGTAATAGTTAAAAAATCATCTAATGCCGAAAATGGGCAAATAGCTGTTGTATTAATTGATAACGAAGAAGCTACTTTAAAAAGAATTCGAAAAAAGGGAAAAACTATAGCATTAGAAGCAGCAAATAAGGATTACGATACTAAAATTTACTCTGCAGATAGAATAAAAATTCAAGGAAAACTCGTTTCTTTGTATAGAAACTTTCACTAAAATAGTCTAATTAATTCTAATGTCTTTCAATTGTAGGTTTGCGCCCTCTCCTACTGGGCCTCTTCATATCGGTGGTGTCAGAACAGCTTTATTTAATTGGCTTCTTGCTAAGAAAAATAAAGGTAAATATTTTTTAAGAATAGAGGACACTGATAAAGAAAGATCCAAAGATGAATTTAAAAAACAAATTATCTCCACTCTAGCATGGTTAGGTGTAGAACATGATGGTGAAGAATATATTCAATCTAAGAATATAAATAAACACATTGTTGTAGTCGATGAACTTATTAAAAAAGGTTTTGCTTATGAATGCTACTGCTCTGAAGAGGAAATTAATGAACAAAAAGAAAAATGTAAAAAACAAGGTATGCCTTATGTATATAATCGAAAATGGAGAGATGCAAAAGACCTAGAAATTCCAAAAGATGTTAAGCCAGTTATAAGATTTAAAAGTAAGATTTTAGGCAATACGATCATAAAAGATTTGGTCCAAGGTGAAAGAAATATTTCAAATTCAACAATTGAAGATTTTGTGATTTTAAGAAAAGATAAAACACCTACTTATCAATTGTCTGCAACTGTAGATGATCATGAGATGAAAATTACCCATGTTATTAGAGGGGATGACCATATGATTAACTCATTTAAACAAAAACAAATATATGAAGCTATGGATTGGGAAGTTCCTAACTTTGCGCACATACCACTAATTCATAGTGAAAAAGGTAAAAAATTATCGAAAAGAGATAATGCTTCCACTTTAGAGGATTATATTAAAATTGGTATTATTTCTGATGCTTTAAGAAATTACCTCTTGAGATTAGGCTGGTCTTATAAAGATAAAGAAATTTTTACTAAACAAGAAAGTATCGACTTATTTGATCTTAGTGGTGTTGGTAAATCTCCCTCAAAATTAGATATGTCAAGAATACTATCTATCAATGAAACTTATATAAAAACTATAGATGAAAAAGAATTATTCAAATTTTTTAAAGAATATGTGTCAAAATATAAATCTACAATTGATAGCAAAAAAGAGCCTGTTCTAATTAATTCGATGAGTTTTTTAAAAAATAAAGCTAAAACACTAGAGGATATTTGGAACAATGCTCAATATATAATCAAAGATAGTATTGAAATTGGTTCAGATGATAAAAAACTTCTCGATGATTTATCTAAGAGCGTTATAAAAGAATTTATTATTGAGTATGAAAAAATAAACTCTTTATCCAGAGAAACTTTAGAACCAACAATCAAGGGTCTAATTGAAAAACACAAAACAAACTTTAAAGGTGTGGGTCAACCTCTTAGAATAGCTTTAGTAGGATCAAGATTTGGTCCAGGTTTATATGATGTAATTTTGTCTTTAGACAAAACTGAAGTAGTAAAAAGATTAAAACAAGTTTAATGAAAGACGCCTCATCATTCAGAACAAGAAAAACATCAATTTACGATAAAAAATCAAACTCTCCTTTTAAGATAAGTAGATCTAAATTTTCCAATTTTATTAGTTGTAAAAGATGCTTTTATTTAGATCGTGTAAAAGGTTTGAAAGAGCCTTCTATGCCTGGCTGGGCTCTTAACATTGCAGTAGATGAATTATTAAAAAAGGAATTTGATGTGTATAGAAAAGAACAAAAACCTCACCCTATTATGCTAAAACATAATTTAAATTTTGTACCTTATCTGCACAAAGATTTAGATACATGGAGAAATTCTTTAAAAGGTGGAATTTCTTATTTAGATGAAAAAACTAATCTGATTATTCATGGGGGTGTTGACGATCTTTGGTTTGATTTAAATGAAAAAAAATTAATTGTTGTAGATTATAAAGCTCAATCATCAAATTACCCTGTTACCATTTCATCATATTTAGATTCTCAATGGCATATAGCTTATAAATTACAAATGGATATATATGTGTACATTTTAAAAAAAATGAATTTTAAAGTTTCCGATATTTCTTATTTCTATGTTTGTAATGGAGAGAAAAGTAATGATAAGTTTGACAATAAAATAAATTTTAAAACTACTCTAATACCTTATCGTGTTAACACATCTTGGATTGATAAAAAATTGTTAGAAATGAAAGAAGTTTTAAATTTGGATATGCCTCCCGAAATTGAAAAAACTTGTGAAAAGTGCGCTTATTTAAAAGGTGGTAAAGAATTTTTTTAGTATTTAATCTAAATGAGATGAAACAAATTCCCAATTAATTAATTTATCAAAAAATGCATTTAAATATTCTGGTCTTCTATTTTTATAATCAACATAATAAGAATGTTCCCATACATCACAACCTAAAATTGGTTTCATTTCATCAATTAATGGATTAGCAGCATTTGCAGTTTTTGAAATTACTAGTTTTTTATTTTTAATCGATAACCATGCCCAACCAGAACCAAATTGTGTAATTCCTGCTTGAATAAAGTCTTTTTTAAATTGATCTAAACTTCCAAAATCTTCTATAATTTTTTTTTCCAATTTGTCGGGCATTTTACCCCCTCCACTTGGTTTCATACATTTCCAAAATAAAATATGATTCCAATGTTGGCTAGCATTATTGAATATTCCAATTTTTGACGCATCTTTTGCAGTTTTTTTTATAATATTTTCTAATGTTTCTTTTTCTAATTCAGTACCTTTAATAAAATTATTTAAATTAGTTATGTAAGTTTGATGATGTTTTCCATGATGAAGATCGAGTGTTTCCTCAGACATTATTGGCGATAAAGCTGTTTTAGAGTAGTCTAATTTTGGAAGCTCAAAGTTCATTATATTTAGTATCAAAGTTAATATGAAAAATCTATATTTTTATCACTATTTAGTCACATCTTTATTATAACTCACATCTTTATATTGATCTTAAAATTGTTATACTCAGTTATGGAAGAAGAATATAAAGAATTTAAATTTTTAAACTATAATATGGAAAATATTTCCATATTCTATGGAATTTTTTTAATTTTATGGGGGTTTTTCATAAGCTTTATAAGCAGTAGCAATTCGCTAACATCATTAATACCTTCATTTTTAGGAATACCGATATTACTTTTTTCTTTTTTATCAATTAAATTTGAAGAAAAGAAAAAATTATTCATGCATATTGTGGTTACTTTTGGCCTAATAGTATTTATTGGTGGTCTAGACATTATTCGAGGAGTTATGCATTCAAATTTATTTGATAACATCTATGCTGATTTATCTAAATTGATGATGCTCATTACAGGTTTTTTTTTCATATACTTGTGTGTGAAATCATTTATATTTGCTCGTAAAAATAAATAAATAATTTTCTTATTTTCTATGATTCCGAAAATAAAAAAAATTATAAAAAAATCAAAAAAAAATTATATAAAAAAAATTATATTCGGTAGTTTCTTTTTTTTTCTATTAAAGGGAATAATTTGGTTAATAGTATTAACTATAGCTTTCTTTGGCTTATATATTTAATTAAAATTTTTATTCAGGCTTGAAAAAAAGACATAACCCATTATTACAAAATCTTTTTTGTTTTGAATTATCTCCATTATTAAATACGTGTCCATGGTGTACTCCGCACTTAGCGCAATGATATTCAATTCTTTGCATTCCAAATGAATAATCAATTTTTGTTTTAAATGCTCCTGGTAATGACTCTTTAAAAGATGGCCATCCTGTTCCACTATCGAATTTTGCTTCAGAAGAAAAAAGTTTTGCTCCACAGTTAGCGCAATGAAAATAACCTTTTCGATTTTCGTAATTTAAAGGACTAGTGTAAGCTCTCTCTGTAGACTCTTCAAACATAATTTTTTTTTGTTCATCAGTTAAATTAGGATTAATGATTTTTTTTTTTGGAATACTTAATAATTTGTGAGGAAATACACATAAAAAAATAAATGATAATCCAATTAATTTTGTAAAATTTCTTCTTAACTTTTTCATTATGATGTATTTAAAGCGATTAAATGTTCTTTAATACTTTCATTTAAAGCTGTCAAATCATACCCTCCTTCTAAAAAAGAAATAATTTTACCATTAGTATGTACATTTGACAATTCTGTAATCAGTTTAGTTATTTTATTAAAATCTTTTGATTCTAAATTTATATTTGCTAGCGGGTCTCTATAATGAGCATCAAATCCTGCGGAAATTAATATAACTTCTGGTTTAAATATATTTAGATGATCTAATATTTGATCTTTAAATACCTTAATAAATTCATCTCCATTAGTTCCTGACTTAATAGGTGCGTTAAATATATTTCCTTCACCTACTTCATTTTTAAATCCCGTTCCAGGAAATAGTGGAGATTCGTGAATTGATCCATAAAAAACAGTTTTATCTTCAAAAAATATTTCTTGGGTACCGTTACCGTGATGAACATCAAAATCTAATATAGCAATTTTATTAATTTTATATTTATTTTTTAGATATTTTGCTGTTATAGCCACATTATTAAAAAAACAAAATCCGTTTGCTCTTTTAGTTTCAGCGTGATGTCCGGGAGGTCGTATAGCGCAAAAAACTTTATCTATATTTTTAGTAAAAATATCATCTGCAGCAGCAATTCCAGCTCCAACTGATCGTAAAATGGCATTTTTACTGTAAGGGCATAATTTAGTGTCAGCGTAAGGTTCTTTTTCAACTCCAATTAAACCTTCACGAGGTATTAATGAAAAAATATTTTCTATATATTTTTTGGTGTGAACAAGAGAAATATTTTCAATTTCACTATAAGGTGCATTTTTAATACTTATTTCAAATTCTTTAATTTTTTTTATAGAATTAAGTACGCTAATAAGTCTTTCTTTTCTCTCGGGATGATCTTTTCCGTTAAATTTTAAAAGACATTCTTGATGTGTGTAAATTATCATTTTAAAGTTTAAAGCATTTTATATATCGATAAACTTGCTAATTCAGATGAAGGTTTTTTGGTTCTTAATTTTTTAATTATATCTTCGGTTTTACTTACTTGTTCTTTAATTTTATTTGGATTTTCTAAAAAATCTTTAACATTATTAAAAATATTTAGTGCATTACATTTAGATTGTAATAATTCAGGAATAATTTCTTTATTTGCGGCGATATTTATTATATTTGCATATTTAGTTTTCACTAACATTTTAATAATAATATAATTTATAAAGTTTATCTTATATAAAATTATTGATGGAATTTTTAAATTACATATTTCTAATGAAACTGTACCAGACTTAGATATAGCAAAAATAGATTTTTTTAAAATATAAGATTTGATATTATTATCACAAACGCTTTCACAATTTTTTAACCCACTTTTTTCAATAAAACTTTGTATATAATCACGGTATTCTTTGGTGGCATGAAATACGTATAATATATCTGAATACTTATTTTTCATTAGTTTTACATAATCTAATAATATTGGCATTAAAATATTTATTTCTGACTTTCGACTTCCTGGGAATATTGAAATTAATGCATTATTTTTTCCTATAATTTGATTTATATCAATTTTATTATCTTCTTGAAATTCTAATAAAGGATGGCCCACAAATTCATTGCTAATTTCTTCTTTATCGAAATAAATTTTTTCAAAATGAAATAGTAATAATATGTGGTCTATAAATTTTTTAATTTTTTTTACTCTATTTTCTCTCCACACCCAAACTTGCGGTGCAACATAATGGATAGTTTTAATTTTAGGATTTTTTTTTTTTACATCCTGTGAAACTCTTAAAGTAAAATCTGGACTATCTACTGTAAGAAGAATATCGGGATTGAATTCTATTATAGCCTTAGAGGTTTCTTTGATTTTCTTTCTAATCTTTAATATATTTAAGAGGACACTTGTAAAGCCAAAATAAGTAATTTCTTTTAAATCGTAAATACTTTTAATACCAATTGACTTTAAATTTTCACCACCTACTGATAAATATTCAATATTTGGATCTAGTTTCTTTAAATTTATTATTACTTTTGAAGCTAATTTGTCTCCAGATGACTCTCCTGTGAGTATAAAAATTTTTTTCATATTACTTTAATAAACATTCCATTTTTATTTGCAAAATTAATAGATTTTTTTTTATTTAAAAAAATATTTTTTTTATTTTTTAATACAATTCCTTTTAAACCAGCTAATTTACATTGTATCAAAGTCTCGTATCCTACAGTTGGTAAATCTATTCTTAAGTCCTGCTTTTTTTTTGGAAATTTTACTAATACGCCTTTCATTTTAGATTTACTCTGTTTACAACTTTTTAGCATTTTTTTTGTGCCTTTAATTCCTTCAATAGCTACTATTTTATTATTTCTCACTATAACTCCTTGGGTGTAACCATATTTATTAGTTTTATTTAAAACACTGATAGCTTTTTTTATATCTAACTTATCTTTATAATTTGGTTTAGTTTTTGTGTACGTTAATTTTTTTAATGTTAAAAATGGTGTAAAGTATAAAGAGCTTACAGTTTTAATTTTTTCTTTTTTAAAAATATTTATAACTTCTTTAAGAATAGCAACATCTCCAATTTTGGAGCTCTTAATAATTCTTGGTATATAATAAAGCCCTTTTAAATCTAGTTTTAATTTTAAAAAGTTTGGTCTTATCACACTTCCTGCAAATAAAATTTTTTTACAATTATTTCTCTTGAGAATTTTGATTATTTTTCCAAATTCTCCCATTGATACTGAAAATGAATTTTTTTCATTTTTAAATATTTTTTTTTTAGTTAGATCTATTATAAGATATTTTTTTTTGTTACGTATTTTTTTTAAAATTTCTTTTGGAAAATCTGTTTCTCCAAATATAAGTCCGATCATACTACTCTTTGATTTGCGGAGCACAAATTGGTCTTTTTTTATCTTTTTCTATAAATGTTATTACTTCTTTTACTAATTCATTATCTTTAAATTCTCCATTAATTTTACTTAAATTTTCGTGAAGATTTTTAGATAAAAAGATTTCTTTATACGCTTTATCTAATCCAATTATTTTTTGATTTTCGTATTTTTTTCTTCTGAGTCCAATTAAATTTAAGCCTTGTAAATAATTTCTATTTCCAATTGACAAACCAAATGGTATTACATCTTTTAATACACCTGTCATTCCTCCTATCATTGCTAATCTTCCAATTCTAGTGAATTGCTGTACTGCAGAATTACCTCCGATGACAACTGAGTCTTCTATAGTTACATGACCACCTAATGGTACATTGTTTGCAATAATTACGTCATCTCCAATTTTACAATCATGCGCAATATGTGAAGAAATCATAAATAAACAATTATTTCCAATAATTGTTTGTGATCCACCGCCTGCTGTTCCAGGATTAATCGTAACATATTCTCTAATTAAATTATTTTCTCCAATTTTGAGAGAGTTTTTTTCATTTTTAAATTTTAAATCCTGTGGCTGAGTTCCTATACATGCAAAAGGAAAAATTTTAGTTTTTTTTCCTATTTTAGTATTACCTTCTATATGAACGTTAGAAATTAATTCTACTTCATCCATTAATTCTACTTCAGGTCCAACATAACAGAAAGGTCCTATCTTAACGTTTTTACTAATTTTAGCTTTTCTATCTATAATGCTAGAATTATGTATCATTATTTTCTGTCTACTATGGTTGCTGACCATTCAGCGTCAGCCATTTTTTTTTCGTTTACTTTAGCTATTCCTTTATATTTCCATACCCTACCGTGAGATCTTATTGCTTCTATTTCAAGATGTAGTTCGCAATCTGGTATTACTGGATTTCTAAATCTAGCTTTATCTACACCCATTAAATAAACAAGTTTATTAGAGTATTCTTTAGGATCTATTCCGTGTGCAGTTAACGCAGCTGCAGCTTGACCAAATGCCTCTACAATTAAAACACCAGGCATTACTGGTTGTCCTGGAAAGTGTCCTTGAACATAAAAACCATTTTTTTTTACATACATTATTGCAGTAGCAGACTTTAGAGGGATTATATTTGTTAGTTTATCTATTAATAACATAGGTTCTCTATGAGGTAACAAACTTTCAATTTTTTTTCTATCTATAGATATAGTACTCATTTTTTTAAAAATTCTTTTAAAGGTAAAGCTGGATATCCCATTACAACAGTATTGTCTTTAATATCTTTAACCACACCACTACCTCCACCAATTTTAACATTATTTCCAATTTTTAAATGTCCAGAAATACCTGCTTGACCTCCTATTTGGACATTATCTCCCAATATTGAACTGCCAGCAAAACCAACTTGACCAGCAATCATGCAATTTTTTCCTATTTTCACATTATGAGCGATATGCACTTGATTATCCAAATAAGTATTACTTCCTATTTCAGTATCATCAATTGATCCACGGTCAATTGTACATCCGCTTGCAATCTCAACATTATCATTAATTATCACTTTACCGATGTGTGGAAATTTTAAATTTTTTTTATTTAAAGGAATAAAACCAAATCCCTTATTTCCTATTTTAGTACCGTCTTGTATCACCACATTATCTCCAACTATTGTATTTTTAATAATTATCTCTGAACCAATAACACAATTATCACCTAAAACTACATCGTGTTCTAATACTGTGTTACTGCCTACGAAGGAATTATTTCCTATTTTAACATTTTTTCCAATTAAAACATTATTTCCAAATTTTACATTAGTAAAATTACTAAAATTAGGTGGTGCTAAATTAAGATCTGGATAATCAATATCTGATAATGGGTAAAATTTTTTAGTTATTCGTGCAAGTTCATACAAAACATTATCTACAATTATAGGTGTACAAGATTTTGGCAGATAAGAGCTTAATTTTTTTGTTGTTAAACAAAAAGGAGCTTTTGTAAGAATAGCATTATTTTTATATCTAATTGAGTCAAAAAAAGTAATTTCAGACTCTTTAGATTTATCCAATGTTTTTACGTCTAATATTTTTGTATTTTTTTCAATATTTTTAGCCGGAAATAAATCTTTTATAGAAAATGGGCCTTTGTTCTCAAAGAATACATTGTTTGACATTAAAATTAATTAAGATTTATTTTTTTTAGTTTCTTATTTAGCAATTCAATAACTGTGTCAGTAATTTCAAGATTTTGATCCCCTAATAGAACACTTTGTTTGTCTAAAACTATTCTAATTTTATTTTGTTCCATGTAATCTTTAATAATTGGATTTAATGTTTTCAATAGTTGATTCCTTGCTTTAGTTCTTAATTTTGAAATATTATTAAATGAATCTTTTTTATTTTTTTGTAATACAGAAACTTTTTTTCTTAAAGCTTCAACTTTTTTTTGGTATTCTTCAGCAGTAATTAATTTTTTTTGTGATATAATTTTTTGTTCTTCGCTTCTAATATTTTTTTCTTCGTCTTTATATTTCTTAACTTCAGTTTCAAATTTTTTTTTTAAAAAATTTTGAGCATCTTTACCTGCTATACTAGTGTTTAACACTTTTTCAAAATCAATAAAATGCGAATCATTTGACAATGCGCTTGAAGATGATAGACAAAATACAGTTGCTAGTATAATGAATGATTTATATATTATTTTCATAATTAAAAAGTTGTTCCTAATCTAAAATTAAAAGATTCTGTAACGTCTGTTGTTGCTTTTGTAATATTTTGTGAAAGAACAAATGACATTGGTCCAACTGGTGACAACCAATTCAAAGCTGCCCCGGCTGAGGATCTAATTTTATTAGACTGATCAATAGAATTATTATAATCAATTTCCCATACATTACCAAAGTCTAAAAATAAATTTACATCAGCTCTTGTGCTTTCTGGTAAAAGATTTGGCAGATTGGATTCTAAATTTAATGCCGTAGCATAATTTCCTCCAATATAATCATTTCCATCTTTAGGTCCAACTTTACCTTTTTCGAACCCTCTTAATCTTTTTGGTGAAAGAAAAACTCTTTTATTTAACCTTACATCTTCATCAGCTATACTATTAACAGCAGTAGCATAAAATTTCACCGCTCCTATAACATCAGGACCAAAAGCTTTGTATTTACTAATTCTATAAGAGTTCTCTATTGAAGCAGCATCCGAGTAGATTGGTAAAACTTGTGAAAAGGAAGATATGTATCCACTAGTAGGCATAAATGCTCTATCTCTTCCGTCATATTGTATTGCATAATTTAAACTGAGATCTGAATATGTGCCTGCTTGTTTCTTTAAAGCATCAGAAGCAGTAGAATCAACTACTAAATCATCATAAGTAATATTTAATGCTGGTGATAAATAAATATCTTTATATTGTTCAAATCCTGTCCCTAGTCCTGCAGAAATGATATTATTTTTATAACCTGAGGTAGGCTTGTCATTTGTAGAACTGCTAATTGAATAATTTAAAGCATTGCCAGAATAATTGTAATTTGGATCTACTACTTGTAATGACCCTTTAATAGTTTCTTGAGTAACATCTAAATAAGACGATACTTCCATACCTTTCCCAAGCCAATTATTTTCTTTAATACTAAAAGAAAATGAGGCACCGTTTGTTCCAATACCTGCTCCAGCACTTATTTCTCCTGTTGGTTTTTCTTCAACAGTAATGTCAATTATTCGTAAATCTTTAGAAGATCCTTCAAAAACTTCCTTTTTAACTATTCCAAATATATTTCTAGATTTTAATTTTGATATAGATTGATCTAATTTTAAAGCACTAAAAGGATCGCCTTCGTCAAGCAACAGTTCTGCTCTTACTACTGTTTCATTTGTAACAGTATTGCCTTTCACATTAATTCTTTCTACTAATAATTTATTTCCTTCAAAAACATCAATGGAAACCTCAATACCATCATTTTCTATAATTTCATTCACTGAATGTTCAATAAATTGCAGATCATTTTTTGCAATTAATAAATCTAATTCATCTAACATTCTTTTTACAAGAAAAGGTGAATAATATTTGCCTGCAACTTTTTTAAATTCTTTATTTAATGGTGTAAATATATTTTTATCCAAAACCGGATCAACGTTAGTTGAAATCTTTGTTATTTTATATCGAGTTCCTGCATTTATATTATAAGTTAATGATGTGTTATCTTCGGTAATTTCTGCATTGCTGGACAAAACTTGAACATCATAATAGCCATTTGATTTATAATAATTAGTTAATAATCTTTTATCTAATTGTATGTTGCCTTCATTTAAGTTTGTATTTTTTGACAAAACTTTCCAAAATTTATGTTCTTCAGAAACTATTATATCTCTTAGTCTTCTCTCTTTAATTTTTTTGTCGCCAATAAAATATATATTTGAGATTTTGGTCTTATTTCCTTTATCTATAAAAAATACTAAGTTCAATCTATTCTCAGAAAATTTTTCTATTTTTGATGTAACGTTAGCAAAATTATATCCAAGAGATGAATATATTTTTTTAATAAGGTCAATATCTTTTGCTATATTATTTTTAATAAAAGAACCTTTTTCTTTAGACTGCAATCTTTCCAATATTGCATCTTTAATCTTATCAGTATCTTCACCTTTTAATTCTAAAGAATTGATAGAGGGGTACTCTTTAACAATAATAGTTAAAATTCCAGATTTGATTTCAATTTGTATATCCTCAAAAAAATTTGTTTGATAAAGATTTTTTAAAATTGAATTAGTTGTATTTTCAGTGAAATTCTTATTTAAATCTATCTCTCCATAAACAATTATTGTTTCTTCACTTATTCTTGAGTTTCCATTAATTATTACTTTGTTAATTGTTTCTGCATATGAAACTGAAAATTGGAGTATAAAAAAAAATAATATAATAATCTTTTTCATTTATCTTAATTTCTTATTTTTTTTAATAATATTTAAAGTAGTTTCTCTTGCCCACTCATCTATAATATTAATTGTTTTTAAATTTAATGGGTTTTTTATAGCATATTTTCTATAATTTTTATCGTTTAAAACTATAAACAAACTGCTAGAAATAGAATTAAAACTTATTTTTCTTTTTAAAAAGTGATCAACTAATATTTCATTGGCCGCATTAAGTATAATTGGTGTTGAAATAAATTTGTTCAATTTGGGTATTATTTTGATTATGGGATATCTTCTAGGATCAATTTTAACAAATTCTAAATTTTTTAAATTATCATTTTTAGAAAAAAACAAATCTTTTATATCTAAATTAGTTTTAAATATTGCATTGGCAATTGGCACTTTCATATCTGGCTCATGATATAATAATCTTGTTATACCATTTTTAAACTTTACTATTGCATGTACTAAAGATTGAGGATGGATAATTATTTCATATTTTTTTTTACAAAAAGGAAATATTTTCTGAGCTTCAATAAGCTCTAAGATTTTATTCATAAGCGTGGAAGAATCAATTGAAATTTTTTTTCCCATTGACCATTTAGGATGACGCAAAGCTTCAACTGGTTTAATCCCATTAAATTTTGAAAGCGGAAGTTTCAGAAAAGGTCCACCAGAGGCTGTGATATATATTTTATCTATTTCTATATTTTTGCTTCCCTGCAATAGTTTCATTATTGAAAAATGCTCAGAATCTATTGGTGTAATTTTTGTTTTATTTTTTTTAGCAATTTTTTTTAGAATATCCCATCCACATATTACAGCTTCTTTATTAGCTAAAAGTATCTCTTTACTTTTTTTGGTAAACTCCATTGTGGGATGTAATCCAGCTAGTCCTGGTATAGCAGAAATAGTTATAAAGTTTATTTTTCCTTTTAAAGGAAGATCGGAAATTTTATTAAAGAAAATTGTTTTAGATTTAAGAAATTTTTTTTTGACTTTTAAATAAGTATTCTTATTAATTATAACAAAATAATTTGGTTTATATTTCTTTATTTGATGAATAATTTTTTTAAAATTAGAATTAGCAACAAAAGTATTTATATCAAATGAATATAATTTATGATCTAAAACTTCAAGTGTATTAGTTCCTATAGAACCTGTAGATCCAAGAATAGAAATTTTTTTTTTCATTTTAATAAACCCAGAATAATACTTGAGAATAGTATTCCAAAAGGAATACCAAATAAAATTCCATCAATTCTATCTAGAAATCCTCCATGACCAGGTAAAAAATTTCCAGTATTTTTTACATTAGCTTTTCTCTTAATATATGAAAAAAATAAATCTCCACATTGACATGTAAATGATACAAAAAAAGATAAAATTAAAGGAACATAAAAAGAAAAAATTGAACCAGAAAAATTAGATATCATATAAGTAATTAAAAATGCAAAAAGAAAAGAGCCCAAAGAACCTGAAATTGTTTTGTTCGGACTAATTCTTGTTAATTTAGGTCCTTTAAAGAATTTGCCAAATATTAAGCCACCTATATCAGAAAATATACATATTAATAAAGCTAAAAATATTAAGTTCTTCAAACTTGTAAATTGAGAAAAAATAAAGAAACAGCTACTAAAAGAAAATATGTATAAAGCAAATATAAAGTTAAAAATAAAAGCGTAAATTATTTTTTTTTTATAAATTTTAAGAATTAAATTAGTAAATTCTAAAAAAGATATTACAGAAATAATTATTAAAAAAAATAATAGTGCTATATTACTAAAAAAAATACTCAATAAAATCAAAATTAAAGGAATAGAAGTTAAAATTCTTTTTTTAATTTCAATGCTCATTTCTAAATACTCCCAAAATTTCTTTTTATGGAACTAAAGTTTTTTAATATTTTTTGAAGATCTTTCTTATTAAAATCTGGCCAAAGTTTTTTTATAAAATACAGTTCTGTATAAGCCATTTGCCATAACATAAAATTGCTTAACCTTTTTTGACCACCTGTCCTTATCAAAATATCTGGATCTGGCATATTGTAAGTATATAGATTTAAAGAAACATCTTTTGGAGTAATTTTTTTTTTTTTTTTAGAAATGAAAAAGACCTAGCAATTTCTTTTTTTGAACCATAGTTTAAAGCTAAATTAACAATTAATTTGTTATTTTTTTTTGTTTTATTTATAGTTTCTTTTAAAATTTTACTCACATTTGTTGGTAATTCTGAGATTTTACCAATAATATTTATTTTGATATTGTTTTTAATAACATTATCTATCTCTTTGTTGAAATATGAAGCAATTAAGTTAAACAAGAATTTTATTTCTCTTTTAGGTCTACGCCAATTCTCTGTGGAGAATACATAGAATGTTATTATTGGAATTTTTAGCTCAATTGCAGATTGAACTGTTCTTTGTACTGCTTTAACACCACTAATATGTCCAAAGTTTCTTCCTTTTCTTTTTTTTATCCCCCATCTGCCATTACCATCCATGATAAAAGCCACATGGTTAAGTTTATTCATATTTGAAGAATTTCTTTTTCTTTGTTATCTAAAATTGTTTCAATATTAGTTATATTGTCATCAGTAATCTTCTGAATATTTTTTTCAAAAAGCTTACTTTCATCTTCTGTTATTATTTTTTCTCTAAGATTTTTTTTTATTTCTTCATTGGCATCACGTCTAATATTTCTAATAGATATTTTATTTTTTTCTCCCATACCCTTTAATACTTTAATTAAATCTTTTCTTCTTTCTTCAGTTAAATCTGGAATTCGAATTCTTATATTTTGTCCGTCTATTTGCGGATTGATTCCTAAATCAGATTCTTTAATTGCTTTATCTAAAAGAACTACATTACTTTTGTCCCAAACTTGAATAGATATCATTCTAGCCTCAGGTACATTAATTGTAGCAATTTGATTAATTGGCATCTGTTGTCCATAAACATCGACTTTAATCATATCTAACATTGTCGAATTTGCTCTGCCAGTTCTTAGAGTTGAAATATCTTTTTTAAAAGACTGAATTGTCTTATCCATTTTTAATGAATGATTTTTTTCATTAAATTCTGAGCTCATACTATTTTTTAAACTCCTTCGCCAACCTTATATCTTATAAAGTCTAAAACTTTGCAGTCTTTAAGTACATCAGAAACTTTGATTTTAGGGTCCATTATCCACATTTGATTTAATAAAGTATTGTCTGAGACAAATTTATTAAGTTTCCCAACTGAAATTTTTTCTATCATTTCAGGTTTTTTTCCTGAATTCAGTAATTCAGCTTTTATTATCTCTAATTCTTTATCTAGAATTTCTTTACTAAGATTATTTTTATCTATAGCTAGAGGGTTGGAAGCAGCTATATGCATTGCAAGCTTAGTGCCTATTTCATCTGAATTCGAAGAATTGGTAATTTTTACAATAGAAATGATCTTTCCAATATCTTTTTCAATTGCGCCATGAACATAACTAAAATTTTTTCCCTCATCTTTGCTAAAAAATAATGACCTTCTTAAAGTTATTTTTTCTCCAATTTTTGCAATTAAGTCCACTAAATTATCTTTAACACTTATATTATTTTGCATATTAGCAGAATTAATTTTTTCTAGATTACCCTTTTCTTTAAAACATATATCTGAAATTTGTTTGCAAAAAAGTATGAAATCTTTATTCTTAGCTACAAAGTCTGTTTCACTATTAATTTCAATTATTGAAATTTCTTCCTCAACTTGTTTAATTAAAGCCAAGCCCTCTGACGCAGTACGATTCATTTTCTTAGAAGCTTTAGCTATTCCTTTTTTTCTTAAAAATTCAATTGATTTTTCTATGTCACCTCCATTTTCATCAATTGCTAATTTACAATCTTTAAAACCGACACCAGTAAGTTCACGTAATTTTTTTATATTGGAAAGCAAATCTTTATTAGACATTTTATGCTTTGGTCTTTTCTTTTTTAATCTTATCTAATTTTTTTAAATTTTTTTTTTCAGTTTTATCTTCAATTACTTCTTTTTTCTTAATAAGTTTTTCTGCATCATTAATTGTCGTCTTTATTAGATCGCAGTATAAATTTATTGATCTACGCGCATCATCATTTCCAGGTATAGGATAAGTAATGTCAGTTGGGTCTGAATTTGTATCTAAAATTGCTGCTATTGGAATATTTAATTTAATAGCTTCCTTCACTGCTAATGATTCTATATTTGTGTCAATTATAAAAATCATTTCGGGAATTTTTTTCATTTCACTAATTCCACCTAAAGATCTTTTAAGTTTATCTTTTTCTTTACCAAGTTTTAATAATTCTTTTTTTGTAAATCCTAAATCATCTTTTGCTAGTTGTGTTTCCAAAAGTTTCATTCTTTTTATAGAGTTTTGAATTGTATTCCAGTTAGTTAGCATGCCACCCAGCCATCTATAATTTACAAAAAATTGATTTGTTTCAGTGGCTAAATTGCTTACTTGTTCTGCAGCTTGTTTTTTAGTTGAAACAATTAAAATTTTTCCTCCATTGGAAATACAAGAATGAATTTTTGCTAATGCAGTCTTGAAAAATTCTACTGTTTTCGTAAGATCAATTATGTGAATTGAATTTTTTTCCCCAAAAATAAAATTTTTCATTTTAGGATTCCATCTAAGAGTTTTATGACCCAGATGAACTCCAGCTTCTAACAATTGTTTAATATTTACTTCAGGTACGTTCATTTTTTTTTCCGGTTAATCCACCACAACTATTCCATTTCTGGACCGGTAGAGCGCTATGCCCTTAATGCTGTGTGCGAAATTACATTTTTAATATATTTAAAATGAAGTAAATGCAAGCTACTAAAATCTTATTTTTTTGACATATTGCTTATTTTTAACACTGTTAAATGTGGCAAAATCAAATTTGCGAGCTTTTTCAAGTTTATAAGTATATTTTTTATTATTTTCTTCTATTATTAGTTCAATGTTTGTTTTGCCTTCTTCATTTAAAACTTCTTTCAATTCTTGAAGATCGTAGTTTTCCTTTAACTCTATAGATACATTTTCGTATGGTTTATTAACCATATCATTTAAATTTAGAATTTTTCTAATATTGATTCTTCTTTGAATATTATTAGGATTCACTCTTTCTTTTTGAAGTGTAAGAACAAAAGAACTAGATTCTTTTAACAAATCTCTGTTTTGTACTAACAAATCCGAAAATAAAAATAATTCAAATTCACTAGAATTGTCACTAAATTTTACTATTGCAAAAGGAGTTCCTTTGGAGCTTTTTTTTTCTTGAATTGACATAATTGTTCCGGCTACTAAAGCTTCAGACTGTTCACTGTCTAAAAATTCTTTATAAGAAATTATTTTTAATTCTTTAAAAAATTCTTTGTATTCATTAAGAGGATGATCTGAAATATAAAATCCTAATGAAGTAAACTCTTCTGCAAGGAGTTCTTTTTTGCTCCAATAATCTATATTCTCTAAATTTAAAATTTCATTTTCTTCATTATTAATATTTTCAAATAAATTGCTTTGTTTGCTTTCTTTTTCTTCATGATAATTCTTTATTAATTGAATAATTTTTGGTATTTGACAAAAAATTTTATTTCTATTTTTTTCAAGCTCATCAAAAGCACCAGCTTTTACTAATCCTTCTAATTGTAATTTATTTACATCTCTTGGATCAACTCTTTTTATAAAATTACTTAAAGATTTAAATTTACCTTTTTTTTCTCTCTCTTTTACAATATTTGAAATAGCCTCAAATCCAACACTTTTAATAGCACCTAAACCATAAAAAATTTTATTATCTAAAGCTTTAAATTCTGCAAAACAATTATTAATACAAGGTTTCACAACTTCGACTTTTAATCTTTTAAGCTCTTCGACAAATTCTCTTAATTTTCCTGTGCTATTCAATTCAGTTGACATTGTTGCAGCTATAAAATCTTCTTTATGATAAGTTTTTAAATAAGCTGTCTGATAGGCAATCAGTGCGTACGCTGCTGCATGACTTTTGTTAAATCCATATTCCGCAAATGGCTCAATTTTTGTAAAAACGTAGTTTGCAACATCTTTTTTAATCCCATTTTTTACTGCACCAGTAATAAATCTTTCTTTTTGTTTTTCTAACTCTGATCTTTTCTTTTTTCCCATAGCTCTTCTTAAAATATCAGCCTCACCAGCGGTAAATCCTGCTAATGTTTGTGCTATTTGCATTACCTGTTCTTGATAAATTATTATCCCATAAGTTGGTTTTAATATTTTTTCTAAAACAGGATGTATATAATCAGGATTTTTAATTCCATTTTTACAATCATTATAAATGGGTATATTGCTCATCGGTCCTGGTCTATAAAGAGCTACTAAAGCAATAATGTCATCAAATTTATTAGGTTTCATTTGACGAATGGCATCTTTCATTCCAGAACTTTCTAATTGAAATAAACCAATAGTTTCTCCGGTAGACATCATGCTAAAAACTTTTTTATCATCTAAATTTATTTTACTAATATCTATATCAACATTTTTAGCAGATAACATTTTTAGAGTTTTATTTATTACAGTCAAAGTTTTAAGTCCTAATAAATCAAATTTGACAAGTCCTGCATTTTCAGATGAATACATGTCAAACTGAGTTGAAGGTAAAAATAAATTGGAACTGTGATCTTTATATAAAGGAACTTGTTCAGAGAGATTTTCTCCAGCAATAACTACACCAGCTGCATGTGTCGCCATGTTTCTATTTAATCCCTCTAATTTTAATGAAAGTTCAATTAATTTCTTAACTTTATCATTATTTTTTATCTCATTCTGAAATCTAGGTTCTCTATCAATAGATTCTTTTAAAGTTAAAGGACGAGACGGGTCAAAAGGTATCATTTTACTTATCTTATCAACATGCCCGTAAGGTAAGCCAATCACTCTTCCAACATCTCTTAATGCCATTCTAGCCTTTAATTTACCAAATGTAATTATATGTGCTACACCACTTTTATATTTTGATTTTAAGTATTCAAAAACTAAATCCCGTTTCTCTTCACAAAAATCAATATCAAAATCAGGCATTGATATACGATCTGGGTTTAAAAATCTTTCAAATATTAAATCAAATTCTATTGGATCCAAATCAGTTATATCTAAACAATAGGCTACCAAAGAACCTGCACCTGATCCTCTACCAGGTCCGACTGGTATATTGTTGCTTTTAGACCATTTTATATAATCTGATACAATTAAAAAATAGCTAGAGTAATTCATTGAATTAATTATATTTAATTCATGAGATAATCTGTCTTCATATTTTTTTATTGTTTCATTTTTATTGTGAATATCTTTTTTTTTTAAAATAAAATTATTTAACCTATTTTCTAATCCTTGTTTAGATAGCTTTAAAAGATCTTCTTTGACTGACTGATTTGTATTAGTTTTGATAGAAGGTAAAACTGGATTAGATTTTTTAGGTTTAAAATTAAATCTAAATGGGAAGTTATAATTATTTTCTAAAGCTTCTGGAATATCATGATATAAAGCTTTTAATTGTTTGTCATTTTTAAAAAAATGTTCACTACTATATTTTCTTCTATTTTTATCATCAATAAAATTTTTTTCACCAATACAAATTAAAGCATCATGTGCTTCGTGCATATCTGGGTTTAAATAAAAAACTTCCTGAGACGCTATCAATGGTATTTCTAGTTTTTTTGAAATTTTAATTAAAAATTTTTCAAAATTCTTTTCTCCTTCATCATTATGTCTTTGAATTTCAATATAAAATCTATCATTAAACACTTTCTTTAAATCTCTAAAAGAGTCTTCAATAATTTTAATTTTGTTATATTTAAATAAAATACCAAATAAACCATATAAGCTTCCACTTAAAACAATTAAGTCTTGTGTATTTTTTTTTAAGTCTTCAAATGAACAATGAGGATCATTGTTTTTGTCAGATTCTAAATAACTTTTAGATGATAGTTTTGTTAGATTTTTATAACCAATTTCTGTTTTTGCAAATATCGGTAGTTTCCCAATTTTTCCATCTAATAAAAAATTAATTTGTGTTCCTATTATTGGTTGTGTCCCTGATTTACTAATTTTTTCTGCAAACTCTAAAGCTCCACATAAATTATAGCTATCGCACAAACCGACGGATTTAATACTATTTTCTTTACAAAAACTTGATAGATCGTCAATTTTAATAGCACCTTCACAAATAGAGTATTGAGTATGTATTTTAAAATTCGAAAAAGTTTTTTGAATATTAGGCATCCTTTCTTTTTATAATACCATTAGAAATACTCAACTTGTAATCTGCTTTATTAGCTAGTTCTCTATTATGAGTTGCAAAAATAACTGTCTTACCTATTTTTTTTAATTTAACAAAATATGAAAATACATTTTGTGAAGTTTTAAAGTCAAGATTGCCGGTAGGTTCATCTGCTAATATTAAATCAGTTTCAGCAATCAAAGATCGAGCAATTGCAACCCTTTGTTGTTCTCCACCAGACATTTCATTAGGGAAATGATTAGATCTATTTACTAATTTTACTGTGTTTAATATTTTTTTTGCTTTTAAAAATGAATTATTATAATTTTTACCGTCTATTAATAATGGCATCATTATATTTTCTATAGCAGTAAAATCACTTAATAAATTGTTATTTTGAAAGATTATTGATATTTTTTTTTTTTGAATTATATTTATTTCATTTTCTATAAATTTTTTTGTATTTTTCCCTTCAAATTTAATTTCACCAGAAGTTGGATTATCCAATAATGCTAACATATGCAAAAGAGATGATTTTCCTGATCCAGAAGGTCCAATTAAAGCAACTAACTCTCCTTTTTTAATTTTAAAATTTGCGTCTTTGAATAGTTCAATTGTTCCGTTTTTATGCTTGAAATTTTTTTTTATATTATTAATTTCTAGAATATATTTATTCATACTTTAAAGACTTTAATGTATTTATCTTTGATATTATTTTTGCAGGAAAATATGAAGCTATTGAGGTAATTATTAATGAAAACAAAAAAATTATAATAATTGAAAAAAAACTAATTTCACTAGGCATTTTATCTAAAAGATATATATCTGCAGGGAATATTTCTAAATTAAATATTGAAGATAATAGGAATCTAATTTCTTCTATATAATAAGAAAAAATAATTCCAAATATTATTCCACATATAGTTGCTAAAAAACCAATTGTAAAACCCGTCAAAAAAAAAGACTTAGTTATTGAGGTGTTGCTTAAACCTAAAGTTTTAAGAATCGCAATTTCCTTAGTTTTATTTTTTATTAAAATAGTTAAGCCTGAAATAATATTAAAAGCTGCTACAATAATTATTAAAGTTAAAATTATAAACATAACATTTCTTTCAACTTTTAATGCTGCAAAGAAAGATTTATTTAGATCTGTCCAAGATCTTACGTAATAATTTTCATTTATTAATTCAATTTTATTTTTATAAAAATCAGCTTTTATTGGTTGATCTAAATAAATTTCTAAATTTAAATCTTTTTTATCTTTGTCAAAGAAACTAAAAGCATCATTTAGATTTATAAAAACAATATTTTGATCAAACTCGTAAAAACCACTACTAAATATACCTGATATTTTAAAAGTTTGATTTTTAGGCACTGAGCCCAATGGAGTTGAAATAAAAGAGGATGACATTAAATTAATACTATTTCCAATCTCTAAACCTTGGCTTTCAGCTAATTCCTTACCAATAATAATTGAATTATTTTTAAAATTTTTAATACTACCTTCAATTAAATTCTTTTCTAAAAAATCTTTTTGATTTATTTCTTTTTTCATAATACCTTTAATCATTAATCCTTTGACAATATTATTTGTCATTAATACTGCTTCTCCTGAAAAAGTTTTTTTAATTATAAAATTTTTATATTTATTTTTTATCTCTGTGTAAAAATTTTCATCTATTTCTGAACTATATGGTTCAATTATTATATGAGGATTAAATCCGAGTATTTTACTTGTTAATTCTGTTCTAAATCCATTCATAACTGACATTACTATTATTAAAATAGAAACACCCAACATGATGCCTAAAAATGAAAATATAGAAATTACTTTTAAAAAACCTTCTTTTTTTTTAGGTTTAAGGTTTCTTGACGAAATCAATCTTTCAACTTTATTAAACAATTTATTTTTTAATTTCTATTAATATATTTTTAAGATTTAATATTTTACCCTCATTATTAACTTCTTTAAATTCGAATTCGTTCTCTGTAGATTTAGATCCAATTATAATTTGATATGGTATACCAATTAAATTGTGTTTTTTAAATTTTGTAGACATATTTTCATCAATATCATCTAACAATACGTCAATATTTTGTTTTTTTAATTCACTATATACCTTGTCAGCTTTTTCAATGTTTTTACTATCATTTTTATTAAAACTGGGAATAATAACTACATCGTATGGTGCCACTGCCTTAGGCCATTTCATTACTTCATTATTATAGTTAGCTTCTATGATAGCTCCTACTAAACGTGAAACACCTATTCCATATGATCCCATTTTTACAGAATTTTTTTTTCCATCTTTTGTGTCAATTAAACAATTTAATGGTTTAGAGTATTTATCTCCAAAATAAAAAATATGACCGACTTCGATGCCTTTAGTAATAATTTGCTCATTTTTATTTACTTTGTTATTAAATTCTTCCTTTTTATACTTTTCATCAGTTACTGCATAAATTGAAGAAAATTCTTGTCTTATGCTTTCTAAAGATTTGTCGCTTGTATCGTATTTATCTAAATTTACCTCAAAAATTTTTTTATTTGCATATATTTTACTTTCACCAGTATCAGCTAAAATTATAAATTCATGAGATAAATCTCCTCCTATAGGGCCAGTATCCGCTGCCATCGGTATAGCTTTTAAACCTAATCTTTCAAAAGTTTTTAAATAAGAAAAAAACATTTTATTGTAAGATTTTTTTGCTGAATTATCATCTTGATCAAATGAATAAGCATCTTTCATGTAAAATTCTCTACATCTCATTATCCCAAATCTAGGTCTAACTTCATCTCTAAATTTCCATTGAATGTGATATAAAATTTGCGGTAAAGATTTATAAGTTTTTATACTAGATCTAAAAATTTCTGTAATTAATTCTTCATTTGTTGGTCCATATAACATTTCTCTTCCTTGTCTATCTTTTATTCTAAGCATTTCTTGACCATAATCTTCATATCTGCCACTTTCTTTCCAAATATCTGCAGATTGAATTGTTGGCATAAGCATTTCTTGGGCTCCTATATTATTTTGTTCTTCTCTTACAATTTGCTCAATTTTTTTCATAACTTTAAACCCTAATGGTAGCCAAGAATAAATTCCTGCTGAAGATTGTTTTATCATTCCTGTTCTTAACATTAATTGATGTGATTTAATTGTAGCATCAGAAGGTAGATCTTTTGTGATTGGAATAAATAATTTAGATAAATGCATTATTGTAAATACTCCCTTAGATTTAGATAATTATTACTTACCATATAATATATTGAAATAAATAAGATAGTTGTAATTAGAGTAGTAATTATAAATTTTTTAACTATTTTAGGGTTTTTAGGTGCGCCTGGATCATTTCCTTCTAAGCTTTCTTTGAATTTTTGATCCTCTGAAATAATTCCAACAGGTAAAAGAGAGAAAAAAACTATCCACCAAATACAAACATAAACAATCAAAGATCCTGTAATACCCATTAAATTCTTGCAATATTGATGTTGGTAAAAGGTTTTTTTCCTGTTTTATCTCTAACTATTCTCCTACAATTCTGCTTAAGTGTGTCTATTAAATTTTTTTCCTGATTTTTGCTTTGTAAAGAAAAAGTTCTACAAATATTAGAAATTTCGTCCTCCATATCAAAAATAAATGTTTCATTAACTTCATCTTCTGGGATGCCTTTAAATGAAATAACTGGTTTTTTTATCTTTCCATTGTTAGTAACAATTAAAGTCACTTCTAAATATCCATTTAAAGAAAGGTTTTTTCTCTCTTTTATAGACTGTGAATCAGCGCTAACCCCTATTGTGCCATCTAAATACATTCTGCCAGATGGAGCTTTATCTATTATTTTAGGCTTTCCTGAATTTAATTTAATTATATCGCCATTTTCAATTAATAAAGTTTGAGGTATTTGCATTTTTTTCGCAAAAGCAACATGTTCTTTCATGTGCCTATGTTCTCCATGTACTGGTATTATACATTTTGGTTTAACCCACGAATACATATCTTTTAAATCTTCCCTATTTGGGTGACCAGAGACATGAACAAATGCATTTTCTTCAGTTATGATTTCTACGTCAGCTTTTGTAATTAAATTTTGTAATTGATACAATTTTTTTTCATTACCAGGAATAATTTTTGAAGAAAAAATAACAGTGTCACCTGGCTCCAAATAAACATCTGGGTGAATATCATTTACTATTCTATTCATTGCACCCATGGGTTCACCTTGGCTACCCGTACAAAGGTAGATAATTTTGTCTCTAGAAATTTGTTTTGCATCTATCGGATCAATCGGGTCCAGTAGATTTTGCAGATATCCGCACTTTTTTGCAGCTTTGTAAATTCTATGCATTGATCTTCCAACTAAACAAATATTTCTGTTAGTCTTTTTTGCACAATAAAAAATTGTTTCCATTCGGGCTACATTTGAAGCAAAAGAAGTAACGATTATTTTTTTATTTTTTAATTCCATAATTTTTAATAAACTCTCTCTAACATCTATTTCAGAGCCTGCTCTACCTTCACTGAAAACATTAGTTGAATCACAGATCATAGCTATTACTTCTTTGCTACCAATATTTTTTAATTTTTGTTTATCTATTTCACCTCCAATTAAAGGATTAGGATCAATCTTCCAATCTCCTGTATGTAAAATAACTCCTGCTGGTGTAGTTATGCATAAACCATTTGGTTCTAAAATTGAATGAGTCATAGTTATAAAATCAATATCAAATGGACCTAATTTTACATTTCCATTTAATTGAATAATTTTTATATGATTAGAAATATCTATTTTTTTTTCTTTAAATTTTTCTTGAATAAGTACTGCTGTAAATGGTGTGGCGTAAATTTTACATTTTAAACTTGGCCAAATGTGAGCTACAGCACCAATATGATCTTCATGAGCATGAGTAAGCACTATTCCTAAAAGATCTTTTTTTTTATCTAAAATAAAACCTGGATCAGGATATATTAGATCTACTCCGGGTATTGATTCATCAGCAAATGTTACTCCCATATCTACTATTATCCATTTTTGATTATCTTCTTTTCCATAAGCATATAAGTTCATATTTGCTCCTATTTCACCTGAGCCTCCTAATGGACAAAAAATAAGTTCTTCGTTATTCATAATAATTCTTTATATATTTTGATAATTCCTTTTATAGTAATGTTTGTATCAATTATAGAATTTTTATTAATTAGCTTTTTAAAAAATCCTGCATAACCTCCTGTAAGTATAACTTTATAGTTCTTTTTACTACTTGAAATAATTTTCTTAATTAAATTATTTATCAGGCCTTGATAACCCCACAAAAACCCTGCATTAAGTGCATCTTTAGTATTTTTCCCATAGATTTTTTTATTAACTTTTAGATCAAATATTGGCAAAAGTGCCGTAGATTTATTTAAATTATTTATAGAAATTTTAATTCCTGGAGCTATTAAGCCTCCCTCATAAACACCTGGTTTATTGATTATATCAAAAGTAGTCGCAGTTCCAAAATCTACAACTAAACAATTCGTCTTATATTTCTCATAAGAGGCAACAGCATTAGCTATTCTATCAGATCCAAGCTGATTAACTTTTTTTATATTAAGTTTTATAATTGATTTTAATTTTAATTCTTTAATCTCATAGACATTGTAATTTTGACTTATTAAATATTTTTTTATCAATTTATATATTTTAGGTACTACACTAGAAAATAATATTTTTTTATTAGTATTTTTAGAAAGAATTTTATTGAAAAACTTTTTTTTAATTTTTGGATTAAAAATTTTTTGTGTTTGAATATTATAAGATTTAATAATTTTATAGTTTTTGTTTAACAAAGAAATTTTAGTGAGTGTATTACCTATATCTCCAACTATAAAATTCATTTCAAACCTTTTAAATATTTTTTTTTTAAAAAAGAAACTTTATATCTTTTTATATCAGATATAAATACTTCATAAGAATCTTTAATTTTTTTGATTAATTCACTATTTTTAAAAGAATGTTTCGAACATTCAAGTAGAGATATAGATTCAAAATTTTTATTCTTTGGATTAATAAAAGTATTTATTCCAATGCCTGTGATTAAATATTTTTTTTTATTATATTCAATTACTTCTTGCAATATACCACATATCTTTTTTTTTTTTATTAGCAAATCGTTTGGCCATTTAATTTTTACTTTAAAACGAGAATATTTTTCTATGATATTTTTAATTATACATGGATTCATAAGAGAAATGATATCGAAGTTCACTTTTTTTTCTTCAATTTTGTAATATATAGATATAAAAATGTTTCCTTTTTTAGAAATCCATTCTTTACCTCTTGTTCCTCTACCTTTTGTTTGATTTAAGGCAATTATCAATGATGGATCTTGAAAGTTTTTTTTAATTAATTTAATAGCTTCAGTGTTAGTGCTTTTTACACTTTTAAATTTTATTATTTTTAATTTCATTAATTTATAAATATAATATTTACGATATTATTTAGGAAAGATGGGTATAATAAAAATGTTACTAAAAATAAACAACTTATAAATACGGTTCCTAAAATACTTAAGTTTTTATTGGGGTCAAAATTTATTTTACTTTCATCAAAATAAATTACTTTTATTACTTTAAGGTAATAAAAAGCTGACACAACAGTAGTTATTAAACCTATAATGGCTAATAAATACATTTCATTTTCTATAACGGTCATAAAAACATAAAATTTCGCAAAGAAACCTCCTAAGGGAGGAATTCCCGCTAATGAAAATAATATAATTAGAAATGCTAAAGCTAATAATGGATGCTTTTTTGAAATACCTGATAAGTCTGAAATATTTTCTTTATATTCATTATCTTTTTTCATCAGATATAAACACCCAAATGCTCCTATGTTCATAATTGCGTAAATAATTATATAAACAATTGAACTCGAATATCCTGATGAACTCCCAGTTGCTATACCCGCTAAGGCATATCCAACATGCCCAATTGAACTATAAGCTATTAATCTTTTTAAGTTTGTTTGCCCAATAGCTGCGAAAGCTCCTAAAACCATTGATGCAATAGAAATAAAAATAATTATCGTTTGCCATTGATCAATTATATTTATAAACGGAACTTGCATAAATCTGATTAAAACTGCTAGGCCAGCAATTTTAGGTACGACAGCAAAAAAATTTGTAATTGATGTTGGCGAACCTTCATAAACATCTGGTGTCCACATATGAAAGGGTACTGCAGAAACTTTAAATGCTAGCCCGACTAAAATAAAGACCATTGCAAAAATAGCTCCAGTATTTTCAAAATTTAAATTATTAGAAATAATATCAAAATTAGTAGACCCACTAAATCCGTATAATAGAGAACATCCGTAGAGCAATAATCCTGAAGAGAGCGCACTTAATATAAAATACTTTATTCCTGCTTCAGATGATCTAATATTGTCTCTATCAATTGCTGCCAGAATATACAAAGATAATGATTGAAGTTCTAATCCAAGATAGAATAAAATTAAATCGTTTGAACTAACCATAAAAAACATACCTAAAATTGCAAGAAGAAGAATAATAGGGTATTCAAATTTATCTAAATTATTTTCTTTTATAAATTGTTGAGATAGATTTAATACAAAAATACTTGATATTAGAATTAAAATTTTTATTAGATTCGAAAATGGATCAACAATGAACGAATTAGAAAAAACTTTTATATTTGTGCTTTGATTATTGAAAATTAAAAAAATTGTTAATATCATAGAGAGTAAACATAGTTTGCTAACTACTCCATAACTTTTTTTTCTAAATACACCAATCATCAAAATAATAAAAATTGATAATGAAAAAAATATTTCTGGTAATAAAAAATATAAATTATTTATCATTTATTGGCACTGAGGTGATAGATTAAATCTGTTTGGTAATTATTAATTAGATTAGTTATTGAAACTTGCATAGTATCTATTAATGGTTGTGGGTAAAAGCCAAAAAAAAGTGTGCTAACGACTAATAAAATTAACATTATTCCTTCATTTATATTAATATCTTTCATTGTTTTAATCTTTTCATTTTTTACTTCTCCAAATATAACTCTTTTAGCAAGCCAAAGCATATAAGCAGCTCCTAGAACAACACCGAAGCTTGCTATCATCGCTACTATTTTATTTTTTTGAAATGCGCCAACTAGAACCAAAAATTCACCTAAAAAACCACTTGTGCCAGGCAATCCTAAACCGCCCATTACAAAAATTATAAATATTAATGAGTATTTAGGAAGATAATTAACTACTCCTCCGTAAGCGCTTATAAGTCTAGAATGAATTCTATCATAAACAACACCTACACATAAAAATAAAGCTGCAGAAATAAGTCCGTGACTAATCATTTGAAACATACTTCCTTCCAGGCCTTGTTGGTTAAAAGTAAATATGCCTAATGTAACATAACCCATGTGAGCAACAGATGAATAGGCTATGAGTTTTTTCATATCATCCTGCATTAACGCAACTAACGACGTGTAAATTATAGCAACAATACTTAAAATATATATCAAAGGTATAAAATACTCTGAAGCAACTGGAAACATTGGAATCGAAAATCTTAAAAATCCATATCCTGCCATTTTTAATAATATTGCAGCTAAAATTACTGATCCAGCAGTCGGTGCTTCAACATGTGCATCTGGAAGCCAAGTGTGAACTGGCCACATTGGCATTTTTACAGCCAAAGAGCTAAAAAAAGCTAGCCATAATAAATATTGATATTTTTCAGGTATTTTGATCTCATAAATTTGTAAAACGTCTGTTGTTCCCGTAATCCAATAAATTGAAATTATTGCAACTAACATCAAAACAGAACCCAACAAAGTAAATAGAAAAAATTTAAAAGCTGAATAAACTCTTTTAGGACCTCCCCAAACTCCTATGATTAAAAACATAGGAATTAAGCCAGCTTCAAAAAATAAATAAAAAACAACAAGATCTAGAGAGCAAAAAACACCCATCATAAACGTTTCTAAAACTAAAATTGCGATAAGAAATTCTTTAATTCTTGTCTTAACACTATTAATGCATGAGATAATACAAATAGGGATAATAAATGCTGTTAAAACAATAAATAAAATAGAAATACCGTCTATACCTAATTTAAATTTTATTAAACCACTAATCCAATTGCTTTCTTCCATAAACTGGAAATCTGACACAGAACTATCAAATGAAAACCAAAGAAAAATAGCTAATAAAAAATTTGCAACACTTGAAAAAATAGAAACGTAAATAGCACTTCTATTATTTTCACTTTTTGTTAAAAAGATAAAAAGAGATCCTAACAAAGGCAAAAAAATTATTGTAGATAAAATTGGAAAATTCATTTTAATTTAGTATCAAATATGTAATTAATGCCGAAAGACCAATTAACATTACAAAAGCATAATCATAAATAAATCCAGTTTGAAATTGTACAGCTTTAGCTGAAATAAACTTTACTATTTTAGAAATTCCGTCTGGTCCAAAACGATCAATTGTTTTTTGATCACCTTGCTTCCACAAAAATGTTCCAACTTTTTTAATCGGATTAATAAAAACTAAGTCATACAATTCATCTATATACCATTTACTTAATAAAAATTTATATAATGGTAAATTTGTTTTTGTTAATTCTTCTAATATCTTTTTATTTTTTACAAAATAAAAATAAGAAATAGGAATAGCGAATATAACTAAAATTGGTGTAATTAATAATAACCATTTAGGTATAGAGCTGTGTTCTACTTTTTCTAAAAAGAAAATTGAATTTTTCCAAAATTGCTCGCTACTATATCCAATAAATAAATCTTTAAAAAAATAACCTGCAAAAATCGCTCCTATAGCTAATAAAATTAGTGGGGCTAACATTATAAATGGTGACTCGTGAGTTTTCTCAAAAGGAATCTTTTTATTGTTATAAGTTCCATGAAATGTTTTAAAGAGTAATCTCCATGAATAAATAGCTGTTAAAAAAGCGGTAAATACTCCAATAGTTGCGGCATAATTTCCAATTGTTGAATTTTTAAAGTAGGCGAACTCAATTATTGCATCCTTAGAGTAAAATCCAGAAAGAAATGGAAAACCGGTTAGCGCCAATGTTCCTATTATCATTAAAATATAAGTATAAGGCAATTTTTTCCAAACTCCTCCCATATTTCTAATATCTTGTTCGTCTTTAAAAGCATGTATTACAGAGCCCGATCCTAAAAACAATAACGCTTTAAAAAAGGCATGAGTAAAAAGATGAAACATTGCAACATGATATGCCCCTACTCCGGCTGCAAAAAACATATAACCTAATTGGCTACATGTGGAGTATGCGATTATTTTCTTTATATCATTTTGAACTAAAGCTACTGAGGCTGCAAACACTGCAGTTATCATACCTATTATTGCTACAATATTTAAGGCAAATTGAGAGTATTCAAATAAGGGTGAACATCTCACGACTAAAAAAACTCCAGCAGTAACCATTGTTGCGGCGTGAATTAAAGCTGAAACTGGAGTAGGCCCTTCCATAGCGTCAGGCAACCAAGTGTGTAGCAAAAATTGTGCTGATTTTCCCATAGCACCAAGAAATAAGAATAAACATATTGTAGTTATTAAATTTGATTCTAATCCCAAGAAAGAAATTTCCTTGTCAGCAAATTGAGATGCAATTTCAAAAGTTTTATTAAATTCTATAGTGCCAAAATGATTAAAGATTAAAAAAATTCCTATAGCCAGGCCAAAATCTCCAACTCTATTTACGATAAATGCTTTAATTGCAGCATTGTTAGCGGAATTTTTTTTGTACCAAAATCCTATTAATAAGTAAGAACATAATCCAACTCCCTCCCAACCAAAGAATAATTGTAAAAAATTATCTGAAACTACTAATGCTAGCATAGAAAAAGTAAATAAAGATAAATATGCCATAAATCTTGGTTTATGAGGATCATGACTCATGTACCCTATTGAATAAACATGAACTAAAGCTGAAACAGAGGTTACTACAACACACATAACTGAACTTAATGGATCAATGTTAATTGACCAGTTTGCAATAAATTGGCCAGAATTAACCCATTCAAATATTATATAATTTCCATAAGTATCATTATAAAAACCATTATAAAAAACTATTATTGAACATATCGCAGCCACCAAAGTAAAAAAACTTGTTATTACCTCTGAAAAAAGGTTTCCAAAAAATTTTCCAAAATAACCTATGACTGAGCCTATTAAAGGCAAAAATAATATTGCGTATTCCATTTAGCCTTTCATGCTATGTATATCTTCAACTCTTATTGATCCTCTATTTCTATAAAATATTACAATTATTGCTAATCCAATAGCTGCTTCTGCAGCAGCTACGGTCAAAATTAACATTGTAAAAATTTGACCAACTATATCTCCGCTAAATATTGAAAATGAAATTAAATTTATATTTACTGCTAAGAGAATTAATTCTATAGACATTAATATTACTATTACATTTTTTCTATTTAAAAAAATTCCAACAACTCCAAGAAAAAAAACAATAGCTCCTAAGGTTAAATAATGTCCTAAACCAACTTCAATCATCTACATTTACACCTTGATTAATTTTTGCTTTTTTTAATTCTATTGAAGAGCTTGGCTCTCTAGATATTTGATTAATATAACTTTGTGTTTTTACACCTTCGCGTTTTCTATAGGTTAATAAAATTGCTCCTATCATCGATAAAAGTAAAATTATTCCTGAAATTTGAAAATATAAAATATAGTCTGTATACATTACTTGTCCTATTTGATGCGTATTAGATATATTTTCATTTATAATTAATGAACTACTACTCATAATATTTTCTTTATATTTCCAACCACCAATTACTACTAATAATTCTAAAAAAATTAAAACACTCACAATTATTCCTGATGGTATGTGCGTAGATTTTTTTCCTATAAACCAAGACTGTTTTTGTTCAGCAACATTTAACATCATGACTACAAATAAAAATAAAACAGCAACTGCTCCCACATATACAATTAAAAGGATCATTCCTAAAAACTCTGCGCCAACCATAATAAATAAACATCCAACTGATATAAAATCTAATATTAAGAAAAAAACCGAGTTTACGGTACTTCTAGATGTAATAACCATCAATGCAGAAAATATTGCAATGATTGAAAAAAAATAGAAAAATAATGCGTGGGTTAACATTTATTTATAAGGCTTATCAAGTTTAAGATTTTTTGCTAAAACAGATTCCCATCTGTCGCCGTTATCTAATAATTTTTTCTTATTGTAATATAATTCTTCTCTAGTTTCCGTAGCAAATTCAAAATTTGGACCTTGAACTATTGCATCCACTGGACATGATTCTTCACATAAGCCACAATAAATACACTTAAGCATATCAATGTCATACCTAGTTGTTTTTCTACTTCCATCACTTCTCTCTGTAGACTCAATTGTTATTGCTTGAGCTGGGCAAACAGCTTCACAAAGTTTACATGCAATGCATCTTTCTTCACCATTGGGATATCTTCTTAATGCGTGCTCTCCTCTCATTCTTGGACTAACATGCCCTTTTTCAAAAGGATAATTTATTGTCTTAGAAGGTTTAAATATCTCTTTTAAAGCTAATGATAATGCACCAATAAATTCTGTTAAAAAAATAGTTTTTAAAATTCTGTTAAATTTCATTTTAAAAATCCTTCGTTGGTAGTAAATCAAAATAAAATAAGAAACTTGCTGTTAAAACTACGTATAAAAGAGAAAATGGAAGAAAAATTTTCCATCCAAGTCGCATTAATTGGTCATATCTATATCTTGGCACAATAGCTTTAACCAATGCAAACAATATAAATAAAAATAATATTTTTGATATCATCCATAAAGGTGCTGGAACTGTGTTAATTGGATAAACATCAATGATAGGCAACCATCCTCCTAAAAATAAAATAGAGCCTAATGCACACATTAATAAAATGTTGGCATACTCTCCCAACCAAAACATAGCATACATCATGCCTGAATACTCTGTTTGGTAACCAGCTACCAATTCAGCTTCTGCTTCTGGGAGATCAAAGGGAGGTCTATTTGTTTCAGCCAGTGCTGATATAAAAAATATTACAAACATTGGAAATAAAGGTATCACAAACCAAAGATTTTTTTGTGCAATTACAATATCGTTTAAATTCAAAGATCCAACACATAACAAAACATTTATAATTATAATGCCTATTGATACTTCATAAGAAACCATTTGAGCGGCTGATCTTATTGCACCTAAAAATGGATATTTTGAATTTGAAGCCCATCCGCCCATAATTATTCCATAAACACCTAGAGAAGAAACTGCAAATAAATATAAAATTCCAACGTTAATATTTGATAAAACAATTTTGTCACTAAATGGAATTACAGCCCAAGCAATTAAAGCTAATGTCATTGTTACTATTGGTGCTAATATAAATATTACTTTATTAGAACTTGCAGGAATAATTATTTCTTTGAATATATACTTTAAAGCATCAGCAACTGTTTGTAATAATCCAAATGGCCCAACTACATTAGGGCCTTTTCTTTTTTGAACTAAACCCCAAATTCTTCTATCAAGCCAAACAATCATTGCTACAGATACTAGAACTGGAACAACTAAAAATAAAATTTTATAAATTTCATTAAAAAATATATCTATATTTGCCATTAGTTATTTGTTCCATTTTTTAATTCTTTTTGCTTAATATTTCTACATTCCGCCATTGTTTTAGATGCTCTTGATATTGCATTAGTATAATAATAATCAATTGGATTAATTTTAATTTTTTCATTTTCAAATTCAGTTTTTAATTTTATATTTTGTTTTATTATTTTATTTGGTAAAAAATCAATTTTAGAAAAATTTGGAATATTTTTTAATACTTCAGTTTTAATTGAAAGATGGTCTTTAAATATATTTTTTTTAAACAATTTATTTGAAATTAAATTAAAAATTTTCCAACCTTCTTTTGCCTCTCCAGTAGGATAATTTGCTTTTCTACATTCTTGAATTCTACCCTCTAAATTTTCATACATACCAGATTGTTCAGTGTAAGCTGGGCTAGGTAATACTACATCGGCTAATTCAGCTCCTCTATCGCCATGACTTCCTTGATAAACAATGAACTCATTATTTTTTTTAAAATTTAAATTATCTGAACCTAATAAGTACAAAAATTTAAATTCTTTATTTTCTAACTTATCAAAAAAAATAAAATTATTTTTTTCTGAAATACTAAGTAATTTTAAATCTATAGATCCCACAGATGAAGCATTCTGACTCAAAATATTTAATGCATTCCATTTTTCTGAAATAAAATTTTTGGAATATAAAAATTCTTTTATTTCTTCAAAAATAAACTTGCCACTTTTATTCATTAACGCAGACTCACCAATAATGATCATAGGTTTTTTAGATAATAAAAATTTTTGACTTAATTCATTTTTATTTTCTACAAAATTTTTTACGTCATTAATGCTATTTCCAATAATTTCATATTTATAAGTAAGATCGCCTGGGTCTCCTATTGAATAAATTTTTGTTTTATTTTCCTTGTATGCTCTTCTTATTTTTGCGTTTAACATTGTGGCCTCATGTCTAGGATTGCATCCTATTAGAATTATCATGTCAGATTCTAAGATGCCTTTTATTGAAGAATTAAAAATATAATTGATCTTGTCCTTTGGATTTATATAAAGTTTTTTTTCTCTTGATTCTATAAATGGGCTTTTAATATTCTCAAATAATTTTTTAAATGCATAAGAATTCTCTAAACTTTCTAAATCACCTACGTGTCCACCTATCTCATTTGAATTTGTATTTTTAATTTTTTCCGCAATTAATGAAATGGCTTCATTCCAAGATGATTTAACTAATTTATTGTCTTTTTTTACATATGGCACATCTAATCTCTGTTTTTGTAAGCCGTCACAAGAATACCTTGTTTTGTCTGAAATCCATTCTTCGTTAATTTCATTATTTAAACGTGGCAATATTCTTTTTACTTCCCATCCATATGTATCTACTCTAATATTTGAACCAACAGAATCCATTACATCTATGCTCTCTGTTTTTTTTAATTCCCATGGCCTTGCCTCGAAAGCGTAAGGTTTAGATGTTAAAGCTCCAACAGGACATAAATCAATAACATTTGCAGACAATTCTGAATCCATAGCTTTTTCTAAGTAAGTAGTTATTTCCATATTCTCGCCTCTGCCAATCGCTCCTATTTCTGGAATACCAGCTACTTCAGTTGCAAATCTCACACACCTTGTGCAATGTATACATCTTGTCATTTGAGTTTTAATTAAAGGACCCATATACTTATCTTTTACTTCTCTTTTATTTTCTGAAAACCTAGATTTATCAACTCCATAATATAAAGATTGATCTTGTAAATCACATTCACCACCTTGATCACATACTGGGCAGTCTAATGGGTGATTAGCTAATAAAAATTCCATAATCCCTTTTCGTGCTTTTTCAACTAATTCTGTATTAGTTTTTATATTCATTCCTTCAGTTGCGGGCATTGCACAAGAAGCTATAGGTTTAGCCGATTTTTCCATTTCCACTAAACACATTCTACAATTGCCGGCTATAGAAAGTTTTTCATGATAACAAAATCTTGGAATTTCGACTTCTGCAAGTTCACAGGCCTGTAAAACAGTCATGCCTTTTTGGAATTCAATTTCTTTACCGTTAATTAATATTTTAGGCATTTTTATTTTCTAAAAGATGTTGGTCAACTAAATATGGCACTTCTTTTTTCTTTTTTATTATTGGATCGTTGCTACATCTTTTATTAATTTCTTTTTTAAAATGTCTCAACAAACCTTGAACTGGCCAAGAAGAACCCTCACCAAAAGCACATATAGTATGTCCTTCAATTTGTTTAGTGACGTCTTCAAGAAGATTTATATCACTGTGGGTTGCTTTACCTTTTGCTGCTCTATCTAAAATTCTCCACATCCAGCCAGAGCCTTCTCTACATGGAGTGCACTGACCGCAACTCTCATGTTTATAAAATCTAGCTATTCTAGCCATACAAGCTACAATATCTTGATCATTGTTTATTACTACTATTCCAGCAGTTCCCAATCCACTTTGGTTTTCTACTAACGAGTCAAAATCCATTCTTATTGTTTCGCAGATTTTTTTAGGAAGTAAAGGCATTGAAGATCCTCCTGGTATTACAGCTTGCAAATTTTCCCAACCACCAACTACTCCACCTGCATGTTTTTCTATTAAATCTTTTAATGGTATTCCCATTTCTTCTTCAACATTGCATGGAGAATTTACATTTCCTGAGATACAAAATATTTTAGTACCCGTATTTTTAGGTTTTCCTATAGAAGCGAACCATTTTGCACCTCTTCTCAAAATTGTTGGCACTACTGCAATTGTTTCAACATTATTTACAATTGTTGGACATCCATATAATCCAACTAAAGCTGGAAATGGTGGTTTTAATCTTGGTTGTCCTTTGTTTCCCTCTAAACTTTCTAATAAAGCTGTTTCCTCTCCACATATATAAGCACCTGCACCAAAATGAATATGAATATCAAAATCCCACCCAGAACCACAGGCATTCTTTCCTAAAAAATTTTTCTCATAAGCTTCGTTGATAGCTTCTTGTAAGCGCATACCTTCATTAAAATATTCTCCTCTAATGTAAACATAACAAACATGAGCATTCACCGCATAACCTGCTATTAAACAACCCTCTATTAATTTTTGTGGTTCATATCTTAAAATATCTCTATCTTTACATGTGCCAGGTTCTGACTCATCAGCATTAATTACTAAATAATGTGGTCTAGAACCTACTTCTTTAGGAGCAAATGACCATTTTAGTCCTGTTGAAAAACCAGCTCCACCTCTACCTCTTAATTCAGATGTTTTTATTTCATCTATAATCCAGTCACGTCCTTTAGAAATTAATTGATTAGTGTTTTTCCAGTCATCTCTCATTAAGGATTTTTCTAATTCCCATCCGTATTCATTGTAAAGGTTTTGAAAAATTCTGTCTTCTTTTTTAAGCATGCTTATCACCATTAATTTTTTTTAATTTTTCTGGAGATGTATTTTTTCTACCTCTAAATGAACCCGGTTTAATTGGTTTATCATCTAAAAAAGAATCAATAATTTTCTTGGTATTTATTTCATCTAAGTCTTCATAATAATCTTCGTTAACTTGCATCATTGGTGCATTAACACATGCCCCCAAACACTCGACTTCTAGCCAAGAACAATTGCCATTTTTAGACAATTGATTTTCATTTGGTGATATTTTTTCTTTACAAATTTTTACCAATTTATCTGCTCCTCTGATTAAACAAGGACTTGTTGTACAGACTTGCACAAAATATTTTCCTACAGGCGAAAGATTGTACATTGTATAAAAAGTTGCAACCTCATAAACATTTATATACGGAATAGACAAAAATTTTCCTATAAATTTCATAGCTGCAAGAGGAATCCAATTTTGATTTTGTTTTTGAGCGAGATAAAGTAACGGCATTACTGCGCTTTTTTTATTTTTCTTTGGATATTTTTTTAATAAATTTTCTGCAATTTTTAAATTATCATCTGTAAATTTAAAATTTTCTGGTTGTTCAGTATGAATTTTTTTTATACTCATCTATCAACCTCCCCAAAAACTATATCGAGTGATCCAAGAACTGCAGGCACATCAGCCAACATGTGACCTTTGATTAGGTAATCCATAGCTTGTAAGTGTGAAAAACCAGGGGCCCTAATTTTACATCTATAAGGTTTATTGCTTCCATCAGAAATTAAATAAACACCAAATTCTCCTTTGGGAGCTTCAACAGCTGTGTAAACATTTCCTGGTGGAACTCTATAACCCTCAGTAAATAATTTAAAATGATGAATTAAAGCTTCCATAGATTCTTTTAAATCATCTTTTTTTGGAGGAGAAATTTTTCCGTCAATAGATTTGATAGGACCTTTAGGTAATTTTTCTATACATTGTAAAATAATTTTTACGCTTTCTCTCATCTCCTCGATCCGACAAAGATATCTATCGTAACAATCTCCATTTTTTCCAATTGGTATTTGAAAATCTAATTCATTATAAATTTCGTATGGCTGTGATCTTCTTAGATCCCAAGCAACACCAGAACCTCTCAGCATTACTCCAGAGAAACTATGGTCTAATGCCTCCTGCTTTGTAACTATTCCAATTTCAACATTCCTTTGTTTAAAAATTCTATTGTCTGTTAATAAAGACTCTAAATCATCAATAATTTTTGGGAAAGATTTACAAAACTTTTCTATATCTTCGATTAATTTAGTTGGCAAATCTTGATGAACTCCCCCTGTTCTAAAATAATTTGCATGCAATCTTGATCCCGATGCTCTTTCATAAAAACTCATAAGGGTTTCTCTTTCTTCAAAACCCCACAACGAAGGAGTTAATGCTCCTACATCAAGTGCTTGCGTAGTAACATTTAATATATGACTTAAGATTCTACCTATTTCACAAAAAATTACTCTGATATATTTCGCCCTAATAGGGACTTCAAGATTAAGCAATTTTTCTGCTGCAAGTGCGAATGCATGTTCTTGGTTCATTGGTGCAACATAGTCTAATCTGTCAAAATATGGTAAGGCTTGGGTATAAGTTTTGTGTTCTATGAGTTTTTCTGTTCCTCTATGTAATAATCCTATGTGTGGATCAGCTTTTTTAACTACTTCACCATCTAATTCTAATATCAATCTTAACACGCCGTGAGCTGCAGGATGTTGAGGACCAAAATTTAAGCTTAAAGTTTTAGTTTTTTTTGTCATTTTCGTTATTTTTTTTTTTTAATGCTTTTTGATATTTTGTGCCTTCCCAAGGACTTTCAAAATCAAAATCTCTGTAATTTTGTTCTAATTTAACTTTTTCATAAACTACTTTCTTTTCTTTTTCGCTATATCTAACTTCATTAAAACCTGTTAGTGGAAAATCTTTTCTAAGTGGATGACCTTTAAAATTGTAATCAGTTAAAATTCTTCGTAGATCTGGGTGTTGATCAAATTTGATTCCATACATATCAAAAACTTCTCTTTCCATCCAATTTGCTGATGGAAAAATTTTAGTTAAAGTTGGAATTTTTTTATCAATCTCTATCTCCAATGAAATTTTAATTCTAAAATTAAATTCGTGAGACAAAAGAAGGTAAATTAATTTAAATCTTTTTTCTTCTTGAGGATAATCAACACCAGCAATATCAATTAATTGTCTAAATTTACAATTATCGTTTGTTTTTAAAAACTGGATAATTTCTAATAAATTTTCAGGAGTAGAATGAATTAATAATTCATCAAATTCTATTATTGAACTTTGTACTTTACTTGTTAACTCTGAATTGACTAATTTTTCAAGTTGTTGAATATTATTTGATGGCATATTTTATCTCTGAAGAGAACCTTCTCTTCTAATTTTTTTTTGTAATTGAAGTACTCCATAAAGCAAAGCTTCTGCTGAAGGTGGGCACCCAGGAACATAAATGTCAACTGGAACAATTTTATCACAGCCTCTAACAACAGAGTAAGAGAAATGATAATAACCACCACCATTGGCACAGCTACCCATAGAAATTACATATCGAGGTTCAGGCATTTGATCATAAACTTTTCTTAGTGCAGGTGCCATTTTATTTGTTAATGTTCCAGCAACTATCATCACGTCTGATTGTCTAGGTGACGCTCTTGGTGCAGCTCCAAATCTTTCAAGATCGTACCTTGGCATAGAAGTTTGCATCATTTCAACAGCACAACATGCCAAACCAAAGGTCATCCAGTGAAGAGATCCTGTTCTAGCCCAATTAATTAAATTATCACTTGAAGTAGTTATAAAACCTTTTTCAGCAAAATCTTTAGCTAGTTTTTTAAATTCCTGAGGAATTTTTTTTTCTTTATCAATAGTAGAATCTGATGTTACTCCCATTCTAATGCTCCTTTTTTCCATTCATAAATAAAACCAATTGTTAAAACTGATAAAAAAACCATCATTGACCAAAAACCGATTGCTCCAATGCTACCAAGTGAAATTGCCCATGGAAATAAAAATGCTATCTCTAAATCAAAAATTATAAATAAAATTGCAACAAGATAAAATCTTACATCAAATTCCATTCTAGAATCATCAAATGCTTCAAATCCACATTCATAAGCTGACAATTTTTCAGGGTCTGGATTGCTAGGTGAAAATAAAAAATTAACTACAATGAAACCTATGCTCAATCCTAAAGCAATAAATAGAAATAAAATTATAGATAAATATTCAGATAAAAAGTTATAAATCATGTTTAATCAATACCTACCTTGATACTTTAAGTTCAAGGGTTCTTATATTAATTGTTACTAAATATATAACACTTAAAATGAAAGTGTACAGTACAAGATGGTAGCACTTTTGCTGAATACTGTTACTAGTTTTTTTTCTAGATGAAAACCATTATCAATTAGTGGCGGGAGTGACCGGGCTCGAACCGGCGACCTCCTGCGTGACAGGCAGGCGCTCTAACCAACTGAGCTACACCCCCACAATTTAATGGTGGGCGGTAAAGGACTCGAACCTATGACCCTCTCGGTGTAAACGAGATGCTCTACCAACTGAGCTAACCGCCCCTATTAAAACAGAACAGAGATATACAACAAAAATTTTATAATGTAAAAATTAAAAAAATTTAATATAATTTATACAAATTATCTGTATTATCAAAATATATGATTATTCAATGCAATTCCTGCCTTAAAAGTTTCAATGTCCCCGATGGAGCCATTACATCAGCTGGTAGACTTGTTCAATGTAGTTCTTGTGGCAATAAATGGACTCAGTTTCCTTTAAAAAAAGAAAAACCAAAATCTGGTAAAATTATACCTGAGCCGAAAAAAATCATCACAAAAATTGAAAAAAAAGTAGTAAAAAATAAAAAAAAGAAAAAAGTTATAAATCCTTATTCAGAAGATTATCTTAAAAAAAAACATGGTATTAGAATTATAAATCCTTCAAGTTTAAAAATTAAAGATAAAAAGAAATCAATAAGTCAAAATATAGGATTTGGATTTTATAATTATTTAGTTACCTTTGTAATTTTTTCTATATTTATTGTAAGAGGTCTTTATTTTGGAAAAGATTTTATAATAATTAATTATCCATTCTTAGAAATACACTTGAATAATTTTTTTGAAACTTTAAATAATTTAAAGTTAATTATCTTAGATATTATTAAAAAATATTAATTTTCTAAATCCTTAATATTTACAAATTTTTTAGATAAATTATGATTATTTTTTTTAATATCATTAAAAAAATTCCAAGCCAAAACTAAAATACATATATCTTTATTTTTTAATTCTGATTTACTTTTAATAGGTATTTTAACACCAGGAATAAACTTGTTATGCTTAAGATTATTATCCTCTACAATATATTCGAATTCATTGCTAATACCAAAAAAATTTAAAGCGGTAGTCGCTTTAGCAGGCGCACCATATCCTACTATTTTTTTATTTTCTTTTTTAAGAATCCTTAAATTATACATTACGTTTTTTTTAATTTCATAAACTTTTTTTCCAAAATTTTTATATGTTTCATATTTTTTAATTCCAAACTCTTCTTCTTCCTTTAACAAAATTTTTACACTTTTCTCTATTTTTATTTTTTTATCTTTTTTAATATAAACCCTTATAGATCCTCCGTGAGTGTTAATTCTTTCGACTTTAAAAATCTTAGCATTAAATTGATTAAAAAAATAAACTAATGAAGTAAGTGACCAATAATTATAATGTTCATGATATATGTTATCAAAAGTTAAATCTTTCAATGTATTCAGTAGGTATTGTACTTCTAAAACTATAACTCCTTTTTTGCTTAGAAGTTTAAACATACATTCAGCCATTTCTTTTAATTTATCCGAGTGAGCAAATACATTAGAGGCTAATATTAAATCAGCGTTTTTTTTAATTTTATATAAATTTTTTGATTCCAAGAAGCCGTTAAAAGTTTTTATTTTATTTTTATTAGCAAGCTTGGCTAAATTTTTAGCTGGTTCTATACCTAAAATTTTTTTAAACTTCATATCTTTGAATGGTTTTAAGGCAACTCCATCATTGCTTCCTACGTCTATTATATAAGATTTGGCTTTATTAAGTTTAAATTCTTTAACATATTTTTTAGCTGCACTAACAAAATGTTCTCTAAATAATTTAGATGTAGAAGATGTATATAAATAGTTAGAGAACATTTTTTTTGGGTCAACTGCAACAGATAACTGACAATTATAACATCGATCACAGAAATTCATTTCCAACGGATATAAGTCGCATTTTTCATCTTTTCTTTTTAAAAGATTGTTTGCTAATGGCTGATATCCTAATGAAACAACTCTTTTTAAGTTAGTATTTCCACATGACCTACATTCAAATTTATAACAACCTAACAATATATTTTTTTCTTTTTCATCAACAAAAACATGTTTAATAGTATGTGTAATTCCATAGTTGTCATGATCTCTTTCGCCCCTAACTAAGTTAAGAAAAATTGTATCTTTAGAAAAAACCATTGTATGAGCAACATTTGGTTTTATAATAGAGAGTTGGCCTTCATTGACTACTTGAGTAATTTTTGGTGAATTTTTATTCAACATATCTTTAAATACTTCAATGATTTGACCTTTAATAAACAAACATTTTTGTTCTTGTATAGGATGATAATGATTAGCTCTAGTAGTTCCTTTCTTAGAATTAATAAGTCCAATTAAATTAATAGGTTCGGTCAGTTCGTGATTACTAATTTTACCTCTTTGATCAACAAATTCATCATGCCCATCTTTTATATATTCTAAATCTTTTGGTATTTGTAATTCTGACCATTTTAAAATCATCTCTTTGATACTTTCATCTAATGTATGTAAAAATTTAAAACCTGTTTTTAGAATCTTTTTATTAGAAAGTGAAAAACCTAAATTTGGAATTTCATCATTTGTATCTCTTAATGTGATATTTGGATTATATTTTTTACAAATTTTTGCGACTTCTTTTACAGTAACAGTATCTTTAGTTAAATTAAAAATTTCACTTGAAATTTCCTCTTTTTCTTCCATAAATTTAAAACATCTTGCTACATCTACAAGAGGCACTAGACTTTTTACCTGTTTTCCACCGGCAAATAATTTCAAAGTTCCATTTTGAGAAGCAATTTTAGAGAATAAATTAGGCATAATATCGATCCGCATTGCATCTGTTGAATAACCATAAACTGAACCTAGCCTTAAAATAATATATTTTTTTTTAGAATTTTTTAATTGTGTTTCATTAATATCTTTTGACAATGCGTAGGATAATATTGGTTTAGTTTCTTCTTCTTCTAATATGTTATTTTTGACTTTATCAATGCCTTCATAAACCACATGAGTAGAAGGTACAATAATTTTACAATTATCACCTATTGCATCTAAAATATTTTGTGTTCCCACCTCTGCTACAAGCTTAATTAATTTATTTTTTTCGTCACTTGACTCACTTTTAACTCTTGGTACATCAGTAATTCCTGCTAAATGATGAACTACGTCAGCATTTTTTAAATATTTATTAATTAAATCTTTATTTAGAATATCTCCATGAACAAATTCAATGTTCCAGTTTCTTAATTGATTAACACTTTTTGATAGAAACCTGTTATCTATTACTGTTATTTTGTTGTTCCAGCTTACGCCTGAGTATATTTTACAAAGTTCTCTCCCTATATAGCCTAATCCACCTGTGATAATTATATTTTTCATATTTTTATAGATTTAGATTATATAACTTTTGGAATGTTTAATATCAACTTTAAAGAACTAAATTCAAAGTATTATCTTATAAATTTATGGAATTCTCTGATATTTATTCAATTTTAAAATGTAATTAATGTCTGCTCGAAATTTCGGATTTAGATTTACCTTTTTTACTAATTTGTTCGACCTCAACCCAATCTACTCTTTTAAAGGGTTTTGTTAAAGCTTGTTTTAAAACTTCATCGACATTTTTTACTGGTATTATTTTTATGCTTTTTTTAATAATATCTGGTATCTCAACTAAATCTTTTTTGTTTTCTTCAGGTATTAATACTTTTTTAATTCCTGCTCTGTGTGCAGCTAAAAGCTTTTCTTTTAATCCGCCTATAGGCAATACTATGCCTCTAAGTGTTATCTCTCCAGTCATAGCAATATTTTTATCTACTGGTATTTCAGTGATTGCAGATATAATAGATGTTACCATTCCTATACCAGCTGAAGGACCATCTTTTGGGGTTGCACCTTCTGGGACGTGTACATGAAAATCTTTTTTTTCAAATATAGGAGGTATGATTCCGTAATCTAAACTTTTTGATCTAATATAAGATTTTGCAGCTTTAATTGACTCTTGCATAACATCACCTAATTTACCTGTGATCTGCATTTTTCCTTTACCAGGCATTATTACTGACTCGATCTTCAGTATTTCACCGCCGACTTCAGTCCATGCCAAACCAGTCACAACTCCTATTCTGTTTTGATCCTCTATTTCACCATATTTAAACTTTGGTATTCCTAAATAATCTCCTAAGTCATTTTCTTTCATAGGATTATTTACTTTTTCTTTGGCATCGATTTTTTTTACAATTTTTCTAGCAATTTTAGAAATTTCTCTCTCTAAATTTCTAACACCAGATTCTCTTGTATAATTTCTAATAATTTTTTTGTTAATATCTGGATTAATATTCCACTCACTCTTTTTTAAACCATTGTTTTCACTTTGTTTTGGTATTAAATATTTTTGAGCAATATTTACTTTTTCATCCTCTGTATAACCTGGAATTCTAATCACTTCCATTCTATCAAGCAAAGGAGGTAATATGTTTAAAGTATTAGCTGTAGTTACAAACATGACATCTGAAAGGTCATAATCAACTTCAAGATAGTGATCGTTAAATTCCTTGTTTTGCTCTGGATCTAAAGCTTCCAGTAAAGCAGATGATGGGTCACCTCTGTAATCATTTCCAACTTTATCAATCTCGTCTAATAAAAAAAGTGGATTCTTTGTACCAGCTTTTTTCATCATTTGAATTATTTTACCAGGTAATGAACCTATGTAAGTTCTTCTATGGCCTCTAATTTCAGCTTCATCTCTTATGCCTCCTAATGATATTCTTATAAACTTTCTTCCTGTAGCTTTAGCTATAGATTTTCCTAGTGATGTTTTTCCAACACCTGGTGGTCCTACTAAACATAAAATTGGACCTTTTAATTTTTGTATTCTTTTTTGAACAGCTAAAAATTCAATAATTCTCTCCTTAACTTTTTCTAAACCATAGTGATCTTGATCTAGTGTATTTTGAGCATTTTTTAAATCTGTATTAATTTTACTTTTATTGCTCCAAGGTAATTCGGTCATCCAATCTAAATAATTTCTAACTACAGTCGCCTCAGCGGACATTGGGCTCATTGATTTTAGTTTTTTTAATTCTGCTAAACATTTTTCTTGAGCTTGTTTAGGCATTTTAGCTTTAGCAATGGCTTTACCTAGATTTGTAACTTCATCTTTTCCTTCATCTATTTCACCTAATTCTTTTTGAATAGCTTTTAATTGTTCATTTAGATAATACTCTCTTTGAGTTTTTTCCATTTGGTTTTTTACTCTTCCTCTAATTTTTTTCTCTACTGAAATTACGCTAGTTTCTTTTTCAACTAGTTCATGTATTTTTTCTAATCTTTTTCTTACATCACTTATCTCTAAAATTTCTTGTTTTTCAAAAATTTGCAGATTCAGATTTGATGAAATATTATCTGCAATTTGACTTGCATCTTTGAGTTTTCTTATATTACTTGACGCATCTTCTAAATCTTTTTTATTAAGAATTAAAAGTTTTTCAAATTTTTTTGCAAGTCCTTGAGCAAATAAATCTGTCTCTTTAGATTTGCCTGTTTCTTCAATTATTTCGGTTTCACATTTTAAAAATTTTGGATTATCTTTATTTATAGATTTAATTTTTACTCTTTTTGTGCCTTCTACAAGTACTTTTACAGTTCCATCAGGTAATTTCAGAAGTTGAAGAACTTTACTAAGACAACCATAGCTATATATGTCCTCAGCCTCAGGGTTGTCCACCTCAGAATTTTTTTGAGCTACCAAAACAATTTCTTTATCTGTTTTCATAACCTCTTGTAGGGCTTTAATAGATTTTTCTCTTCCTACAAATAATGGTACTACCATTGCAGGAAATATGACTATATCTCTTAATGGCAATAGAGGTTTTATATTAATTGATCCCATAATGATTATATATGGCTATTGTTACTTAAATATCAAGAAACTTATTTGATTTTAAGCTACAGATGTTGATTGTTTTTTGCCGTATGTGACAATAGGATCTGTCTTGCCATTAACAGCTGACTTATCAACGGTCACTTTTAATACATCTTCCAATTCCGGCAATTCAAACATTGTTTTTAGAAGTATATTTTCTAAAATTGATCTCAGTCCTCTAGCACCTGTTTTTTTCGAAATAGCTTTTTTTGCTATTTCAATCAAAGCTTCTTCTTTAAACTCTAATGAAGTATTTTCGAATTCAAATAGTCTTTGGTATTGTTTAATTAATGAATTTTTTGGTTCTTTTAAGATTTTAATTAAAGATTTTTCATCTAAATCGTTTAATGTCGCTATAATTGGCATTCTTCCAATAAACTCTGGAATTAACCCATACTTAATTAAATCTTCTGGCTCTAACTGCTTCATAGTTTCTGATAATGGAAGTTCTTTGTAATTTTTAACTTCAGCTCCAAAACCTATTGAGCTACCTTTTCCTCTACTATCTATTATCTTATCAAGGCCAGCAAAAGCTCCTCCACAAATAAAAAGTATATTTGTCGTGTCTACTTGCAAAAATTCTTGTTGAGGATGTTTTCTGCCTCCTTGTGGTGGAACACTTGCAACTGTCCCTTCCATAATTTTTAATAAAGCTTGCTGAACTCCTTCTCCAGAGACATCTCTTGTAATTGATGGGTTCTCTGATTTTCTACTAATTTTATCAACCTCGTCTATATAAACAATACCTCTTTGTGCTTTTTCTACATTGTAGTCTGCTGCTTGTAATAATTTTAAAATAATGTTCTCTACATCTTCTCCAACATAACCAGCCTCAGTTAAAGTTGTTGCGTCTGCCATTGTAAATGGAACATCTAAAATTCTTGCCAGTGTTTGAGCTAATAAAGTTTTACCACAACCAGTAGGGCCAACTAATAAAATATTAGATTTAGATAACTCTACATCTTTATTATTTTTCGTTTCGTGATTTAATCTTTTGTAGTGATTGTGTACTGCAACTGATAAAACTTCTTTTGCAAATTTTTGTCCAATTACATACTCATCTAATACATTGCATATTTCTTTTGGAGAAGGAACTCCGTCCTGATGTTTTATTAAAGAACTTTTATTTTCTTCTTTAATAATATCCATACATAACTCAACACACTCATCACAAATAAATACGGTAGGTCCTGCGATAAGTTTTCTTACTTCGTGTTGGCTTTTTCCACAAAAAGAGCAATAAAGTATATTTTTATTATTTTTATCAGACATAACGAATCAATTAGTTTATATTAAATGTATGGAATATTGTTATCAAGTGTAAGTTGAAATTTATTCCAGATATTGTGTGTTATTTTCTTTTTTCCACTACAGCATCTATTAAACCAAATTTTTTAGCGTCATCAGCTGTCATAAAATTATCTCTTTCCAGGGCTTCAGATATATCTGTTAATGATTTTCCAGTATGTTTAGCATAAATTTTATTTAGTCTTTCTTTTAAAGATAATATTTCTTTTGCATGTATTTGAATATCTGTTGCCTGACCTTGAAATCCGGCAGATGGTTGATGAACCATTATTCTAGAATTAGGTAAAGAAAATCTTTTTCCTTTTTCTCCTGCTGCTAATAAAAATGAACCCATTGAGGAAGCTTGTCCAATACATAAAGTAGAGACTGGAGAATTAATATATTGCATTGTGTCATAAATTCCCAAACCTGCTGTTACTAATCCACCTGGACTATTTATGTAAAAACTTATTTCTTTTTTGGGGTTTTCTGACTCAAGAAATAAAAGTTGTGCTGTTACCAAAGAAGCGACTGCATCATTTACTGGACCAACTAAAAAAACAATTCTTTCTTTAAGTAGTCTTGAATAGATATCAAAAGCTCTTTCACCTTTGCTAGTTTGTTCAACCACCATAGGTATTAAGCTATTCATATGTTCTTCAAAGTTACGACTCATAATCTAATTATATACAACTATTAGTTAATTATTGCTATTTTTTTGTTGTAGTTTTGCTTTTTTTTAAAGTTTTATGTTCTTTTGTCTTTGATGGATTAGTTTTTGGTTTGTTAAATTCAGATATTAATTTTTCTGCTTCTTTAGTTTCTATTGTTTTTGTACTTATTTTAATTTTAGATTTAAAAAATTTTAAAATTTTTTCTTCATAAATAGCCCCTTTTAGACTTTGAGACGCACTTGGATTTTTTTGATAATAATCCAATACCATTTTTTCTTGTCCAGGCATTCCTTTAACTTGTTTGTTTATCTCAGCTTTAATTTCTTCCTCGGAAACTTTAATATTATTTCTTTCTCCAAATTCATTTAAAACTAATCCTAGTTTAATTCTAGACTTAGCTAATTTTTCATTATTTAATTTGTGTTTTTCTAAATCTTCCTTTTTTAATGATCGAGTTATTTGTTTAAGTTCATTTTCTACTAAATTTTTAGGCAAATCAAAGTTATGAGTTTTTTCTATTTGATCTAAAATTTCTTTTTTTGTAATTGAGTCTAAAGCTTGATTGTATTGTGAAGAAATTTGACTTTCTATCATCTTTTTTAAATCAATTATATCTTTGGCTCCCATTTGTTTAGCTAAACTGTTGTCAATTTTTGTTTTTTCTGCTTTTTTTACATTTAATATTTTGCATTCAAATTTAGTTTTTTTGTTTGCGAGTTCTTTTTTTGGGTGATTTTCTGGTAGAGTTGCTTTTAAAATCTTGATTTCATTTTTTTTTACTCCAATTAGTTGTTCGTCAAAACCTTTGAGAAATAAATCTTTTCCAAGTTCGATTTGAACTCCCTTTCCTTCGCTGCCCTCAAATTTATTTCCATCTACTGTGGCTGAATAATCAAAAATAACCTGATCTCCCTTTTCTGCTTTTTCATCGTCTTTTTTATCTACAAAATTTTTATGTTGTGATGCTATTTCTTTTAATTTGTCATCAACAAGTTTGTTCTCTATCTTAATTTTATATTCAATAGCTTTATATTCATCTAATTTTTTTAACGCTATTTCAGGTAATGAATCTATTTCCAAAGTATAATTTAAATCCTTACCTTCGCCAAATGTCTTCAAGTCTATTTTTGGTTGACCTATTGCTTTAATTTTTTTGTCAATTATTGCTTGGTTCGAACTTTCTTTTAAAATTTGATCAATTACTTCTCCATAAACAGCTTTGCCAAATTGATTTTTAATTACATTAGAAGGTACTTTGCCTGGCCTAAATCCTTTCAGACTTATTTCTGATTGTAATTCAATTAGCCTACTATTTAATTTTTTTTCAATAGTTTTTTTATCAACTATTATAGACAAAGTGGTTCTTAATCCTTTTTTTGATTGTATTTCAATTTTCATAATCTAATGGTGGGCAAGAAGAGACTCGAACTCTTAAGCCTTGCGGCACCAGTTCCTAAGACTGGCGCGTATACCAATTCCGCCACTTGCCCTCTTTTAAATATTAATTTTTTATATTAATTATTCTTATTTATCACTAAATTTTTTATTATAAAGTTTTAAATAAAAAATGACGTAAAAAGCTAATAATAAGAAGAACCAATATCTACAAATTATTCCATTATTTTTAAAAAATATTGCCGGTAGTATAGATAAAAAATAGATTATGTTAATTAAAATTGAGTTTAAATAATTACAATTTTTAAATTTCTTAAATTTAAATAACCAATTATAAGAGAGCATATGAAGATGGTCATTATCTGGTTTTAAAGGAGATTTTTTTAAATATAATTTTCTAAAGAAAGAGAAAAATACTTCAAAAAAAAGGTAGAATAAAAGTATACAAAAGTAAAAAGATGAAATTTCAGGGTTTAAATTATTAGTTTTTATAACATTTAAAACTGTTAAAGATCCAAACAAATAAGCTCCACCGTCTCCTAAAAACATTTTAGCCTTAGGAAAATTAAATAATAAAAAAATAGATAAAATAATAATTTGCGCAGAAAGTACTAAAGTAAATTCTATTTCAGTACTATTTAAATTTATTATAAGTAATATCACATTAATTATAATTAGATGAATAGTAACAAGCCCGTTAAAACCATCAATTAGATTTGCTCCATTAATAATAAAAAGAAAACACAACAAAACAAAAATTTTATGAAATAAACTATTATTAAGTAATTTGTCTAAAAATATTAAATCTACGCTTTCTAATTTAATTGAAAATAATATTATGCTTAATAATAAAACAAATATCATTAATAATAATCTTAAATTTGGACTTAAATTAATTTTCATATCATCTAAAAATCCTATAAAAAATAAAAAGAAGCCGACTAATAAATAGTCAATTAATAAATATTTTGAAAACAAGAAATAAAAAAAAATAAAAAAGATTAGCGATATAATTGCTGATAACCCGCCACTTCTACCGACTGCTTCAGTATGAAAGGCTTGTGGTTTAGAAAAATCTTGATCTAATAAAATCTTGGTTTTTTCATTAAAAATTTTTTGAACTATAAGTGTGATAAAAAAACTTACTAAAGCAAATATTGACAAAAAATTAGAAGCGAATGTTTCGTTGATCATTTAATTTTATATACTTTGTTATTTTTTTTTACAATATATATACCTAAAATTATTAAGCTAAGAGAGACTAAAACTTTCCAAGTAATTACTTCGCCCATAAACAGATATCCAAAAAAAACTCCTACTATTGGAATTATATAAGCAACCTGAGTTTGAAAAACTAATCCGTTAACTGTTAAAATTCTAAATCTTAATAACCAGGCTACTCCTGTCGCGATTACCCCTAAATATATAAGAGAGATAGTAGATTCTAAACTCGGAGAAGTGTTAAGTGGATCACCTAAAATTAATGATAACGGTATTAAAAAAATAAAAGACCAAATAATGGTAGAAGTTGTTACATTTTCGTTTCCCTTTTTTTTTATCTTTAAAGTAAGAATTCCTCCGATTGAATAAAATGTAGATCCAATTAAAATTATTAACGCAAATAAAATATTATTTTCATTAATTATCAATTTGTCTAAAAATAAAAAAATTATACCAAAAAAACCTATTATTATTCCAATTGATTTATAAAAAGTTATTTTTTCATTTTTAGTAAAAATGTGAGCTAATATTGATCCACTCATAGGTGTTGTGCTCATTAATATAGCTGCCAAGAAACTATCAACTTTACTAGTTCCTAAAGCAATTAGTGAAAATGGAACAACAATATTGCAAGCTCCTATTAAAGCATAATCTTTCCATTCAGATGAAAAAACTTCGATTTTAATCTTTTTATAAATACACAATGCTACTAAAGGAATGCTCGCAAAAAATACTCTTACCAGAGCTAATGTAAATGGATCATAAGAATAACTAGCAATCTTAATGTTAAAAAAAGATGAGCCCCAAATAACTCCTAATAATGATAATAGCAGAATATCAAAAGTATTAGCTTCTCTCATTTCAAGTATGGATTGTACGTATGTAAAAAATGCATATCTGTCATTACTTAATATTAATATATTTGTATTGATATATTGTTATCAGTTATGTTCAATACAGTTTTAAGGAATTAATACAAATTTAAATTTAAAGGATTATATGAGCGCCAAAGACGTTTTGAAGACAATTAAAGATAAAGAAATTGAATTCGTAGATCTAAGATTTACAGACCCCAAAGGAAAACTACAACATTTAACAATGGACACGACTGTTGTGGACGATGAATTATTAAATAACGGTGTTTTTTTTGATGGTTCTTCAATAGCAGGTTGGAAGGCAATAAACGAGTCGGACATGATTCTTAAACCCGATTTGGATAAACTAATAGTTGATCCTTTCAATTCTCATAATACTCTAAATATTTTTTGTGATATTTTAGATGCAGTTAAAAAAGATCCATACGAGAGGGATCCAAGAGGCACAGCAAAAAAAGCTGAGACTTATTTAAAGAAGTCGGGTATTGGCGATAAAGCATATTTTGGTCCAGAACCTGAATTTTTTGTTTTTGATGATGTTAGGTTTAAAAATGAGATGAATGAAACCAGCTTCATGATTGATAGTACTGAAGGGCCGTACAATACTGGAAAAAAATATGAAAATGGAAATACAGGTCATAGACCTGGAGTCAAAGGAGGTTATTTTCCTGTCCCTCCAGTTGATAGCGCTCAAGATATGAGAGGAGAGTATTTAAAAGCTTTAAAAGATATGAATGTCAAAGTTGAAAAACACCATCATGAAGTTGCTCCAAGTCAACATGAACTAGGATTGTATTTTGGAACTTTAACAAACATGGCTGACAACGTTCAATTATATAAATATGCAGTTCAGATGGTGACACATTCGTTTGGAAAAACAGCAACTTTTATGCCAAAACCAGTAAAAGGAGATAATGGCTCTGGTATGCATTGCCATCAATCTATATGGAATGGAAACACTCCTGTTTTTATGGGTAAGGAATATGCGGGTTTATCTAAAAATGCTTTATATTATATTGGTGGAATTTTGAAACATGCTAAAGCGATAAATGCTTTTGCAAATGCAACGACAAATAGCTATAAAAGATTAATACCTGGTTTTGAAGCTCCAGTTATTTTAGCATACTCTGCTCGTAATAGATCTGCTTCTTGTAGAATTCCAGTAATAAGCAACCCTAAAGCAGCAAGAATGGAAATAAGATTTCCGGATGCAGCTGGGAATCCTTATTTAACATTTGCTTCAATGCTTATGGCTGGAATAGACGGAATTAAAAACAAGATTGATCCTGGTAAAGCTTTTGATAAAGACTTGTACTCCTTATCTGAAAATGAAGTAAAAAAACTACCTACAGTATGTGGCTCATTAAGGGAAGCAATGGAAAATTTAGACAAAGATAGAAAATTTTTAACTATGGGCGGAGTTTTTACAGATGATCAAATCGACGCTTATATAGATTTAAAATTTCAGGAAATTTACAAATTTGAGCACACTCCTCATCCTATTGAATTTGAGATGTATTACAGCGGATAATTTTTAAATTTTAAAAGATTCACCACAACCGCAACGTTCAGTTTCATTAGGATTCTTAAAAACAAATTGAGATGCAAACTTTTCTTTTTTGTAGTCCATCTCAGTACCTAATAAATAAATTATTGCTTTTGGATCTATAAAAACTTTTACACCTTTATCCTCAATTACCTCTTCATTTGGTTTAACTACTTTTGCATACTCCATAGTATAAGACATTCCAGCACAACCACCAGATTTAACACCAACTCTCACACCTATAGTTTTTGAATCTGCTGTAGACATTATTTCTTTTATTCTTTCTACTGCACTGTTACTAATTTTAATAACTTGTTTGCTCATAAATTTAACTCTAATTTAGCTGCTTCTGACATTCTATCTTTACTCCAGGGTGGATCCCAAACCAATTTTAAATCCACATCTTCGACTTCGTCTAAACTTAATATATTATCTTTAACCATTTTTGGCAAACTTTCCGCAACTGGACAATTTGGCGTAGTTAAAGTCATTTCCAATAAGACTTTTTTATCTTGAATTTCAATTTTGTATATAAGACCCAGTTCATATATGTTAACTGGTACTTCAGGATCATATATTTTTTTTATTTCGTTAATGACTTTTTCTTTTATTTTGCTCATTTTTTTTTTAATGCTTCATTTAATGTGTGCCAAGCCATAGTCGCACATTTAACTCTCATTGGAAACTTTTTAACACCAGATAGTGACATAATTGAAATTTCTTGGTCCTCACTAAGGCTATTAATTGAAATTTTTTTTTCACTTTTTACCATATTTAAAAAATCATCAATTATTTTATTTGTTATATTAAAATGTTTTCCTTTAATAATTTCTGTCAAAATAGATGCTGATGCTAAAGAAATAGCGCATCCTTCTCCTTCAAAGCTAATATTTTCTACTGTTTTATCATTATTAACTTTTAGAAAAATATGAACTTTATCTCCACATAAAGGATTATGACCTTTTGCATCTCTATTAAATTTTTCGCACTTACCTAAATTTCTTGGATTTTTTCCATGATCTAAGATAATTTCTTGATATAATTCTTTAAGTTCCATTAAATATTAAAAACCTTTTTACATTTCTCTATAGCATTACAAAAAATATCAATATCTTCTTTAGTATTATAAACCCCTAAAGATATTCTAGCTGTAGCAGGAAGTCCTATTTTTTCATGAAAAATTTGACAACAATGATGACCGGCTCGAATAGCCACACCATCATCATCTAGTATTGTCGCAATATCATGGGGATGAATACCTTTCATTGTAAAACAAATTACCGAGCCTCTGAGTTTTGGATGTCCAATTATATTAACTGAATTATTTTTTTTCAACTTTTCTAAACTATATTCCATCAATTCATTTTCATGTGATAAAATATTATTTATACCTATTTTTTCTATAAAATTAATTGATTCTGAAAAACTTACAACTTCTGCTGTTTGACCTGTTCCTGCCTCAAATTTTGTTGGCAGGTCACCGTAAGTTACTTTATTTTTTGTTACTTCATCTATCATCCCTCCGCCCCCTTGATATGGTGGCATTACATCTAACCATTTTTTTTTAGCATAAAGTACACCTAAACCATTTGGTCCATACATTTTATGACATGAAATTGCATAAAAATCACATCCTAGATCTTGCATATCTACTTTTAAATGGGGCGCTCCTTGAGTTCCATCTACTAAAACAGGAATATTTTTATTTTTAGCAATATCAACAATTTTTTTTAATGGTGTTATAGCTCCTGTTACATTTGATAGATGAGTCAAAGCTATAATCTTTGTTTTATTAGTTATTAGTTTGTTAACTTCATCTATTTCTAGTTCTCCATTTTTATTAACTGGAATAAATTTAATAATAGCTCTTTTTTTTTCTCTAATAAAATTCCAAGGTATATAGTTTGAATGATGCTCAAGTTCAGTCGATAAAATTTCATCTCCAGAATTAATAAATTTTTCCCCAAAAGAAGAGGCAACTAAATTGATTGACTCTGTAGCTCCTTTTGTGAAAACTATTTCTTCCCTGTGTTTAATATTAAAATATTTTTGAACTTTATCTCTTGTTTGTTCATACCTATTTGTTGCCTTAACAGCAAGTGTATGTACACTTCTTCCAATATTAGAATATTCAGTTTCATAAAAATTTGAAATCTTATCTATCACTAATTGTGGTTTCTGGGATGAATTAGCACTATCTAAATAGACTAAAGGTTTGTTATTAATTTTTTGTTTAAAAATTGGAAACTCTGACTTAATATTTTTAATGTCCATTAATTTGCCTATCCATGTTTTTTTCAATTAATTTTTTAATTTCAAAATTCTCTAAATTGTCAATTACTTCGTTTAAAAATGCCTTGGTTAGCAATTCTTTTGCCTTTTTTCTCGATAAGCCTCTTGTCATTAGATAAAAAATTGAGTCTTCATTCATGTTTCCAGACGTAGATCCATGAGAACATTTAACATCATCAGCATAAATTTCTAATTCTGGCTTTGCATTAAACTCAGCTTTTTCACTCAGTATCAAAGCTTTGCTTAATTGATATGCATCAGTTTTTTGAGCTATTTCTTTTACAAAAATTTTACCTTGATAAGCACCCTTGCTATTGTCTTTTAAAACATTTTTAATTTTTTGATAACTAGAACAATTAGGTTTTAAATGTTTTACTTCAGTTTTAATTTCTTGATGAGAATTAAGATCTAATAGTAAAGCTGACTGGATAGTGCAATTCGCTTTTTCTCCATTTATACAAATATTTTCATCAATTTTGTTAAATTTTACCCCTGAGGTAAAAATAAAATTCTCATAATTTGAATTTTCATCTATAGATGTGTCTATAAACTTATAATAAAATCCATTACTTTTACAGCCTTGAAGATTATATTTTTTAAGAGTTGAGTTTTTGCCAACTTTAATGATTGTCTTATTATTGTAAAAAAAATTACTTTGAGAAATATCTGAATGATATTCTATTATTTCTAAGGAAGAATTGTTTTTTATTTCAATAAAATTAGTATTGTTTATAATTTTATTTTTTACATTATTTGAAAAAAAATTATAAATTATTAGAGGTTTATTAAATTTATATTGATTTAAAATTTCTAAAGAATAGCCATCTGTAGATAACGCATTATTTAAATTAATTAACGAACTTTTGCTAATATCATATTTTGTTAATTTTTTACTATATTTTTCTACTTTTATATTTGACTCTTTTTCATATTTAAAATTTTTTGACTTAAAATTTCCATCAATTAAAATAATTGAATTATGATCAAAATCTTTAATTAAATCTATCTTTATTTGTTCTTGCGAAATTAAATTATTAAATTTTAATTCTTGAAAATTATTCTTAATTATTTTTTCTAAATCAGTAAATTTCCATTCTTCTATTCTTTTATTAGGGAAACCATTTTTATTAAAGAAATCTAGGCTTTTTGCCCTTAAATCTTTATTATTTAAATTTGTATTTTCAATATTGAATTCAAAATTATTATTCATTTTTAAACTATAAGTTGACGTAACCAGATTTTTCTAATTGATTGGCTAAATCGCTATTGCCTGTCTTGATTATTTTTCCTTTAGAAAGAACATGTACAAAATCAGGTTTTATATAATCTAATAATCTTTGATAATGAGTAATAATTAAAAAAGCATTATCTTTTTTTTTTGATGAATTAACACCATCTGCTACAATTCTTAATGCGTCTATATCTAATCCTGAGTCTGTTTCATCTAATATAGATAATTTAGGATCTAACAATTTCATTTGTAAAATTTCATTTTTTTTCTTTTCTCCTCCAGAAAAACCTACATTTAATTGTCTAGAGAGAAACTTAGGATCAATTCCTAATTCATTTGATTTTTCTTTAACTAGTTTTAAAAAAGTAATTGTATCCAATTCTTTTTCTCCTTTAGACTTTCTAATTGCATTTAAAGAAGTTTTTAAAAAAATATTGGTATTTACGCCAGGAATTTCTAATGGATATTGAAAAGCTAAAAACATTCCTTTTTGAGCTCTTTCTTCTATAGATACTTTATTTAAATTTTCATTATTAAATAAAATATTGCCAGATGTTTCATAGCCATTTTTTCCTGATAAGATATTTGCTAAAGTACTTTTTCCAGATCCATTAGGGCCCATTATAGCGTGAACTTCTCCGGCATTAATATTTAAATTTACGCCATCTAATATTGATTTTCCATTAACCAATGTCTTTAAGTTCTCTATTTTTAACATTATCCCACGCTCCCCTCTAGACTTATAGAAACTAATTTTTGAGCTTCAACTGCAAATTCCATTGGAAGTTGTTGTAGTACCTCTTTACAAAAACCATTGACTATTAAACTAACAGCCTCTTCTTGATTTAGTCCTCTTTGATTACAATAAAAAAGCTGTTCTTCATTTATTTTTGTTGTTGTCGCCTCATGCTCTATAGTTGACGATGAATTTTTGTTTTTTATGTATGGAACGGTATGAGCTCCACACTTGTTTCCCATCAGTAGAGAGTCACATTGGGTGTAGTTTCTAGAATTTTTAGCTTTAGAATTAATATCAACTAATCCTCTATAAGTATTATCAGCTTTTCCAGCAGAAATACCTTTTGAAATTATTTTACTTTTTGTATTCTTGCCTAAATGAATCATTTTTGTACCCGTGTCTGCTTTTTGATGATTATTAGTAATTGCTATAGAATAAAATTCTCCAATTGAATTATCTCCTTGAAGTATACAGCTTGGATATTTCCAAGTTATTGCAGAACCAGTCTCAACTTGAGTCCATGAAATTTTAGAATTTTTTCCTCTGCAAGCTCCTCTTTTAGTGACAAAATTATAAATTCCTCCTACACCATTTTTATCACCTGGATACCAGTTCTGAACAGTAGAGTATTTTATTTCAGCATCATCTAGAGCTATTAATTCTACATTTGCAGCATGAAGTTGATTCTCATCTCTCATTGGAGCAGTACAACCCTCTAAATAACTTACGTAGCTTCCTTTGTCTGCTATAATTAGAGTTCTCTCAAACTGACCAGTTTCAGAGGCATTTATTCTAAAATAAGTTGATAATTCCATAGGGCATTTTACGTTTGGCGGTATATAAACAAATGAACCATCTGTAAAAACAGCAGAATTAAGAGTTGCAAAATAGTGATCGGTCAAAGGAATTACCGACCCTAAATATTTTTTTACTAATTTAGAATGTTTAATAATCGCTTCAGAAATTGGACAAAAAATTATTCCTTTCTTGGTCAATTCTTCTTTAAAAGTTGTAGCTACAGAAACAGAGTCAAAAACTGCATCTACAGCAACACCACTAAGTCTTTTTTGTTCTTGCAGTGGGATACCCAACTTTTTATAAGTTTCAATCAGTTTAGGATCAACCTCATCTAAACTCTTAGGTTTATCAGAAGCACTTTTTGGTGCTGAATAATAATATAAGTTTTGATAATCTATTTTAGGATATTTTGGTTTTTGCCAATTAGGTTCTTTCAAACTTTTTAACCTATTAAATGCTTTCATTCTCCAATCTAGCATCCATTTAGGTTCTTTTTTAATTTTTGAAATAAATTTAATTGTATCTTCGTTTAGACCCTTTGGTGATTTAATATTTTCAATATCAGTTGTAAAACCATACTTATATTCGTTATCAGTTTTTATATCTTTTTGTGTTTTCATTTTAGCAATTATTTACTTTTATTTATTAGTTCCTCTAATTTAATTTTTTCAAAAAAATTATTAATATGTATTTCTAAATCTTCCCACAAATTATGTGTAATACATTTTACGTTTTTATTGTGACATCCTCTTTTAGAATCTTTTTTACATTTTAAAGTTTTAATATTTTCATCAACAGCAAATATAATACTTGATAATTTTATTTCAGAAGGTGGTTTTATTAAAGCATAGCCACCGTTTGAGCCCCTAACACTATTAACTAAATTTTTAGATTTAAGTTTGAAAAAAAGCTGCTCTAAATAAGGTAAAGAAATATTTTGTCTTAGTGATATTTCGCTAAGACTGACTGGTCTTTTATCTGCATAAGAGGCTAAATCTGCCATCGCCATTACAGCATATCTACCTTTAGTAGTTAATTTCATAAATTAAGCACCTAATATATGAATAGTAGGTCAATTCCTAGTAGAATAGTAGGAATTAAAAAAATTAATTTGACGCGGTAAAACATGTTATAAAACTAATCTTTTTGTGAAAATAATTATCATTATTAATAAATGAAACCTAAAAGTACTGAAATTTTTATACCTGGACCAGCTGGAAGATTAGAAGGTAAGTATTATAAGAATCCTAAATTTGGATCACCAGTAGCAATTGTGCTTCAACCTCATCCGCAGTATGGCGGAACAATGAATAATAAAATAGTTCAATTAACATATAATTTGTTTTTAGAAAATGGATTTTCAGTGATTAAAATTAATTTTAGAGGTGTTGGGAAGAGTGATGGTGTATTTGATAATGGGCAAGGTGAGTTATCTGACGCTGCAGCCGCATTGGATTGGATTGAAAGGCAAAATTTAGATTATAGTCAATGTTGGGTCTCTGGATTTTCTTTTGGCGCTTTAATTTGTATGCAACTTATAATGAGGAGACCGGAAGTGAATAATTTTATAGCAATATCTCCTCAACCTAATGTATATGATTTTTCTTTTTTAGCTCCATGCCCAACTTCAGGACAAGTAGCATATGGAGAGTCAGATGAATTAGTTACTAAAGAAAGTATTGATGAATTAGATAAAAGAATTAAAAATCAAAAAGGTATAGAAGTTATTTTTTCAAAAATTAAAAATGCTAATCATTTTTTTAAAAATAAAGAAGTAGAACTTTTAAGCGAAATAGAAAAATATATAAAAGAAAAAACTGCGCTTATTTAAAAAAAATTATTTCACCACCTACACACCCTTTTAATTTTTTACATCCGGTTGTTTTAGGAAAAGAAATAGGCTCACTCATAAAAGTTCTTATCGCTAAATAAGCAAATGCTTGGGATTCAACAAAATCTCCATCAATATTGTATAAGTCTATCAAATCAAAATTTATGTCGTTATCGTTTTTTACATTTTTTTTTATTAACTCCATTAAAAATTTATTTTTTCTTCCTCCACCACAAACTAAACATTTAACAGTTTTTTCTTTACTAATTTCAGAGTAAATAATTTTTGCTGTATACGCTGTCAGTGTCGCAAGACCGTCTTCTAAGGAGAGCCCTCGCACAAACGATAAGTCGAAATCTTTAGGATCATAACTAAGCAAAATTTTCTCATTGTTTTTAAAGGAAGAAGTTTTAAATTTATTTTCGTAATAGTTTTCAATTGCTTGATTAAATATTTGTATATTTATTTTTCCTTTTCGTGCTAACAATCCATCTTTATCATATTTTTTTTTTGTTTTTTTTCTCATCCATTCATCAATTAAACAATTTCCTGGACCAATATCTTTTGCCGTTATTTCGTTTTCATTAAAATTTAACTTTCCTCTTGAAAATGTTATGTTTGATATACCTCCAATATTTAAGATTGATACCGGACTACTGAAATTATATTTTTTACTTATTTGATTAATTAATACATTATGAAAAATTGGTGTAAGTGGAGCGCCTTGTCCTCCATTTTTAATATCATTTTCTCTAAAATTAAAAACTACATTTTTTTTAGTCAATTGAGAGAGCAGTTGTCCATTACCTAGTTGTTTAGAAACACCCTGGGAAGGATTGTGATAAATGGTTTGACCATGAAAACCAATTAAATTGACAATTTTTTTTTGTTCAATATCAGAAATTACTTCGGCATGAAAAATTGTAATTTTTCTTTCTAAGGAGCTTATCTCTTTGGAAAATTTTTTAATATCATTTAAACAATTAATTTTTTCCCTAATTTCGTGGATTTCATCAAATATTTCATTGTTATATTCGTAATATTTGTTTTTAATAGAAGTGTATTTTTTATAGCCATCTGACGAAATTATTGAAGCATCTACACCATCTCCAGATGTGCCACTCATTAAACCTATGGATATATAGTCTTTTTTCATATTTTTATTTATTTATAAATATTTTTGTATAATAGTATTTTTAACACAAAAACTACTATGAAAAACTCATTTATAGAAGAAATGAAAAATAGGGGATACCTGAGCCAATGTACAAATTTGGAAGCCCTTAATGAGATAAGTGGAAAGAATTCTATCAAAGCTTATATAGGTTTTGATTGCACCGCAAATAGTCTCCATGTTGGTAGCTTGTTACAAATTATGATTTTAAGAATGTTGCAAAAGAATGGACATCAACCAATAGTTTTATTGGGAGGTGGCACAACATTAATAGGAGATCCCTCAGGAAAAGACTCTACAAGAAAAATTATAGATCAAAAAGAAATTAAAAAGAATATTTCAAATATTAAAAAAATATTTGAGCGTCTTCTAAATTTTAAGAATAAAAAAACAAAACCTATTTTTGTAAATAATTATGAATGGTTATCTAAATTAAAATATATAGACTTTTTAAGAGAAATTGGAAGTCAGTTTACAATTAACAAAATGCTTACTTTTGAGAGCGTTAAACTCAGATTGGAAAGAGAACAATCATTAAGTTATATGGAATTTAATTATATGATTTTACAAGCTTATGATTTTTTTCAATTATACAAAAAAAATAACTGCATTTTGCAATTAGGTGGTTCTGACCAATGGGGAAATATAATTAATGGTGTTGAATTAATTAGAAAGAAATTAAAAAAAGAAGCGTTTGGATTAACAACACCTTTGATAACTTTGGCATCTGGAGCAAAAATGGGAAAAACAGAAAAAGGTGCTGTTTGGTTAGATAAAAAATTATTTTCAACATATGACTATTGGCAATTTTGGAGAAATACAGATGATAAAGATGTGAAAAAATTTTTATTATATTTTACTGAAATTAACAATGATGAATTAGATAAAATAATTGAAAAAGAAAAAAATATAAATAAATTAAAAATTTTATTAGCAAATGAAACAACAAATATTTTACATGGTAAAAAAGCCTCTCAAGAAGCAGAACATACGGCTAGAGAAACTTTTCAATCAAGTGTGATAAGTAAAGGTCTTCCTGAAATAACATATTCAAAAGATGAAATGGAAAAAGGTATAGATATTTTAAGTTTATTATCTTCTCAAAATATAACTACTTCTAAAAGTGAAGCTAGAAGAGCTATTAGTAGCAACGGTATAAAAATTAATGGTAAAGTAATTAAAGATGAAAAAAAAATTATAAATTTAAAAGATTTTAAAGAAAGTAATAACTTAAAAATATCATTTGGAAAAAAAAAGCACTATGTGATTAAGTTTATTTAGGTTTTTTTATTTTTTCTAAACCTTTTGTAATAAATCTAGGTGTTATTGTTTTAATAGGGTTTACGGTAGTTTTTATACTTCCTTTCCTTCCTTTCAATTTAAAACTAACGCCAAAAAGCCCTTCTCCTATATCTTTTGGAATTAAGATATCACCAATTAATGGAATTTTAGAAATTAGTTTATTTAATTCTTTTGCAGGTACCATAGTGCCTCTTAAACTAGTTAATCCAGTTTTATTTTCTATGTATCCATCCATCAAAATAGAAATACTAGGCCCAATTGCGTAAATTTCATTTATCTTAAGAAGTTCCTTATCATTACTAAATTTTATTTCTAATGTATCAAAACTTATTCCTTCTCCAGATAATAAGTCCGACATGCCTCCGAAATCTGCTAAAGAAAGGAGTTTGGCAAAACCAGGTGCATTTTTCACTTTAAAATTTTCTATTGTTAAATTCGAATTTGAAGAATTGTCGTTAAAATCTGATACAAATAATAATTTTCCTCCTTCTATTCCTTTAAAAAAAGAATAGTCCGATAAAATCGGCTTTGGAAGGTCAGAAAATACCTCTAATTTTTTTAATCTTTTATCTTTATATGATTTTAATGAAATGTCTAAATACTTATCTGATCCAAACTCACTTTTAGAAGACAAGTTGACAAATTTTCCCCGCTTTATTTCACCGATTAAATTAAATTTATATAAAGGAATGGATAATTTTGTAGAAATATTTTCAAAATTTATTTCTATATTCTTATTAATATTTTTTAACATATTAACTTTATTTTTTTTGGTTATGTTTTTAATTAAGTTTGAAGCGTCAAACTTTTTACCTTTAACATAAATTTTTGAACCATATATTATTTCAAAATTATTATTATCTTGGCCGTCTTCATTAGTTTTTATTTTAATCTTTTTAAATTCTTTTAATTCTTTTTTATTATTTAGTTTAATTCCTTCTAAAAGAATTAATGAGAGACCTTCCTTATACGAAAAATTTTGAATTCTAATATCTTTTTTAGAAAAAAATATTTCACTTGAAATACTTGATAATTTACCCTTTTTTTTATTATAATTTAGAAAATCAAAATTAATCTCTTCGTCAAAATTAAAATTTATTTTAAAATTAGATTTTTTATTTTTTAAATTATATTTAAGTGAATATTTTTTAAACTGATCTTGCTTATTTAATTTATACTTTCCTTCAAGTTTTAAATTACTTTCTTTATTTTTATTAATTGATAATTCTAAAACTGTATCATTAGAAAGAAATTTGTAAATCTTACTTTTTAAAAAAATATTTTCTATTTTATCCTTAAAAATTATACTTGCATTAATTATTTTTCCTTCAACTTTATATTCATAATCTTCTAGACTTAAAGATTCTGAAAAAAATAATTTAAAATTATGATTAAAATTACCATTTATCTTAATTTTATTTTTTGAATAATTATTTATTTTTGTAAATTCTAAAAATTTTGTCACGTTTTCATTTTTAAATAATAAATTATTTTTTAAAAACCCTGAAATTACTAAATTCTCATTATTCATAATTTTTATTTCTCCATCTGTGATTGGAATTCCATCAATCTCAGAAGAAATAGAATTAATTAAAGTAAATTTATTTTCAGTTATAAAATTAAATTTTGCTTTATTAATTTTTGTTTTATCAAAAACATTTATATTTACATTTTTTACCTTCCCAGAAATTTTATAGTTTTTAATTTTAAAATTTTCGTCAAAATCGGTTGAAATATCTAATTTTACTTCTCCTTTTGATATATTGTTAGAGAAAAATCTTTTTAGATTTGAGGGTTTTAATTCAATAACAAGAGTTTTTAAATCTTCAATTTTTATCTTATTAAATTTTATAAATAATTTCTCAATATTAATTTTTTTCTTTATTAAATCTTTGAAATTAACATAAATTTTAATGTCTTCTGTTGGTATATTAATGTCTCGATACTCTATATCTGGATTTTTTGTAGACAAAAATAAATTTATTTTTTTTAAATCAAGTTTAATTTTTATATCTTTAAATTTTACTGCTAAATTCGAATTATTTTTTTTTATTTCATTAAATATTATTTCATTAAATTTATCTGTTTGAACACCTTTAGTAGATAATATTAATGTTGCACTTATTAAAAAAAGAAGTATTAAAATTGTAAATATAAAAAATATTTTTTTCATTATTTTTTGTATAAACCTGCTTCAATAAATTGATCTATTTCTCCGTTTAATACTGATTCCGGGTTAGTGCTTTCAGTTTTATTTCTTAGGTCTTTTACAAGCTGGTATGGCTGTAAAACGTATGATCTAATTTGATGACCCCACCCAATATCAGTTTTTGCACTAGTATTTATTTCTGATTTTGCTTCTCTTTTCTGAATTTCATGTTCATACAATCTTGCCTTTAACATTTTATAACAAGTTTCTTTATTTTTATGTTGCGATCTTTCATTCTGACATTGAACTACTATTTTTGTTGGTAAATGAGTAATTCGTACAGCGCTATCAGTTGTATTAACATGTTGTCCACCGGCACCACTCGATCTGAAGGTGTCAATTCTAAGTTCTTTTTCTTCTATTTGAATTTCTATTTCATCATCTACCGCTGGATAAACCCAAACACTTGCAAAACTGGTATGTCTTCTAGCACCACTGTCAAAAGGTGAAATTCTGACCAATCTATGCACTCCTGACTCATTTTTCATTAATCCATACAAATATTCTCCATTAACTTTTAATGTTGTAGATTTAATTCCAGCTTCATCTCCTTTATGTTCACTGACAGTTTGATACTTAAAAAATTTTTTATCAAACCATTTAAGATACATTCTTCTCAACATGTCAGCCCAATCTTGACTTTCAGTTCCGCCAGCTCCTGCATGAATTTCTAAATAGATATCAAAACTATCGTTTTCTCCAGAAAGGAAGCATTTTATTTGATTTTTTTTTACTTCTTCTAATATAATTTTTGTTTTATTTTCGCAATCTAATAAAATTTCTTCATTTTTTTCATCAGAACCTAATTGGTATATTTCTTTTAAATTGCTAAGTTCTATTTCAGAATTTTGGAATGAAGAAATAATATCTTCGTACAACTTTTTTTCTTTTACTATTTTTTTTACTTTCTTTTTATTTTTCCAAAAATTATCTTTAGATGTTGTCTCATTTAATGAAATTAATTTAGACTCAATATTATTTTTTTCAAAGATACCCCCTGATACTACTTAATGATTTTTCAATAAGATTTATTTTTGAAAGAAATGTTTCCATTAATAAAATTGTCTAAATTTGATTAGTTTATCATAATTATTCTTTGGCCTTAAATTGTTATTTTCAACAATGTTTATATCTTTTAATTTAAAAGCCTCAATTATTGCTTTTGAATTATTAAAATCCTCTATTTTTCCTGTGTCATAATTTACAGGTGCAAAATAAATTCCTTTTGGTATTTTAAATTCCTTAAAATCTTCTTTAAACAATGCTTTTTGAACAAAACTTTTAAAGATAGGTAACGCTGCCTTGGAGCCTGTTTCATATTTGCCTAGTGATTGTGGAGAATCAAAACCTACGTAAACACCTATAACTAGATTAGAGCTGTATCCAATAAACCATGCATCATAATTGTTATTTGTAGTGCCAGTTTTTCCAGCTAATGGTACTTTTAAATTTCTTAATTTTTTTCCAGTCCCTCTCTTAATAACTCCCTCTAAAATTGAGGTCATTTGATATGCAGTTTCTTCACTAAAAACTTGTTTATAATTGTCTTCTATTCTTGGAAACTCCTTATTTTTTGTTAAATATCTGTCGCAACCGCTACATAATCTGTTATCTGAATTAAAAATTGTTTTACCTCTTCTATCTTGAATTCTATCAATTAAAATCGGTGAAATTTTTTTTCCTCCATTTACAAATGATGCATACGCAGATGTAATTTTAATTAAAGTAGTCTCAGCAGACCCCAGAGAGACAGATAAAAGTTCTGGAATTTCATCATAAATATCTAAATTCTTTGAAAGATTAAGAACTTTTTCTAGCCCTAAATTTTCGGAAATTCTGACTGTCATTAAATTTCTAGAATATTCTATACCTTTTCTTAATGTCGAGGGTCCGTAAAATTTTTTACCATAATTTTCTGGCTTCCAATTTTTAAGGCCTGTGCCCTGTTCTGCAATAAATGGGGCATCAAGAATCATTGTATTAGGTAAATAATTGTTTTCTAAAGCAGCGGCATAAACAAAAGGCTTAAAGGCTGAACCAGGTTGTCTTTTTGCTTGTGTTGCTCTATTGAATTCACTTGATTTATAATTAAAACCTCCTACTAAAGCTTTCACTTTACCTGTAAAGGGATCCAATATTATTATTGCTCCATTTACTTTCGGATATTGTTTTATATTCCAAACTTTATTTTTATTTTGTTGTACATATACTAAATCCCCTAAAATAAAATTATTATTTAATGAGTTTTTATTAATCCATTTTAGTTCATTAATTTTGATTTCAATCTTTCTTTTACTTTTAATTTCTTTTAAAAAAAGATTGTCGTCAGATACTTCTATTACTTCTGCTATTGACCAATTTAATGTTGGGTCTAACTTTATTGACTCAATTTTATTTTGCCAATTTTTGTTCTCGTTTTTATTCGTAATTGGTCCTCTCCAGCCATGTCTTCTATCATAGGCTTCTATTCCTTCTCTTAAAGCTTTTTGTGCATAAATTTGATAATTTACATCCAATGGTACTTTAATAGCTAGTCCATCTGCATACAGTTTTTTAAAACCATAGTTTAAATTTATATTCCTTCTTACTTCTTCTGTGTAAGAATTGGCCTCGTTTACTAATTTAATTTTTCTTTTTTTTAATTTAATTTCTTTTTTTTTTAATTTATTAAACTCATTATTGTTAATGAATCCGTTTTCAAATAAATTTTTTAATACTAAATTTCTTCTTAATTTAGCTTCTTCTTTATACCTAAATGGATTATATTTACTTGGTGCTTTTGGTAAAGCTGCTAATAAAGCTGCCTCCTCATAATTTATCTCTTTAACAGATTTATCAAAGTATTCCAGACTGGCAGCTGCAATTCCGTAAGTTCCTTCTCCTAAATATATCTGATTAAGATAAAGTTCTAAAATTCTTTCCTTAGTATATGCTTTTTCAATTCTGAATGCTAATATTGCTTCTTTAACTTTTCTTTTTATAGATACTTCATTAGTTAAAAGAAAATTTTTTGCAACTTGTTGTGTAATAGTTGATGCTCCCTCGAGCCTTTTATTTTGAATTATGTTGTTAAAATTATTTATAACTGCTCTTATTATCCCTTTAGCGTCCACACCAGGATGAGAGAAAAAATTTTTATCTTCTGCAGACAAAAAAGAATTTATTATTTTAAGCGGAATAGATTCGTAAGGAATAAATAATCTTTTTTCAATGGCATATTCAGCTACTAACTGACCATTTTCTGCGTAAATTCTACTAGACACAGGAGGTTCATATTTTGAAAGCTTTTTATAATCTGGTAAACCAGAAGAAAAATACCAAACAGTTGAAAAAACTAATAAAATAAAAATTGATAAAAACAATATTCCAGTTTTTATTGCATAACTAAAAAATTTATTCATAAATAATATATGGTAATCCTTAAATTTTGGCTATCTTAAGGCATTATATACGATTATAATTGGTTTTAATTATAATAAAAAAATTGTATAATAAACTATGTTTACTCATAAAAAAAATTCACCAAAAATTACTAAAGGAATTCATTTTACATGGAAAAAAATTTATATATTGACGCATCTCATCCAGATGAAACTAGAATTGTTCTTAAATCTTCTTCTTCAATTGAAGAATACGAGTATGAAAATAAAAACAAAATAAATTTTAAAAATAATATTTATTTAGGAACTGTTAGTAGAGTAGAACCGTCACTTCAGGCAGCGTTTATAAACTTCGGAAGGTTAAAACATGGTTTTTTAGCTTTTAATGATATTCAATCAAATTACTATCAAATACCTACTGAAGATAAAGAAAAATTACAAGAAGCTGAACAGCAAATTAGAGAAAAATTAAAAAATACTAGTCCTGAAGATGTCACAAATAATGAAAACAATGATTTAGAAAACGGTAATAAGATAAATGTTGATAATAATGAGATAGCAAGTGAAAATAAAAGTTCTGATGGAAATAATAAAGATACTATAATCAAAGAAAATTTAAAAAGTACTGAAAATAATAATGATAATAAAAAATATAGGGAAAAATTAAAAAATACTTACGGATTAAGAAAATATAGAATTCAAGAAGTAATTAAGCCTGGACAAGTAATTTTAGTACAAGTTCTAAAAGAAGAACGAGGCCAAAAAGGTGCTGCACTAACAACTTTTATTTCTCTTGCTGGAAAATATATTGTTTTGATGCCAAATACTGCAAAAGGAGGGGGTATATCTAGAAAAATATTTAATTCTACAGATAGAGCAAAAATACGCGGTATATTGAATCAAATAGAAATCCCTAAAAGTATGGGTGTAATTGTAAGAACTGCTGGAGCTAATAAAACTAAAAATGAGATTGAAAAAGATTTTGAAAATACTACGAGCACTTGGGACCTAATAACAAATAAAGCAGTTGAGTCTAATGCTCCATCATTAATTTATGAAGAAGGTGATATTATTAAAAGAGCTCTAAGAGATATTTACGATAATGATACAAAAAATATTTATGTAGACGGCAATGAAGGTTATCAAAAAGCTAAGACTTTTATGAAAGAATTAGTTCCAAAAAATGTTAAATTTATAAAAAAATATAGAGGAAAAATACCTCTTTTCCATGATGCTGGGATTGAAAAGGAATTAAATAATATTTTTGAACCTTCTGTAAAGTTAAAATCTGGAGGATATCTAGTCATAAACCCTACTGAAGCTTTAGTTGCTATCGATATCAACTCAGGACAATCTACAAAAAATGTAAATATAGAAAAAACAGCTTTAAATACAAATTTGGAAGCCGCAGAGGAAATTTCAAGACAATTAAAAATTAGGGATTTATCTGGTCTGATAGTTATAGATTTTATCGATATGTTAAATTTTCATAACAAAAGGCTTGTAGAAAAAAAAATGAGAGAAAGTATTAAAAAAGATAGAGCTAGAATTCAAGTTGGAAAAATTAGTAATTTTGGATTATTAGAAATGACAAGACAAAGACTAAGAGAGGGATCTATTATTTGGGAAACAAATTTATCGATGGAGTCGTATGCTTTAAAAATAATAAAAAAAATTGAGATGTTAGCTTTTACAAATAAGATTAAATATATAAAAGCCAATATACCCCCAAAAATAAAAATATATATCGAAAATATATTAAAAAAAGAAATAGATTATTTTCAAAAAAAATATAAATTTAAAATTGAATTTATAGACGATAATGAATTAATTATTCCTGAATATAAAATATCTTTATTAAATAAAAATAAGAAAGTAGTTAATAAAATTGAAAATTTAAATAAAATTGAAAAAATAAAAGAAGTAATTAAAAACACTATCTCAAAAAAAACTGAAAAAAAAGTTACTGAAAAAATTGTTAAAATAACAAACGAAAAAAAAATGGATAAAAATAAAAAAGAAAGCGTTAAAAAAAAGGCAAAACATCCAAGAACTTTATGGACTCGACGAAAAAAAGTTGGTTAAATCAAACCTTTTGAAGGCGAACTAGCAGATCCAAAGTAATTTTTATTCATTCTACCAGATAAGTATGATTGTCTACCGGCTAAAACAGCATTTTTGAAAGATTGAGCCATAATTAAAGGTTTTTTTGCTTTCGCAATTGCACTGTTTACAAGAACACCGTCACATCCTAATTCCATTGCTATTGTTGCATCAGAAGCTGTTCCAATTCCAGCATCTACAATGACCGGAACTTTAGACTGCTTTACAATTAATGAAATATTTACTTTATTTTGTATTCCTAGTCCAGATCCAATTGGTGATGCTAGAGGCATGATAGCAGATGCACCGACATCTTCTAATTTTTTTGCAAGCAAAGGATCATCTGAACAGTATACCAATACTTTAAATCCTTCTTTTACTAAAATCTTTGTAGATTTAATAGTTTCTATCATATCTGGAAATAAAGTTTTTTTATCTCCTAGTACTTCTAGTTTAACCATTTTCCAACCACCCATCTCACGTGCTAATCTCAGAGTTCTTAATGCATCCGAGGAATTAAAACATCCAGCTGTATTAGGTAAATATTTAATTTTTTTTGGATCTAAGTAGTCCATTAATAAAGGTTTTTTTTTATCTAAAATATTTACTCTTCTAACAGCGACTGTGACCATATCTGCTCCTGATGCTTTTACGGCTTCTGAAGTTTCTTTAAAATTTTTGTATTTTCCGGTGCCTACAATCAGCCTTGATTTTAAAACTTGGTTAGCAATTTTAAATTTGTCTTTGTTCAATTATTTATCCTCCTCCTATAAAATGGACAATTTCTATTTTATCATTATTATTAATTATTTTTTTCTTATATAAATTTTTTGGAATAATTACACCGTTTAATTCTATCGCAATTTTCTTTTTATCTAATTTATAAATTTTTAATAAATTAGATAATGAAATCTTTTGTTTTATTGGTATTTTTTTACCATTTAATTGTATTTTTGCCATATTTCAGTTAGTTATTTATCTTATATCAAAGTTATGAAACATAAAATTATTATTATTAATGGTCCCAATCTTAACCTTTTAGGTGAAAGAGAGAAAGAAAAGTATGGGGACATTTCTCTTAAAAAAATTGAAACTGAATGTTTAGAGAGAGCCAAAGTATTAGAATTAGAAATAAATTTTAAACAATCAAATATTGAGGGTGATTTAGTTAATATAATACAAGATTGTAGAGATAAATTTGATGGAGTTATTATAAATGCTGCAGCTTATACACATACCTCTGTTGCTATAAGAGATGCTTTAGCAATATTAAAAATTCCAATTATAGAGTTACATATTACTAATATTTACAAAAGAGAGGAATTTAGGCAAAAATCACTTATAAGCAATTTAGCGACAGGAATTATTTGCGGATTTGGTACCAGAGGGTATACTATGTCCTTAGAAGCGATTAAAAATATCTTAAAAAATGAAAATAAATAAAAAACTTATTAAAGAACTTGTGGACTATTTAGGTGAGTTTAATTTGACGGAAATAGAATATCAAGATGGTCAAACAAAGATCAAAGTATCTAAATCTTCTAAAAGTATTTTAGAACAAACAAGCACAGGCGCAGTAGTCTCACCTAACAAATCTGTTCTAACTGATAAAGATGACAGCGAAGGCGTAAGAGTTAAATCACCAATTATAGGAACTGCTTACTTGGCAGCCGAACCTGGAGCAAAAAAATTTGTAGAAGTTGGTGACAAAGTTAAAAAAGGTCAAACTATTATGATTGTTGAAGCAATGAAAACAATGAATCATATTCCCTCCTCTGCAGATGGTATAGTAAAAAGAATATTAGTTAACGATGGTCAACCTGTTGAATTTGGTCAAACTTTAGTTCTACTTAAATAAAATAAAATGTTTAAAAAAGTCTTGATCGCTAATAGGGGAGAAATTGCAGTAAGGATAATTCGGGCTTGTAAAGAATGGGGCATTGGAACAGTAGCAGTCCATTCTGATGTGGACTCAGAAGCAATGCATGTAAGACTAGCAGATGAAAGTGTTTGCATAGGATCTCATCAACCTCAAAATAGCTATTTGAATATTTCTTCTTTGATGTCCGCAGTTGATTTGACAGGAGCAGAAGCGATTCACCCTGGATATGGTTTTCTATCTGAAAATGCAAAATTTGCAGATGTTGTTACAAAACATGGTATTAAATTTATTGGGCCAAGCTCTCAACTGATAAGTAAAATGGGAGATAAAATTGAAGCAAAAAGAATTGCAAAAAAAAATGGGTTGCCAATAATTGAAGGTTCTGAAGGTAGCGTAAAATCTTTTGAAGAGGCTAAATCTCTGTGTAAAACTATAGGTTATCCAGTTTTAATAAAAGCTGCTGCGGGTGGTGGCGGAAAGGGGATGAAAGTAGTTAGTGAAGAAAGTCAATTAGAAAATTTATTTTTAACTGCTAAAACAGAGGCGAAAAAATACTTTGGTAATGATGAATTATATATAGAAAAATATTTTAAAAATCCAAGACATATAGAAGTTCAAATAATGTCAGGTAAAAATAGAACAGTTCACTTAGGTGAAAGAGATTGTTCTGTGCAAAGAAGACACCAAAAATTAATAGAAGAAACGCCAAGTCCAGTTTTAACTGAAGAACAAAGAAAAGATTTATTAAATAAAACAGTTAAAATGGTTGAAAAAATTGGATATGAGGGAGCTGGTACAGTTGAATTTATTTACGAAAATGGAAAATTTTATTTTTTAGAAATGAACACAAGAGTTCAAGTTGAACATCCAGTAACAGAAGTTCAGACAGGTATAGATATTGTTAAAGAACAACTTTGGATAGCTTTTTCTGGAGATACAGCTCTTAATCAGAGTGATATTGATCCTAGAGGACATTCCATTGAATGTAGAATAAATGCTGAAAATCCAGCTCTTGATTTTCAACCAAGTCCTGGAACAATTAGTGTTTGCCATCAACCCTCGGGTTTTAGAACTAGAGTGGATGGATCAATTTTTCAGGGGTGCAAAGTTACTCCTTATTATGACAGTTTAATAGCAAAAGTAATTTGTAAAGGTAGAAATAGAACTGAAGCAATTCAAAGAACTCTTAGATCTTTAGATGAATTTGTAATTGAAGGTATTACAACTACAATTGATCTTCATAAAAAAATTTTGAATCATAAAAAATTTATTGATAGTGATTTTGATACAAATTGGTTAGGTAAAGAGAAATTTTATTAAATATTTTCACAGTTTACCAACCAAACATCATAAACTGGATGATCAATAGGTTTGAGTGAGGGACTAGAAGAAAATGTCCATCCATTAAAGACATATATTTTTTCATTTGAATTATCGGTTATATCTTTAACTTGAATATATGCTACATCACCTTTTTCGTTTAAAGATTCTGTCTTTCCACAATCAACAGCTTTAATTTCAAGTAATCCAAATTTTTTTGTTTCACCTATCTTAATATTTATGTTAGATGTTTTAGCAGTTATCTTATCTAGAGCAACAACGTTAATGCTTGTTGTTGAAGTGTCTTTAGAATTTTCACTTTTTTCTTTTAAAATATCAAGTTCTTCAGAAGTTTTAGAATAATCTTCATCTTCATTTTCATAACTTGGTTTAAGATTTTCTAAATTTACTAAAGGTACTGACTGAATTTTATCAGCAGAAAAAGTCAAACTTGTAAAAGAAAATAAAAAGATTATTATAAAATATTTAAATATCCCAAGTTTCATATTTTTTTTTATTTTGTGTTTTTGAAATTTTACTTGGTTTATACGATTTTTGAGTTCCCGTTAAATTTTCAGTATGCTTTTTTTGCCAAATAAATTTCTTAGCATCATTTTTAGGAACTTCATCTACTGTATGATGCATCCATAAATACCAATCATTTGTAATTTTTGAAGCTTCTACATTTTTTTTAAATACTACCCATCTTTCTTTTTTTTTATTAGTATAATATTTATTACCATTTTCATCTTTTCCAACATATTTGCCTGAGAATAAAGTTTTTAAAAAAGTTCCAAAAGTTTGTTTATGCCACCAAGTAAAAATTTGTTTTATATTGATCATAATAATTTTAAAATCCACACAATCTATAAGTGTATAATAATATTATTTACACTTACTATATATAAGATATATCTACAATAATAGATTCCTTAAATTATGAAAAAATATATTGTAGAAACATTTTATACTTGTACCTTTAAAACTGTTCATTCCCTAGATGATCTTAATGACAAAGAATTGGCGAAAATTGATCAAAGAAAAGACGGTGAAGTTGAATTAATTGAAGTTAAGCTTAATAATAGAAAAACAAAAAAAATTGGAGACAGAAGCAAGTCTGATAATAAAAAAAATAGCGATAATACGACTTTACCAAGCAATACCTCAGAAAAAATTTCCAGAACAACTGATAGTAAAAATATCAATCTCGAAAATAAAGTTTTAGGAAAGATAGGAAAAAGATTTAAAATGCCTGATAGAAGAAAAGGTTATATTCAAAAAGCCCAAATAGGAGATCATAAAGTGTATCTTCATACAGGTGAATATAATGACGGTAAAATAGGAGAAATATTCATTGATACAAATAAAGAAGGTGAACTAGTTAAAGCAATGATGAATAATTTTGCTATAGCAATATCTTTAGGATTACAATACGGAGTGCCTCTAGATGAATATGTTGACGCTTTCATAGATACTAAATTTGAACCATCTGGTAATGTGGATGGTAACGATAGAATTCTTAGTGCTTCATCAATTCTTGATTATGTTTTTAGAGAACTTGCTATTTCTTATCTTGGTAAAGAAGAATTAGCCCATACACCATCTATTGCCAGTACTTCAGATGTAAGTAGCGATAATACTGATGATAAATTTTTGAAAATAGTAAAAAATATTACATCTAAAGGATTTGTAAGAAGTAAATATGAAGAAAAACTCGTCGATTTAAGTGATATTAGAATAAATCTGAAAACTAAAAATTAATTTTTTTTTAAAATATTTTTTTTAATATTTAACTCTTTTAACTGTTTGTCATCAACAGTTGTGGGGGCATTCATCAATAAGTCTTGCGCATTTTGATTTAAGGGAAAAAGTGTTACCTCCCTAATATTTTTTTCATCAGCTAATAACATTACAATCCTGTCTATACCTGGAGCTATACCTCCATGGGGAGGAGCACCATAACTAAGAGCATTGATCATTCCACTGAATTTTTCATTAACTTGACTTTTATTATATCCAGCAATAGAAAATAATTTATACATTAATTCTGGTTTATGATTTCTAATTGCTCCAGAAGATAACTCTACACCATTACATACTATATCGTATTGGTAAGCTTTAATTTCTAAGGGTTTTTCAAAATTTAATTTGCTAATATCTCCTTGAGGCATTGAAAATGGATTGTGGCTAAATTGAACTTTTTTGCTCTCCTCTTCGAGTTCAAACATTGGGTAATCAACTATCCAACAAAATGCAAATTTATTTTCATCAATAAGATTTAAATCTGTTGCAATTTTGTCTCTTGCAAGAGAAGTAATTTTTTCAATTTCACGTATCTTTCCGCAAGCAAAAAATACACTATCACCTATTTCTGCAGAGGTTATTTTCATCAGTTCTTTTAGAGAATCTTCTTTAAAAAATTTACCGACAGGTCCTTTTGCTGAAATTTTTTCGTTTTTCTCTAAAGTGAAGTAAGCAAGACCAGAGGCTCCTTGTTCCTTAGCCCATTTATCTACACCATCAAAAAAACTTCTAGGTTTATCTTTTGTTTTTTTTGTTACTATACATCTTACTTTTGAACCTGATTTAACTAGTTTTTTAAAAATATCAAATGAAACATCATCTCTTAAAAATATATTTGTTAAATCGTAAATTATTAAAGGATTTCTTAAATCTGGCTTGTCTGTTCCATATTTAAGCATAGAAACTTCATAAGGTATACGAGGAAATTTTTCATGCATTAATTTTTTTGAGGAAAAATTTTTAAAAGTATTAATCATAAGTTTTTCAACAATTTCAAAAACATTTTCTTGTTCAACAAATGACATTTCTATATCTAATTGGTAAAATTCACCAGGACTTCTATCAGCCCTGGCATCTTCATCTCTAAAACATGGAGCAATTTGAAAATAATTGTCAAATCCAGAAACCATAATTAATTGTTTAAATTGTTGAGGTGCTTGAGGTAAGGCATAAAATTTTCCTGGGTTTAATCTACTTGGAACTAAAAAATCTCTTGCTCCTTCAGGGCTTGAGGATGTTAAGATAGGTGTTTGAAATTCTAAAAATCCCAACTTTGACATTTCACTTCTGATAAAAGAAATAACTTTTGATCTTAGTATAATGTTTTTATGCATATGAGATCTTCTAAGATCTAAAAATCTATATTTTAATCTTATATCTTCAGGATAATCCTGTTCTCCAAAAACAGGCAATGGTAATTCTTTTGCCTCAGAGAGAATTTTTATTGATTGAATATCAATTTCAATTTTTCCGGTAGATAGTTCTAAATTTTCTGTGCCTTCTTCTCTCTTCACAACTTTACCAAATACAGTTATCACGGACTCTTGTTTTAATTTTTCTAAAATAGAAAAATATTTATTTTTATTTTCTATTACACATTGTGTGAGACCAAAATGATCTCTTAAATCAACAAACAATAAATTTCCGTGATCTCTCTTTCTATGTATCCATCCAGATATTATTATATCTTTACCTATATTATCTTCTTTTAATTCCGAGCAATTATGTGATCTATATTTGTTCATTTTGTTTTAATACATTTTTAACCAGTGTTAAATTAATTGGTTTTCCGGAAGATAAGGACTTCTTGTCTATATCTTTAATAAACTGAAATATTTTTTCATATGATCTATCAATATTTTTTAAAATATACTCTAATAATTTAATATCAACTTTAATTTGAAGGTCTGAAAAAGACTTTGTTAGAATAACTCTAAGTAAATCATCTGTTGGTAGATCAATACCAAGGTCGATAAAGCTTAAAAATCTTGATTTTAAATCATTTAAATTAACTTTAATTTGTTTAATTGAATTCATTGAATTTATCAAAAGATATTTATCTAACTGATTTATTTGATTTAAAATTGAATATAAAAATCTTTCATCTAAATCTGAATTATATTCATCAATTATAACACAATCATATTTTTTAATATTCTTAAAAATATCTTCATTTAAGTCTTTAGCTTTAATTAAATATGAATTAATTTTTTTATTTAATATATTTGCTAAATGAGTTTTTCCACAACCATTTGGTCCATAAATATTAATTAATCTATCTGGCCAATTGGGCCAACTTTCTATTAATTTATATGCTTCAAAATTATTCGTTGAAACATAAAAATCTTGTTCAAAATAAGTAGTCTTGAATGGAAATTGGAAGACTAATTGATTCATTTATATTACTTTCAGATTCCATACATTATTAACAATATTAATCATAATGCCTTGTTCATCAAATTTTGACTTAATCTTATTAATTTTTCCTATATATTTAATTCTTATTTTGGCGTAATTTTTATTTAATTCCAAAACTCTATAGTCCATTACTAAATCAATTTTATCTAGAGCTGTTTGCAAATTTAAAAGATCGTTTAATTTATCTATGTCTAAATTTATATTTAAAAAAGATGGCGTTCCAATATCAATAAGATTTTGAGATTTCCAAATATCATTAATTTCTAATTTTAATTTATTTATAATATTTTTGTAATTTTGAATTTGATCTTGATCATTAGTACCTAATATTTTTATATTCTTAATAATTTTATTATTAGAGATTTCTCCATTTACAAACACGTTCGTGCTATTTGATAAAGGTTTTATTACAAGAAATATGTAATCATTTACATTATAACTAGATACCATTTTTTTAACATCTATACTTTCTAAGTTATCCTTAAATTTATTTAAAAATTGAATATCATCAATGTTTTCTAATGGGAGAAGATACTCAATAAAATTATTTGTTTCATTAATCTCATTTGAATTCCAATTTTTATAAAAATAATTATCATCAAATATATTTATACTTTCATTTTGTAAGATGACAGGAAATACAATAATCTTTGATTTCGATATGTCTGCATAAGAAATGTTATTTTTATAAAAAAAATTATTCATTTTATTTCTGTCAAAAGATATATTGATAAGAGTATCGTTTTTATTTAATGAATTACTATTTTGTATTATTTGATAAGAAGATATAAGCTCTTTAATATCATTTAAATTTGATTTTTTAATTTTATTAACGTCTTTATTTAAAAGTATTCTATTAATAAGTTTTAGAAACCCTTTTTTAAAAGCTTTGTTGAGTATTTCTTGATTATTTTGACTGTTTGAATTATCGATTATAATATTATCAACATCAAAAGTAGAAATTTTTGAAAAAACATTTCCAGTTATTGATAAAAATACTATTATAATTATGTATAATTTAATTTTATTCATATTTTAATAATTACCATCTTATTAATGAAAAAAACAAAAAATAGTTATAAAAAAAGCGGAGTCAATATCGAGCTTGCAAACAAATTTGTAAAACACATAGCTAAAATTACAAATAAAAATGTCAAAAAAAAGAAATCGTCTGAAAATATTGGCGCATTTGGTTCTGTTTTTGACATTAGCAAAACTAATATCAAAGATCCATTAATTGTTTCATGTACTGATGGTGTTGGAACTAAGTTAGAACTGGCAAACCTCTTTAATAGATTTGACACAATTGGCATTGATTTAGTAGCTATGTGTGTAAATGATTTAATAGTTCAAGGTGCAAAGCCTTTATTTTTTTTAGATTATTTAGCAATTGGAAAATTAAAGTTAAAAAAAGTCAAATTAATTTTAAAGGGCATACTCAAAGGATGCGAGATATCTGGTTGTAAGTTAATAGGTGGAGAGACTGCAGAAATGCCAGGTATTTATGAAAATGATAAATTTGATTTAGCAGGATTCTCAGTAGGTTTGGTGTCCAAAAAAAAATTATTAACAAAAAAAAATGTTAAAAATAAAAATATAATACTTGCAATCCCTTCTAGCGGTATTCACTCTAATGGATATTCTCTAGTAAGGTCTATTTTAAAAAAAAATAAAATTTCTAAAGATTTAAAATCAGACTTATTAAAGCCCACAAAAATTTATACAAAAGAAATTTTGGAATTAACAAATAAAAATTTAATAAACTCCGCTGCTCATATAACTGGTGGTGGTTTAATTGAGAATATAAGTAGATCAGTTCCAAACCATTTATCCATTAATATTGATTTATCAACTATAAAAGTTAACAATATTTTTAAATGGATAAAAAAAAAGAATATATCTGATAGTGAAATGTTAAAAACTTTTAACTGTGGAGTAGGTTTTTGTTTGATTGTCAAAGAAAAAAATATCAAGCAAATAAAAAAATATTTTTCTAAATATTACTCCCCATATGTTATAGGCCACATCTCAACTAGTAAAAATAAAATAAATATAATTAATAAATTAAGATGGTAAAAAGGAATGCTTCAATTTTTATTTCGGGCACTGGAACAAATTTAAAATCTTTAATTAAAAATTCAAAAGAATATAATTTTCCAATTAAAATTAATCTAATTATAAGTAACAATAAAAATGCATTAGGTTTAAAATTAGCCAGAATGCATAAAATAGATTATAAAGTATTTGATTTTAATAGTAGGTTGCAACAAGAAATTTTATTAAAATTATTAAAAAAAAAGAAAATACAATTAATATGCCTGGCTGGTTTTATGAAAGTTTTGTCAGAAAAATTTATTAATAATTTTAAGGGAAATATAATAAATATTCATCCTTCTTTGTTGCCTAAATATAAAGGCTTAAATACTTTTTCAAGAGTTTTAAAATCAAAAGATAAATTTACAGGTTGTACAGTTCATTATGTTAACAAAAAATTGGACTCTGGTAAAATAATTTTACAAAAAAAAATATTGATAAGTTCAAGAGACAATGAAAAAAGCTTAAAATTTAAAACTCAATTAAAAGAATACAAGGCATATTCTGAGGCTATTGTTAAAATTTATAATAATTTTAGCTCTTAAAGAAAAAATTGATCTCTTTCGTGGCGTTTTCAATTGAGTCTGATCCATGTACCGAATTTTTATCAATTGAAATTCCATAGAGTTTTCTTATTGTGTTTGGTTCTGCATCTTTAGGGTTTGTTGCACCCATAATTTTTCTATTTAACCCTACAGCTCCCTCTCCTTCCAAAATCATCACAAATATAGGCGATGATGAGAGATAATTGCATAATTCATCGTAAAAAGGTCTCGATTGATGGACTTTATAAAATTCTGAAGCTTCTTCTTTGCTAAGATGTATTTTTTTACTATCTTTTATTCTTAAATTATTCTTTTCAAATATAACTTTTATTTTTTCTACTAAATTTCGTTCTACAGCATCAGGTTTTATGATTGATAATGTTTGCTCTATATTACTCATAATTTTCTTCTATCAGTTGATTCAAAAGTCTTACCCCAAATCCGGTTGCGCCTCCTGAATTTAAAGCACCACCATATTTTGAAAAAGCCATGCCGGCAATATCTAAATGAGCCCATGGAGTTTTGTTTAAAATGAATCTTTGTAAAAATTGTGCCGCAGTTGTTGATCCTGCTCCACCAACATAATTTATATTTTGCATATCAGCATTTTTAGAATTCATGAGTTTATCATAATTTTTATGAAGAGGCATTCTCCATAATTTTTCCTCAACTTTTTCACCAGCATTTAAAATTTGTCTAGATAACTTATCATCGTTTGAAAAAAGTCCGGCATATTCAGATCCCAATGAAACTATGATTGCTCCTGTTAATGTCGCTAAATCAATTATAAATTTTGGTTTAAATTTTTTTTCGGTAAAAGTTAACGCATCCGCTAAAACTAATCTTCCTTCTGCATCTGTGTTTAATACTTCAATTGTTTTACCACTATAAGATTTAACAATATCTCCTGGTCTTTGAGCATCTCCACTTACCATATTTTCTACAAGTCCAACTACCCCGACAGCATTAATTTTTGCTTTTTTCAATGCTAAATTTTTCATTAAACCTACTACAGCAGCAGAGCCGGCCATATCATAGGTCATGTCTTCCATAAATCTTGCTGGTTTCAATGAATAACCACCTGTGTCAAAAGTAACTCCTTTTCCAACAAATGCTAAAGGTTTTGAATTATTTTTTGCTCCATTCCATTCCATTGTTACAAGATATGATCCTCTAATACTTCCCTGCCCTACACCTAGTAAAGCATTCATACGTAATTTTTTTAATTTTTTTTCATCATATATATTTACTTTTAAACCATCTTTTCTAAGAGAGTTTATTCTTTTTGCATATTCATCAGGATGTAAAATATTTCCTGGCTCAGAAACTAAATCTCTTGCATAAAAAGTTCCTTCTTCTAAAGCTTTAAATTTTAATTGATTTTGACTTGAGGGTCTATTTTTAATCCCCGATATATTTATAGAAATAATTCTTGTTTCTTTTTTTGTTTTATATTTATTGAATTCATAAGATTTCAATTTTAGTCCATGAAGAAAATGACCTGTAAAATTTTTATTTTTACTAACTATACTATCGGAGTTTATAAAATATTCACTATTTTTTCCATAATTTATACGTCCATAAAATTCGGCCCCTAAGTTTTCTATATCAAAAGTCTTCAAATCTTTTTTAATGGAAATTAAAACTATCTTTTTTTTTGAGTTGACCTCAAAAACAAACATATTTTTTTTTAAATCACTAGTTTTTAACAAATCATTTATGTAAGAGAATTCAGTGTTAGAAATATATTTTTTTAAATTGTTAGTATAAAATTTTTCATTAGCAAATAAGACAAGATTAGAAGATGGCTTACCATTTACTTTTTTTGAATAGTTAATTTTAATAGACATAAATTTTTAAATGCTTTCTAAATAGAATTGAGTGATATATATAATCAAATATACAGATTTCAATGGAATATTTGTCATAGTGTACTATCATAGGTTGAGTTTTAATTAAAGTTACATTATTTATATACAACAAAATTATATGCTTAAAAACAAAATTTATAACTATTTTACATTAGAGTTATTAAAATCATTTTTTACTATATTATTTGCATTAACAATCATTGCCTGGACTGTTAGAGCCGTAAATTTCTTAGATTTAGTAGTGGAGGAAGGTCATTCATTATCAGTTTATCTTTTATTTTCAGCATTAAATATTACAAATATAATAACAAAATTTATACCTCTTTCGTTTTTGCTAGCATTAATGATTAGTATTCACAAATTTGACAGAAAAAATGAACTTATTATTTTATGGTCAGCAGGTGTAAATAAAATCAAACTTGTGAATCTATTCTTTTTTATTTCATTATTTGTTTTGCTAATTCAGATTTGTTTTGCAGTTTATATTACTCCGAATGCACTGCTTAAGTCCCGAACATTAGTAAAATCCTCAAATTTAGGATCATTAACTGGAATTATTAAATCCAACGACTTTAGTGACTCCTTTGATAATTTAACTTTTTATATAGAAAGAAAAAATGAAAATAATGAGATGGAAAATATCTTTATAAGAGATGATGGTAATCATTTTAAAAATCTTACTGTTGAGGAAAAAAATTTTAGTAATACAACTATAATCGCAAACCGAGGATTTATTCTTGATAAAAAATTAATCTTAATTGATGGTACCATTCAAACACAAAATAAAGGTGGTGAATTAAGAGATATAAATTTTAATAGAACTGAGTTATTGGTAAATTCTTTAACTGCTAGAACTATTACTACACCAAAATTACAAGAAACGTCCACTATCGGTTTGCTTAAATGCTTAAGTAATGAAGGATTAATATTTAAATTTAAAACAAATTATTTATGCCCGAAAAAAAGTATGGAGCAAGGTATCATTGAAACTATTTCTCGAAGGATTGGTATGCCTATTTATATTCCATTAATATCTTTGATAACTTCATTTCTTTTAGTTTCATCTAATAGAAAAAAATTTTCTTTTTTAAGAAAATATTTTTATTTTTTTATAAGTTTCATAATACTAATTTTAGCTGAAATTCTAGTTAGATATTCTGGTTTTTCAACAACAAATTTTTTTATATACATGTTTTTTCCAATTATACTTATGCCAATTATATATCTTTTCTTACTAAGAAAATTTGCTTATGAGAGACTTTAAATGAACAGTGTTTTAAATAAATATATAATAATTAATTTTCTTAAAATAGTTATGAATGTTACTTTTATATTTATTGCTCTTGGAATTATGTTAAATTTATTTGAAGAAATTGAATTTTTTAAAGATATGAATGTGGGACTTAGCTTGCCAGTGTCTTTAACAATGATGTTTATTCCAAACCTTATAATTATGAAATTAATACCATTTATAATATTTATAGCTTCTATGTGGTATTTATTATCTATTCGATCAAGTATGGATTTATTGTCACTTAAAATTTTTGGATATTCGAATATAAAGATAATATTTATTTTATCTTTTACAGCTTTTATTTTTGGAATTGTTTTACTTTTAACTGTTAACCCACTCACATCATCAATGGTTAAGATTTATGAAACAACAAAAGCAAAATACTCAAAAGATATAGATCATCTAGTTTCTATTAATAAGAATGGTGTTTGGATAAAAGAAAAACAAAATGGGAATTTAAGAATAATTACTTCCAAAGTCTTGGAAAAAAATTTTTTATATAATGTAACGATTTATAATCTACAAAATAATGGAAAAATGATTAATAGAATAGAATCTCAAAAAGCCAATATTTTAGACAATAATTGGCAACTTCAGGACGTAGTTATTTTTGATTTTGGTTCTAATACGAGTTTATCAAAGTTTGATAATTATGAGATCATATCAAATTATAACTCTGAAAAACTTAACTCTTTATATAGAAACTTAGACACAATATCTTTTTTAGATTTGGTTGGAGATTATGAAATTCTTTTAAAAAGAGGATACTCAGAAGAATTACTAAAAGAAAGATTAAATATTTTTATTTCCATGCCAATTTTTCTTTTTTTAATGGTCGTGTTAGCTGCTATTTTTACAATTGGTTCGCTTAAAAAATCTCAAAATTTTTATTACATCTTTATATCGATTATTTCATGTGTTGTAATTTATTATTTTAAAGACCTCTCTATAGCCCTAGGTCAAACTGATAGAATATCTTTAACTTTATCTGTATGGATGCCCATTATTGCCATAGGGTTATTTTGTTCCATAGGAGTTATTCAAATTAATGAAAAATAAAATAATTTTTTTTCTATCATTATTTTTTGTTATTTTATCAATCAATAACATTTCTGCTAATGAACTTGAGGTTAAAAGTTCAAATATGAAATTTGATAAAGAAAAAAAGATTATGAATGTTGAGGGAAATGTGACAATTACAGATTCCGTAAATAATCAAGTTTTTACTGATAAAGCTATATATTACAAAGATAAAGACTTGGTTGAAACTATGGGTTCGACAAAAATTTTAACTTCAGAAAATTATGAAGTTATAAGTGAAAATGTGATCTTTGATAACATTAAGGGTGTAATAAGTTCAAAATCAAATACGACAATTTCAGATATAGATGGTAATCAAATATACCTTGATATGTTCGAATACATTATTGAAAAAAATACTTTTTTTTCAAAAGGAAAAATTAGAATTAAGGATGCTTATAGTAATGAATATAAATTTTCTGAAATATATATAAATGAAAAAAATAATAAAATAGTTGGTTCAGATGTAAAAATAATTGTTAATGATAAGGGGTTAAAATTATCTGAGGAAAATGAGCCTCGTATTTTTGGGAATACAATGTCTATCTCTAATAATGTTTCAGAAATACAAAAAGGCGTATTTACGTACTGTAAAAATAGAGGTGAAGATAAATGTCCACCTTGGATTATACAATCAAATAGAATTACTCATAATAATGCAAAAAAAACTATTTATTATGATCATGCGGTAATAAAAGTTTATGATTTTCCAATTTTTTATTTTCCTAAGTTTTCACATCCAGGTCCAACAGTTTCAAGAAGATCGGGTTTTTTAATTCCAAAATTTAAATCTAACACTAACACAGGGCAAGGTTTCGAAATTCCATATTTTTGGAATATTTCAAAAGATAAAGATATTACTTTTTCACCTCAACTTTACGTATCAGAACATCCTTTATTGTTAACAGAATACAGACAAGACTTTAAAGATTCTTATTTAATTTTAGACACGGGTTATACAAAAGGATTTAAAAAAACTTCTTCAAAAAAAGTAAAAGGTTCAAGAGGTCATTTTTTTTCCAAATTTAATATGAATTTATCTGAGAAGAGTAATATAGAAAGTAATTTAGAAATAGGTCTACAGCATGTTTCTCATGATAAATATATTAAATTACACGATGTAAACACAGAAATGGTAAATAAAGAAATTGATGTTCTGACAAGTGCTGTAAATTATAATTATGCTAAAGAGGATAATTATTTGGGAATTACTTTTGCTGCCTATGATAATTTAACAATCCTTGGTAGAAATAAGTATGAATATTTACTGCCATATGCAACTTTTGAGAAAAATCTAATAGATTCAAAAAATCTTGGCCAATTTGATTTATCTACTGTGTTAAGGGTTAGAAATTATGATGTAAATAAACAGACTGAATTATTTATCAACGATATAGAATGGAAATCAAATAAATTTATTAATTCAAAAGGAATAATTAGTCAGTTAAAAGGTATTACAAAAGTCGTAAATTACAAAGCTAAAAATGCTTTTGAATATAAAACAGATAAAACACAAACTGAATTTTCTGGAGTTTTAGGTTTTTTATCAAAAATAAATTTATATAAAAATAATAAAAGTGAAACATCTAACTCTTTATTAACACCAAAATTATTAATTAGATATGCTCCTGGTCATATGCGTAATATAGGAACAAAAAAAACTGATAAGTTAATGTATGAGGACATATTTAATATTAGAAAATTAAATGAAATAGATGTAATTGAAACTGGTTTAAGCACATCATTAGGATTTGATTATAAAAAGAATAGTTTAAATAAAAATGGATCTATAAAAAAAGAAATTTTTACTTTTTCTGCAGGCCAATCAATTCAAGAAAAAGAAAATTCTGATTTACCATCATCAACATCTTTAGATCAAAGATTTTCTGATATAGTGGGTACTTCTAGATATAATGTAAATAAAAATTTAAAACTTAAATATAATTTTTCATTAGACCAAAATTACGAAAATTTTAATTTTCAGGAAATAGGCTCTGACTTTGCTTTTGGGAAAACAAAGTTTAACATTGGTTATTTACAAGAAAGAAATCATTTAGGAGATAAAGAATATATTAAAACGGATTTATCATTTAATCCTAGCAAATCTACAGCTATGACTTTCTCAACAAAAAGAAGTTTACAAACAGATTCTTCTGAATTTTATAATCTAAGTTACGATTATATAAATGACTGTCTTAAAGCCGGCTTAGTATATAGAAGAGAATTTTATACTGATAAAGATACAGAACCAACAAATACTTTAATGTTCAAAATTTCATTAATCCCTTTTGTAGATTTAAGTTCACCAACTTTTGGTAAATGATAAAGAAATTATTTATAAATTTAGCATTCTTTTATTTTATTTTAACAAATGTTTTGCTTGGTGAAATACAAAATAAAATTGTTGTAAAAGTAAACAATGATATTATTACAAACATAGATATACAAAATGAAATAAAAACTTTGTTATTAATAAATCAAAAACCTATCAATCAAAAAAATATTGATCAAAGTAAAGATATTGCAATTAAATCACTCATAAGAAAACTTATTAAAAAGAATGAAATTAAAAAATTTAATATTACTAAATATAGCAAAGAAGATATAAATGTATATTTATCAAATATTTCTAAAAAAAATAATACTAATATAAATGGTTTAAAAAAAATTTTTTTAGAAAAAAATGCAAATTATAATGTGTTTGTAGAAGGGCTTCAGATAGAACTATTATGGAATACTTTAATATACTCTATTTATAGTAATCAATTGGAAGTAAATCCTTATGAAATTGAAAATGAATTAGAAATGAGGACGAACAAGTCTGTTATTGCAGAATACAAATTATCAGAAATTGAACTATCATTAAATAATGAAAAAATTGAAGAAATTTATAAATTAATTAAATCAGAAGGTTTTAAAAAGGCCGTCAAAAAATTTAGTATCTCTAATTCATCAAATATGGGTGGTGATATTGGTTGGATTTCAAAAAATGATCTTTCAAATATTTACATTAATGAGCTTGCAAAGTTTAAATTAGGAGATGTGACTACTCCTATTAAAAATGAAAACTCAATAGTAATATTAAAAATAGATGATATTAAAAAAATCAATAACAAAAACCTGGACGTTCAAAAAATAAAAGAACAGATTATTTCAAACAAAAGAGACGAAAAACTTAACTTATTTTCAAGATCACATTTTTCTTCTCTTGAAAATTCTACTTTGATAAATTTCAAATGAATAAAAAAATTGCAATAGTAACTGGAGAACCTAATAGTGTTAATAGTGAGATTATTTCAAAATCTTGGTTAAAAAATAAATCAATTTTTAAAAAATGCTTTTTAATTGGAAATTTTTCTTTAATTCAAAATCAAATTAAAAGACTAAAATTTAAAATTCCTATGAAAAAAATTTCAGATTTAGATAATATTGATTCATCTAAAAAAATTAAAATTTTTAATATCCCGATAAAATTTAAAAATTCATTTAATGTCTCTGATTCTGAGAGTAAAAAATATATTAAAAAAAGTTTAAAACTTGCACATAATCTATCAAAAAGAAAAGATATATTTGGATTTATAAACTGCCCTATAGATAAAAAGAGATCCTTCAAATTGAAAAATTTTGGTGTAACTGATTATCTTGCTAAAGCAAATAAAACAAATGGAACAGAAGCAATGTTAATTTATAATAAAAATTTAGGTGTGGTGCCTATTACCACACATATAAGTGTTAAGAAAATTTCAAGAACTTTAAGCAAGGAATTATTAATAAAAAAAATCAAAACTATTAATGAATTTTATATGAAATTCTTGCGCCAAAAACCAATAATAGCTGTACTGGGTTTAAATCCTCACAATGATGAGATGTCAAAAAATTCAGAAGAAAAAAAGATTATTATACCTGCAATAAAAAAATTGCTAGAGAATAAAATAAAGGTTATTGGTCCTTATCCAGCTGATACAATATTTTCAAATAAATCAAAGTATAAATTTGATGTTATTGTAGGTATGTATCATGATCAAGTTTTAGCACCTTTTAAGGCTTTATATAATTTTAATGCAATAAATATAACCATAGGACTTAAATATATAAGAGTATCGCCAGATCACGGCATAGCAAAAGATTTAATTGGTAAAAAGATTGCAAATCCTCAAAGCTTTATCAAGACAGTTGAATTTTTAAACAAAATTAAAAATGTTTAAATTTAAAAAATCCTTAGGGCAAAATTTTTTAATTGATAAAAATATAATAGAAAAAATAACATGTTTGACAAAAATTGAAAAAAAAAATATTTTAGAAATCGGTCCAGGTTCTGGAAACTTAACAAAATTTATAATTAAAAAAAAACCTAAAACTCTATATTTAATAGAGAAAGATAATTTTTTATCAGAAAAATTAAAAAAAGAATTATATACAAATAAAAATATAAAAATTTTTAATACTGATGTTTTAAAATATAATTTTGAAAAAAATTTAATAACTAATACAGTAATATTTGGAAATCTGCCATACAATATATCAACTCAAATTTTGATAAAACTAATAAAACTAAATAAATGGCCTCCAAAATACACCCATCTAATTTTTATGTTTCAAAAGGAAGTAGCAGAAAAAATTATTGCGAAATTTAACACCGATAAATACGGAAGATTATCTGTTATTTCAAATTGGAGATTAAAGGTAGTGAACAAATTTAATATTTCTAAAAATTGTTTTAAACCAAAACCTAAGGTTGATTCTATGATTTTAGTTTTTAAGCCTATAATTAATAAGAGTTTTAGTATTAAAAAAATTAAAAATTTAGAAAAAATTACTCATCTTTTTTTTTCAAATAAAAGAAAAATGATTAACAAAAATTTCAAAAATTTGTTTAAAAATTATGATTTAATTGCAAAAAAGCTTAATATTAATTTATCATGTAGACCAAGTGAATTAGATTTAAATAAGTATTATAAAATTACGGAATTTTACGAAAACCTAATTGAAAATTAAGCTTGAATTATTTTTTTTTTTTATACTTACATTTATTATATTTTCAATTTGCTTAAAACAATTTTCTAAATTATCATTAATCAAAATATAATCGTAATCGTGCCAATGTTTAATATCTATATCGTAATGCTTAAGCCTTTTTAAAACTGTTTCCTTTTTATCTTGATTTCTTTGAAATAATCTTTTTTCTAATTCTTTTTTATCTGGTGGTAATATAAATATCTTAATAAGATTCAACTCCTTAAACTTTGATAATTGTTGTGTGCCTTGCCAATCAATATCAAATAAAACATTGTTATTACTATCTAAAATTTCTTTAACAGACTTTTTGGAAGTTCCATAAAAGTTATCAAAAATTTTTGCATATTCATAAAATTCTCCTTTAGAAATTTTTTCTTCAAATTTTTTTTTATTGATGAAATAATAATCAATTCCATCAACTTCATTTGGTCTAGGCGGACGAGTCGTATGTGAGACTGAAATTTTAAAATTTTGAAATTTTTGCTGAATTTTTTTTGAAATTGTAGTTTTTCCGGCACCTGACGGGGACGAGAGTATAAGCATAATACCTCCATCCTTTGTTTTCATTATTTAAATACTTTTTAAATTATTGAGTAGCCTTACTTTCAATAAATTTAATTGCATCCCCTACTGTTAAAATTTTTTCAGCTTCACTATCAGATATTTCAGAACCAAATTCTTCTTCAAAAGCCATAACTAATTCAACTGTATCTAAACTATCGGCTCCTAAATCATCTATAAAGCTTGCTTCATCTGTTACTTTTTCTTCTTCAACACCAAGGTGGTCTGCTACTATTTTTTTTACTTTTGAGTTTATATCTTTAGACATTTAATTCCTATTTTCGTTAATGATTAAATTTGTTATTAAATTATTCACTGTAATTGTCAAGCCATATACATTCCGCCATTAACATGTATAGTTTCTCCAGTGATATAATCAGATAGATCAGAGGCCAGAAAAGCCACACAGTTAGATACATCTTCACCATTTCCCAATTCTCCGGAAGGTATTTTAGATATTAACATTTTTTTATGATCTTCGCTAATTTTGTCAGTCATTTCAGTTTTGATAAAACCTGGAGAAACACAATTAATATTTATTTTTTTCTTAGCATATTCTAATGCTAAACTTTTTGAAAACCCTATAATACCTGCTTTTGAAGCCGCATAATTTGCTTGGCCAGGATTTCCTGTATGCCCAACGATAGATGTAATATTTACAATTTTTCCTTTTTTATTTTTCAACATTTTTTTTATAGCAAATTTACACATTAAAAAAGTTGAAGTTAAGTTTATATCAATTACTTTTTTCCAATTTTCTTCGTTAAGCCTTAGAGATATATTGTCTAGAGTAATTCCAGCATTATTAATAAGCACATCAATACCATCAAGTTCTGAATTACAATTTTCGATAAAGGTTTCTATATTAGAATGATCATCTAATTTAAAAGGTAAAGTTTTAATATTTGTTTTATTAATTTGTTTAATTTTTTCTAGTTTTTCTAAATTTGTTCCTGTAGCTAAAATTAAAGACCCACTTTCATTAAATTTATTGATAAGACTTTTTCCAATACCCCCCGTTGCTCCAGTAATTAATATTTTTTTATTTTTTAAGTTCATTTAGTTAGCTGTTGCATATCTACTATAGAATTTATGTTGCTACAATCCACATCTTGAATAATTCTTTTTATCAATCCAGACAACACTTTACCAGGACCAATTTCAATAAAATGATCAACACCATTTTTTGCCATATAAATTATACTCTCTCTCCATCTTACTCTTGAATATATTTGTTCTACAAGCAATTTTTTAAATGTATTCGACTCATTTTCTACTGAAGCTTGGACATTATTAACAATTTGAAATTGTGGTTTATTAAAATTTGTTTTTTCTATTTTAGATTTCATTTTTTCAGCAGCGCTTATCATCAGTGAACAATGAAATGGAGCACTAACAGGGAGTAAAATTGATTTTTTATTATTTTTTTTTAATATATCTTTTAAATTATTAATTGTGGAACTATTCCCGCTAACAATTGTTTGTCCATTAGCGTTATCATTAGCAATTTCACATACTCCTCCAGCAGTAATTAATTTAATATATTTTTCAATTTCTTCTATTTCGCAACCTAGAACTGCTAACATAGCGCCTTCTCCTACAGGCACTGCTTCTTGCATTGCTTTACCTCTTTCATTAAGAAGATATAGGGCATCTTTAAATTTTAAAGAATTTGCACAAACAAGTGCACTGTATTCACCAAGTGAATGACCAGCAAAAAAATTTATTTGGTTAAGATCAAAATTAAATTTTTTCTTTAAAATCGTAAAAATTGTGTAACTTGTTAATAGTATAGCAGGTTGAGTGTTTTGGGTTAACTTTAATTCATTTTCTGGACCTTCTAAAATTATTTTTGATATCTTGAATTTTAAAGTTTCATCAGCCTCCAAAAAAATATTTTTAGCCTCGTCGAAATTATTATAAAATTCGGACCCCATACCCACTATTTGTGATCCTTGGCCTGGAAATAATAAAGCTTTCATATAATTAACCTTAATATAATACCTATTGAAAAGATTTACTTATAATAGTATAAAACCGATCTTTATATAATAAAAAACTAATATTTAAACTAAATGAACTTTTACGAACATACTTTAGTAGTAAAACAAGATCTTTCAAGCTCTGATTTTGAAAAAATAGAGTCAAAGTATAGCGATATTATCAATCAAACATCTGGAAAAGTTATTAAGATAGAAAAATGGGGACTTTTAAATTTTGCCCACAAAATAAAAAATTATAACAAAGGCTTTTATATTCATTATAAATTTGAAGGAAATAAAGAAACTTTAGAAGAAATTAAAAAGAATTCTTTGATAGATGACTCTTTGCTAAGGCATTTAACTATCAAATATAAAAAATTAGACTTAGATAAAGAATATTTTAAAAAAGAAGATCGTGATAATGAAAAGAAAAAATAGAAAATTTAATAAAAAACAACAAAATCCTCTAAATAAACTTAGTTTGTTTCAAAAATCTGACAACAGATTTGGTAAGAAATGTCCTTTATCGGTAAAAGATGCTCCTAAAATAGATTATAAAAATATTCAATTATTAAAAAGATATGTTTCTGATACAAATAAAATTTTACCATCAAGAATTACATCAGTATCATCTGGAAAACAAAAAAAACTTACAAACGAAATTAAAAAAGCTCAAATTTTAGGTTTAATATAATAATGGAATTAATTTTATTGGAGAACATTCAGAAGTTGGGAAAAATTGGAGATCAAGTTAAAGTAAAAAACGGATATGGTCGAAATTTTTTATTAAAAACTGGTAAAGCTCTAAGAGCTAGCAAAGAAAATATTCAATTAGTAAGTAAAAAAAAAGATGAGCTAAATAAAAAAAATAATGAGATTAAAAAGAAGTTTAAAGAAATCGCATCTAAAATTAATAATAAAAATGTTAAATTTTCTAAAGAAGCAAAAGATAATGGTGAGTTATTTGCATCTATAAAGCCTAAAGAATTGTCCATGACTTTTTCTAAAGAACTTAAGGTTGAGATATCCCCTTCACAAATAGCTTTAAAACAAGAAATTGATAAAATTGGTAACTATAAAATTGAAATAAATCTTTATCCTGAAGTATCTGCTGTTATTAATATTAATGTTAAAAAAATAGAAGCAGCTTAATATTACTTTTTCCACAGGTAGTAAAAAGAGTGTGTAACTTTTTTGTTTTTATTGAAAAAACATAAATTAGTATACATTTATGGAAAAACCTAAGTTATCAATTAATAATACTAATGAAAATTCTCTTCCTTCAAATCTTGAAGCTGAACAAGCCCTAATAGGATCAGTTTTAGTAAATAATGATATTATTGATGAAATTTCCAATATTGTTAATTCATCGAAATTTTTTGATCCAGTTCATAAAAAAATATACGAAGTTATCGAAAATCTTAACAACAAGGGAATGATTGCTAATCCAATTACTTTAAAAAATTATTTTGAAAATGATAATGGTTTAAAGGAAGTTGGAGGCGTGGATTATTTAATTAAGTTAACCAGATTTTCATCTTCTATTAAACAAGCAATTGACTATGCAAAAGTAATGCATGAGATGTACATTAGAAGAGAGCTTTTAAATATTTCAGAGAATATAACAAATGATTCTAAAGATGAGGAGCTAGAAAAAACAGGTGAAAATATTATTGAAGACGCCGAACAATCTTTATTTAATTTAGCAGAAAGAGGAAAATTTTCTCAATCTTATGTAAAATTTAATACTGCTCTTGATCAAACAATTGAAATGGCTACTCTCGCTATGAAAAATGATCAAGGTATTATTGGAGTGCCTACTGGATTAACAGACCTAGATGAAAAACTTGGAGGACTTCATAAATCTGATTTGATTATTATTGCTGGAAGACCATCCATGGGTAAAACTGCTTTAGCAACCAACATTGCTTATCATGCGGCAAAAACTCTTCATGAAAAAAGTGAAAAATCATCTGTTGCTTTTTTTTCGCTAGAAATGTCTTCAGAGCAATTGTCCACTCGTATTTTATCCGAACAAGCTAAAATTAAATCTCACGATATAAGAAGAGGAAAGGCATCTGAGGAGGAATTAAACAGGTATATTGAAACTTCAAAAAATATTTACGATTTACCTTTATACATTGATGAAACCCCTGCGATAACTATTTCAACTTTGAGCAATAGAGCTAGACGAATTAAAAGATTATTTGGATTAAATTTAATTGTAGTTGATTATATACAATTAATGAGAACCAGCTCCAAAAGATACGATGGAAGAGTTCAAGAAATTTCTGAAATAACACAAGGTTTAAAAGCTCTTGCAAAAGAGCTGAGTGTTCCAGTTTTAGCTCTATCTCAGCTATCAAGAGCAGTAGAACAAAGAGATGATAAGTTACCCCAATTGTCTGATTTAAGAGAATCTGGATCAATTGAGCAAGATGCCGATGTTGTCATGTTTGTCTATAGAGAAGAATACTATCTAGAAAAAAAACAACCTAAATTAGGTTCAATAGAGCATGCAGAATGGCAGTCCAAAATGAATGATGTAAATGGATTAGCTGATATAATTATTGGAAAACAAAGGCACGGACCTATAGGCAACATACATGTAGAATTTGAGGGTATCTATACAAAATTTAAAGATCTAACTAAAAAATAGCAAAAAATTTTTTTTATTTAAATATAATATAAGATATAAATCTCTTAACATGTTCAAATCAATTTATAAAAATTTAATAATTAATTATTCAAAATTCACATTAATAGCAATTTTAATGCTAGTTACATTTTTTATTTATTTTTCAAAAAATTTTAAGTTAGATGCTTCTTCAGATGCCTTGTTGCTCGAGGGTGATAAAGATTTAAAATATTTAAGAGAAGTAAATGAAAGATATGGTTCTAAAGATTTTTTAGTATTAACTTACTCCCCTGTATCAAGCTTTGCAGATAAAGAAACGATTATTAATATTCAATTTCTTAAATCAAAAATTGAAAAACTATCTTGGGTTGAGAATGTTATTACAATCACAGATGTACCTCTTTTAAAGAGCACTGACGAACCATTAATGGAAAGATTAAAAAATTACAAAACTCTCGCTCATCCAGATATTGATAAAAATAGAGGATTACAAGAAATAATTGATAGTCCAATATATAAAAATTATGTGATCAGTGAAAATGGTAAAACTTCTGGCATAGTTGTTTATCTAAAAAAAGATAAAAAGCTTGAAGAGTTAATTAAAATCAAAAATAATTATTTTCTTCAATCATTAAAAAATAGTTTGAATGCTGAAGAAAAAGAAAACTATAAAAAATTTATAGAAAATTACGAAAATTATAAAAATATTTATAATCAGAAAAATCATCAAAATATTACTGAAATTAGAAAAGTAATAGACAGATATGGAGAAAATGCAAAAATTCATTTAGGTGGAATTCCAATGATAGCTGACGATATGATGACTTTTATTAAAAGTGATATAATAGTTTTCGGCATAGGTGTTTTTATTTTCATCATTACAACCCTTTGGTTTATTTTCAGAAATTTAAAATGGGTTATGATGCCTCTTTTGGGTTGCTCTGTATCAGTTAGTATAATGATAGGATTGTTGGGATTATTGGGATGGAAAGTTACGGTAATTTCATCAAATTTTATAGCCTTAATGTTAATTCTAAATATGGCGATGAACATTCATGTTACAGTAAGATTTTTACAATTAAAAAAAGAATTTCCCAATAAATCTAATAGCGAAGCAATTTTAGAAACTTGTAAAAAAATGTTTAAACCAATTCTTTATACTGTTTTAACAACAATATGTGCTTTTCTATCTTTAATTTTTAGTGGAATTAAACCAATAATAGACTTTGGTTGGATGATGACTTTAGGTTTAGGTGTCTCAATATTAGTGACTTTTACATTGTTGCCCTCTCTATTGAGTATTTTCACTGGTGAAAATAGTATTGACGTAAAAGATACAGAAAAATCTTTTATAACTGCAGCATTAGCTAATTTTTCAAAAAATTATACAAAACTAATTTTTGGATCAGCACTTTTAATAGTCTTTTTAAGTTTTTATGGAATAACAAAACTCGAAGTAGAAAACAGTTTTATAAACTATTTTGACAAGGAAACTGAAATTTATAAAGGTATGAAAAAGATAGATGATGAATTAGGAGGTACCACTCCTCTAGATATTATTCTTAAATTCCCCTCGAAAGAAAAAGTTAAAACTGAAGATGAATTTTCTGAATGGGAGGAAGAAGAAGATGAAGAAAATTCTACTCAATATTGGTTTACAAGAAATAAAATAGATAAAATATTAAAAGTTCACGACTATTTAGACTCTTTGCCAGAAATCGGCAAGGTTTTATCATTTGGATCTATCATAAGAGTCGCAGAGGATTTAAATAAAAAAGAATTACAAAGCTTAGAAATAGCAGTGCTTTATAGCAAAATTCCAAATGAAATTAAAAATGATATTATAACCCCATATATTTCTATCAAAAATGATGAAGCAAGAATTAGTGTAAGGATAAAAGATTCTTTAAAAGACTTAAGAAGAAATCAACTTATAAAAAAAATTAATTTTGACTTAAAAAATAAGTTAAAACTTAAAGAAGATGAATTTAAATTAGCTGGCGTTTTAATATTATTTAATAATTTGTTACAAAGTTTATTTAAATCTCAAATATTAACTTTAGGGATAGTAATGTTGGGTATTTTATCAATGTTTTTAATTCTATTTAGAAATTTTACTATTTCATTAATTGGAGTAGTGCCAAATTTTTTAGCTGCCTTTTTGATTTTAGGAATTATAGGTTTTGCAGGAATTCCTTTGGATATGATGACTATAACTATTGCAGCAATTACAATTGGGATAGCCGTAGATAATAGTATTCATTATATTTATAGATTTAAAGAAGAGTTCGAAAAAATAAAAAATTATCAATTAACTTTAGATCGCTGTCATAGTACTGTCGGAATTGCAATATTAAATACCTCTATAACTATTGTTTTCGGTTTTTCAATTCTGGTATTATCTAATTTTATTCCAACAATATATTTTGGTGTTTTTACTGGTATAGCTATGCTTTTAGCTTTAATTTCAGTATTAACTCTTTTGCCTAAATTGATCTTGGTTTTAAAACCATTTGGTAATGAAGCTTAAGAATCTAAAATGATAGAAAATTTTTTTGAGAATTTATTAAATAATTTAAATCTTTTTGATTTAATATTTATTTTCATAATAATTTTTAATACTATACAGTGTTTTATCAAAGGTTTTTCTCTAAGTATTATCTCTTTTTTAAAATGGATATTGGCATTAATCATAACTATTATTTGCGTACCCAAATTTCAGCCTTGGCTAGCTGAATACGTGAAGTCAGATTTTTTAAATAGTATTGGTCTAGGATTATTTATTTTTATTTTTTCTCTATTTGTCATTATTTTAATTGGTAAATCATTTGGTAAAGCTGTTACATGGACTGGTATGGGTTCTATAGACAAGTATTTTGGCTTAATTTTTGGGATATTTAAGGGCTATATTGTTTCAGTTTGCCTGTTTACAATTTTAAATTGGTTTTATCCTTATCAAAATTGGGGTATATCAGCTGAAGAGGCAAAGTCTTTTAAAGTTGTAAAAAAAGGTAGTGAAATACTAATTGATGAATTTCCTGATAATGAAGATTTAATAGATACAAAAGAAAAAATTGAAAAAATTTAAAACAGATAAGTTAAGAGAAGAATGTGGAGTATTTGGAATATCGAACAATTCAGATGCATCCGCTCTAGTTGCCTTGGGTTTGCATGCTTTACAACATCGCGGACAAGAGGGATGTGGAATAGTTTCTTTTGATGGAACTAATTATCATTCTGAAAAAAGACAAGGATTAGTAGGAGATCATTTTACAAAAGGTGATGTGATTAAAAAATTACCTGGTTCTTTTGCTATAGGTCATAATCGATACTCAACTACGGGTGAAACCTCTTTAAGAAATATACAGCCATTTTTTGCTGATTTACATTCTGGCGGATTAAGCATTGCTCATAATGGAAATCTAACAAATGCTATCTCTTTAAGAGATGCGTTAGTTAAAGATGGAGCTATTTTTAGAACAACAAGTGATACTGAAACAATAGTGCAATTAATAGCAAAATCTAAAAGAGATAGAATGATAGATAAAATAATAGACACATTATTTCAAATTCAGGGTGGTTATTCTCTAATAATGCTTACTAATAAAAAATTAATTGGTGTAAGAGATCCATTTGGAATAAGACCTTTGGTTATTGGCAAATTGAAAGATAGTTATATTTTAGCATCAGAAACATGTGCTTTAGATATTGTTGGTGCCTCTTTTGTTAGAGAAGTTGAAAACGGTGAAATTATAATTATTGAAAATAAAATACTAACCAGTATTAAACCTTTTCCCAAACAAAAAGCTAGGCCTTGTGTTTTTGAATATATATATTTTGCAAGACCTGATAGTATAATAAATGGAAAAAACGCTTATGAATATCGAAAAAGTTTAGGGGAACAACTTGCTAAAGAATCAGACATTGAAGCTGATTTAGTTGTGCCTGTTCCAGATTCTGGTGTGCCTTCAGCCATAGGTTATGCTCAATTTACCAAAAAAAAGTTTGAATTAGGTTTAATAAGAAATCATTATGTTGGTAGAACATTTATTGAACCAACTCAAAATATAAGAAGTCTTGGTGTTAAATTAAAATTAAACCCAACAAAATCTGTTTTAAAAAACAAAAAAATAATATTAATAGATGACTCTTTAGTTAGAGGAACTACCTGTTATAAAATAGTAAAAATGTTGTACGATTCAGGAGCTTCAGAAGTGCATGTAAGAATTGCTTGTCCTGAAATAGTATATCCAGATTTTTATGGAGTTGATATGCCCACGAAAGAAGAACTCTTAGCGCATAAAAAAAATAATAAAGAGATTTGTGAATACTTAAAAGCTAAGTCATTAAAATTTTTAAGTCTAGAAGGTCTTTACCAGGCATTAGGAGCTGGGAAAAGAAATAATTTATACCCTCAATTTAGTGATCATTATTTTACAGGTGAATATCCAGTCAAGCCCTCAGACACACTTAACAAGAATAAAGTCACTCAACTATCTTTATTAAGCAGTAAATCAACTAATTAATTATTCAAATTGATATAATTTATAGTTTTTGTTTAAAAGGTATAAATAATTATCTACAAAAATTGGATAACTATATATTCCTGATTTGAGAATTTTTTCGAAAAAAGTCATCTCTCCATTTTTGTAATTAAATTCCATCAAATAACCGCTAATTGTAAATAAAATTAATTTATTATTTGCAATAGATAAATTTATAATTTTATCAAAGTCTTTGTTTTTGTCATAAAAATTAAATATTTCATTATTGATGTTTTTAGACCATATAATCGACCCATCAGAGATGTCTAAACATATTAGAAAATTATTTTTTGTAACAATAAAGTAATAATTATCTGTTAATACACCTGTTATTTTGGTTGGTATTGGTTTAGACCAGAGTCTTTGGCCGGTAGATGCATCAAAGTTTAAGATAGATTTTCCATTGGATACAATTAATCTATTATTTTTTAAAGTTAAAAAAGAACTCTGAAATATTTCTTTGTTCATAGATGAAGATTTAAAATTTAAAACCCAATTAACTTTTTGAGACAAATAATTTATAGAATATAGTTCTCCAGAATTATTAAGAAAGAAAACATTTTTTTTAATTTTATCGACAATGATGTTGTTTTTAAATTCTGATTTAAGAAGACTTTCAGAGGTAGGAAAATTCCAATTAATTTCACCTGTAAATTTATCTAGTGAAAATATTTTATTATCTTGATTCGAAATAAAAACTTGATTGTCTACAGAAATTAAATTTGATCTAAAAGGTATTCCAAAATTTTTTGCCCAAACAATACTTTTATTTGTTAAGTCTAATGCATAAATATAACCAAGATTATCAGCAACATATAATGTTTCATTTGACAAGGATAAAAATAGTTTTTTCTTATATTTTTTATAATTACCTTTATAAAAATTATAAGTAAAAACCTTTTCTTCTCTATCTAATGAGTAAAGATAAATTGATCCTTTATTGTCATATGAAATTAGATTATTTTTATAAAAAAGCGGTTTTAAAATATAATTGCCTCTAAATTTGGCTAGCTTTGAAGACTTAAAAATATAATTTTTTTTTCCGAAATAAGAAATATTAGAATAATTATTAGTAAGACTATAATGTTCATTATTCCAATCTGTATTTGAAAAAACTTTATTTATTATTACATCAGTGTCACTATCAATATTTTTTTCCTCTAAATATGATTCTTCTTGAAAAAAAATATTTTCTAATTTTGGATTTTCAAGTTCTATAGAGGTTTTTTGATTAATTTCTGAACTATCTTTCCAAATGCCTGTTTTCTTGTCAAATGAACAATTAGTTAATAAAAACAAAAAAAAAATAATTAAAATTAAATTATTCATTAAAATTTTGATCAATTTTTATTTTGTAAATTTAAATACTCTTTATATTTTTGATTATTGCCTATATTTTTATAAAATTCAGCAATTAAATCTAAGGCTTTGTTTCTCCATACAGACTCGCTATCCAATAGAGGTTTAAGTGATTTTAATAATTCATCTTCTTTAAAATAATTTGATATGTAAATACTCTTTTTAAGTATAATAAGATTTCTACTTTCTTTATCTAAATTTTTAATAGAAATTATTTCATCAAAAAAATTGGAGACTACCTCTGGATTTTTTTCCATATTATTTTCTATTAATAAATACAAAGCTAGTGGTGAATAAAATGAATCTTTCTTTTCAATTATTTCATTTAATATTAATTTTCCTGAATTTATTTCATTATTTTCAATCAAAATAATTGCTTCATTATATTTATTTGAAACTAATATATTTTGTTGATTTTTATAATATAAAATTAAATAATAAGATAAAATAACTATTAAAATTAAAGATAATGATAAAATTAATTTTTTTTTATATTTATTTAAAAAATTTATAAATTGATTATTTTCTTTAAAAACTTCGTTACTCATAATTAATAGCTATTTTTTCTGCTTGGAAAATATTTTTTTCTCACTTCTTTTGTATATTTTTGAACGCCTTTTTCAATTAATTTATTTAAGTTAACATATTTTTTTACAAATTTAGGATAAAAACTACTTAAACCTAGCATATCATCAGTAACTAAAATTTGACCATCACAAGCGTTAGATGAACCTATTCCTATTGTTGGTATATTAATATTTTTTGTAATTTTCCTGGATGCTTTTTCGCCTATACACTCTAATACGATTGAAAATGCTCCTGCTTTTTCAATTTTTATAGCTTCGTTTAATAATTTTTTTTCACTGGATTTATTTAGTCCTTCAGCTTTAAATTTTTTTTTAAATTGAGGTGTAAAGCCTATATGTCCCATCACTGGAATATTAGATTTAACTAGTTCTTTAATAATCTTATGATTTTTATTATTACTCTCAATTTTGATTGCATCACATTTTGTATATTTAAAAATTTTTTTAGCATTGTTTTTTGCTTCTTTAATATTTCTATAAGTATTGATTGGCATATCTATGACTAACATTGATTTTTTAATTCCTTTACTAACACTTATCCCATGATTTATCATAGTTTCTAATTTTATTTTATGTGTATTTTTCATTGAATATAATACATTAGCAAGTGAGTCTCCTACAAGAATTATGTCACAATATTTATCTATTATCTTGGTTATATTTTTAGAGTAGGATGTCAAACAAACTAATTTTGTTTTATTTTTTTTTCCTAAAATTTTTTTTATTTTTAAATTTTTCATTCAAGCTCTATAGTACTTGGAGGTTTTGAAGTTATATCATAAACTACTCTGTTTATTCCTTTTACACCATTAATAATTTTATTTGAAATTTCATCTAAAAAATTTTTAGAAAAACTATAGTAATCTGCTGTCATACCATCTTGAGAAACTACGGCACGAAGTAAGCAAGTATACTCGTAAGTTCTAGAATCTCCCATCACTCCTACAGTTTTTATGGGTAATAAAGCAGCATAGGCCTGCCAAATTTTATCATATAAATTATTTTTAATTAATTCTTTAATATAAATATCATCTGCCTCTTGTAAAATTTTAACTTTTACTGGAGTTATTTTCCCAACAATTCTAATTGCTAAACCTGGTCCTGGAAAAGGATGTCTCTTAGAAATTGTATCAATTAAACCTAAAGATTTTCCAAGAATTCTTACCTCGTCTTTAAATAAATCTTTTAATGGTTCAAATAGTTTCAATTTCATATTTTTAGGTAAGCCACCCACATTATGGTGTGATTTAATTTTTGATGTCTTACTTCCTAAAGCAGATTTACTCTCTATAATATCAGGGTACAATGTTCCTTGAGCTAAAAAACTTACATTTTTTATAAGCTTAGCCTCTTTTTCAAAGATTTTTATAAATAAATTTCCAATTATTTTCCTTTTTTTTTCTGGATCAGTAATATTTTTCAGTTTTCTAAAGTATAGTTTTGAAGCATTAATTAATTTAATATTTAAATTATATTTTTTTTTAAATAAATTATAAGTGTATTTAAACTCATCTTTTCTCATTAAACCTGTATCAACCATAATACATTTAAGATTTTTTTTTATAGCTTTATTTATTAATAAGGCTACTACACTGCTATCTACACCACCTGATAAAGCACAAATGACTTTATGATTTTTTAATTGTGATGATGCATTTTTAATTATTAAATTTTTTTCTAGACTTATTTTCCAATTTTTTTTAATTTTACATATTAAAAAAATAAAATTTTTAATTATCAATTTACCATTTGCAGTATGGGTAACTTCAGGATGAAATTGTATCCCATAAATTTTATTTTTTTTGTGTTCTATTATTGTAAAAGATGACTGATTAGTTGAAGCAATTTTTATAAAACCCTTAGGTATTTTATAAACAGCATCTTGATGGCTCATCCATACTATAGCTTTATTTTTTTTAAAAAAATTTTTTGTTAATATAGATTTTTTTTTTTGTATTAATAGGGCTCTGCCAAATTCTCTTTTTTTTCCAAATGACTTTATAGTGCCTCCAAAATTTTTTGAAATTAATTGTAGCCCGTAACAAATTCCAAGTATAGGTATATTTTTATAAAAAATTTCATTAGGAATATTTGGAAAAAATTTTTTTGTGACTGTTGCTGGTCCTCCAGATAAAATAATACCTTTAATTTTGTTAAAATCTTTTATTTTTTTTAATTCATTTAGGTTTAATATTTCTGAATAAACACCAAATTCTCTAACTCTTCTTGCTATTAGTTTTGTTACTTGTGAACCAAAATCAATAATTATGATTTTATCTTTGTAGACACTCATTTACTGTTTTAATAAATTTTTTAGTTTTTCATCTAACTCTGCTTTTTTTGAACATAATTTCTTACAAATTTTTTCTAGTATATTAATTTGATCCTTTGCTTTTAAAAAATCAGACTGTTTAATTCGCAAAAGAGTTAGATAATATAATGCTTCCTCGTTTTCTGGATTTAGTAAAATTACAGTTTGTAAATTTATTTCTTCTAATGACTCTTCTTTTTCTTTATTGAATATTTTTGCTAGATATAAATAAGAATTTTCATTTTTAGGATTAAAAACAATATCTTTTTCAAATTTAAACTTAGCTTTTTTATAATTTTTACTTTCATATAATTTTTTACCTTCATCAAAGTAATTATTTTTAGCAAATAGGTTAGTTGTAATTAAACATATTCCTAAAAAAATTAATATTTGTTTATTTAGCTTTACACTCATAATTTGTAATCAGTAGTTTTTTTTATCATTTCTACACTATGAACCATACTTTCATAAAATCCAGCTTTTGTAATTTTTATAAATTTACTATTTTTATGAATATCTTTAATATTTTTCGCGCCTATATATCCCATTGATGAACGTAGGCCTCCCTGTAATTGATATATTATCTTTTTTATTGACCCTTTATATTCTACTCTTCCTTCTACACCTTCTGCTACAAATTTTGATTTATCTTTATAGTTTTTTTGAAAATATCGATTTGATGATCCTGCTGACATTGCTCCTATTGAGCCCATTCCTCTATAATATTTATAAATTTTATTTTTAATTCTAAATTTTTTTCCCGGGCTTTCATCAGTGCCTGCAAAAATTGACCCCATCATTATTGCATCAGCTCCTGCAGCTAATGCTTTTGCTATGTCACCAGAAAATTTGATACCTCCATCAGAAATTATTTTAATTTTTTTATTTTTTAAATTTTTTTTAACGTCTAAGATCGCTGTTATTTGAGGAACTCCAATTCCTGCTACCATTCGAGTTGTGCATATTGATCCTGGACCAATTCCTACTTTTAAAATATCTGCTCCTTGGTTATAAAGTGTTTTTGCTGCTTCCCCAGAAGCTATATTTCCTACACATACAGGTACATTTTTAGATATTTTTTTTACTTTTGAAAGCACCTCTAAGACTTTTTTACTATGACCATGTGCTGTGTCAATAACTATTAATTCAGCTCCATTATCTATCAATGATTTTGCTCTTGTTAAATCTTCCTTAGCAGTTCCAATAGCAGCACCAACTAGTAGATTTAACTTTTTAACTTTTAAAACTTCTTGGCTCTGCTTTTTAATATTTAAATTTCTGTGTATTATACCCAGACCTCCTTCTTTACTCATTGCTATAGCCATCTTTGATTCTGTAACTGTATCCATTGCAGACGAAAGGAAAGGAACTCTTAATTTAAGTTTACTTGATAATTCAAGAGTTATATTTGTTTCTGAGGGCAATATAGATGAATAACGTGGCACTAAAAGGACATCATCAAATGTAAGAGCTTCTTTTATTGGTGCCATATAAACTTATAAACGATTATATAAAATTATAAAGTTTTTAATTTAGAGCAGTGTATATAAGTTTCTCTTGATTCATTTTTACTAGATTCAGGTTTAAAAAAATCAACTTTTTTAAATTTTTCTTTGGCTAATTTCTTAACATCTAAAAAATCTTCACCCATAAATAGCTTTGCGACAACTTTGCCGGATGGTTTAAGTATTTTATAAGAAAAATTTATAACCTCTGCACATAATGCGTTAGTTCTTATACAATCTAAGCTTTTATTGCCTGTAGTACTAGCAGCCATATCAGAAATAATAACATTCAATTTTTCTTGAAAATTATCAATAATTATTTGTTTGGTAGCATCTTTTAAAAAATTACATTTGATGAATTTCACATTTTCAATTTTTTTCATATCTTTAATGTCTATAGATAAAATTTTACCTTTTTTAACAATTTTACTAGCAATTTGAGACCATCCACCTGGGGCTGATCCAATATCTAATAAAAGTGTCTCAGATTTAATAAATTTATATTTATTATTTAGTTCCAATAATTTAAAAGCAGATCTTGAACGATAGCCTAATGTCTTTGATTTTTTATAAAATTGATCTCTGTGCTGTTTTATAACCCAGCTTCTGCTTTTTTTGCTCCTACTGCTTTTTTTCATTATAAAACATCTTCATGCTCATCTTCGGATGAATGTGTTTTACTTTTTTTATTAAAATATAAAAAAGATATCGCTGATAACGGAATTGATATTAAATAAGTAATACCTAAAAGTAATAAAGTTTCAAAAGTAAAAAACATTAACGATACAAAAATTATCCCAATAACTAAGAGTATAAAAATTGTAATTTTTGGGTTTATTGATATTTTTTTTTAAAGCATAGGTGGGTATTTTACTAATTAACATTATTGCTATTAATAAATTAAAATAAGGAACTATAACTTTTATATTAAAATTAAAATTTAAATTTGATAATTCGTAAATTAAAGGCATTAAAATCAATAGTGCGCCTGCTGGGGAAGGAATGCCTTCAAAAAAATTATTTTTCCAGCTTTCATTCTCATTTATTTTAGTTATGTTAAATCTTGCTAATCTTAAGACACAACATACAGAATAAATTAATGTAATGGCCCATCCAATCTTTCCATATTTATTTAATTCCCAAAAATAAATTATAAACGCTGGCGCTATACCAAAACTAACAAAGTCAGTTAAAGAATCTAGTTCCTTTCCAAATTCTGATGTTCCTTTAATTAATCTAGCTATTCTTCCATCAAGAGTATCGAGTAAAGCAGCAAATAAAATAAAAATTACTGCCAATCCAAAATTTTGATCTAATGAAAATTTAATTGAACTTATTCCAAGACAAACACCAATTAATGTTAAAATATTTGGTAAAATATGTCTTGTTTTTTTAGAGGTGATAATTTTAAAATTTCTATTTTCTTGCATTTATTTTTCAGCTAATAAACTTTCTCCTGCCACAACATTTTGACCTAATTTAGCTAATATTTTTCTATCACTAAAATAAATATCTACCCTACTTCCAAATCTTATCATTCCAATTCTTTCTCCTTGTTGTAAGTTTTGTTTGATAGTGACATCAGTAACAATCCTTCTTGCTATAAGACCCGCAATTTGAACTACAATTATTTCTTCACCATTATTTGTTTTAATTTTATAATAATTTCTTTCATTTTCCTCACTAGCTTTATCTAATGATGCATTTAAAAATTTTCCCGGTTTGTAGAGAATATCTTCAACAGTGCCTGATGATGGTGTTCGGTTAACATGGCAATTAAAAACATTCATAAAAATGCTTATTTTAGTAAACGATTTATTTTCTAGTGACATTTCTAATGGTCCGGTAGCCTCTGATATATTTGTAATCAATCCATCTGCTGGACTTACTAAAAATTTATCGTCATTAACTGAAAATCTTTCTGGATCTCTAAAAAAATAATATACCCAAATTGTTACTAGAATTAGTATTAATCCCAAAGGCTTATAAATTATTAAGCTTAAAAACGTTATAATTATGGATATGGCTAAAAATTTAAAGCCTTCTTTATGTATTTTCGGAAATATGTTATTTAGCATAATTAATAAGTTTGATAATTTTTCATTAATATGTATAAAAATCACACTTAATCAATTTATATTTTTAAATTATGTCTAAAATAAAGGTTAAAAATCCCGTAGTTGAGCTAGATGGTGACGAAATGACTAGAATTATATGGTCATTTATTAAAGATAAACTAATCAAGCCATATCTTGATGTGGATCTTAAATACTTTGACCTTGGTATGGAAAGTCGAGATAAATCGGGAGACCAAATCACAATCGATGCTGCAAATGCAATAAAACAACACGGTGTAGGTGTTAAATGTGCAACTATTACTCCAGATGAAGCTAGAGTTGAAGAATTTAAATTAAAAAAAATGTGGAGATCACCTAATGGAACTATACGAAATATTTTAGGTGGCACAGTTTTCAGAGAGCCTATTATTTGTAAAAATGTACCAAAGTTAGTTCCTGGTTGGACGATGCCAATTGTTATTGGCAGACATGCTTTTGGTGATCAATATAGAGCCACAGATTTTTTAATTCCAGGTGCAGGTAAAATGGAAATTAAGTGGACTTCTAAAGATGGAAAAAATAAAAAAGAATTTGAAGTATTTAATTTTCCTGGACCAGGTATTGCTTTAACAATGTATAACTTAGATGATTCTATAAAAAATTTTGCAAGGGCATGTATGAATTATGGTCTAGAGAGGAAATGGCCAGTTTATTTATCTACCAAAAATACGATTTTAAAATCGTATGACGGAAGATTTAAAGATTTATTTCAAGAAATTTTTGATAAAGAATTTGCTGATAAATTTAAATCAAAATCAATTACTTATGAACATCGACTAATTGACGATATGGTGGCCTGTGCAATGAAATGGAATGGGGGGTACGTATGGGCGTGTAAAAACTATGATGGTGATGTTCAATCAGATACTGTAGCACAAGGGTTTGGATCATTAGGGCTTATGACAAGTGTATTAATGACTCCAGACGGCAAGACCGTTGAGTCAGAAGCAGCTCACGGAACTGTAACAAGACATTTTAGAATGCATCAGCAAGGTAAGGAAACTTCTACTAATCCAATAGCTTCTATATTTGCCTGGACAAGAGGTTTGGCTCATAGAGGTAAATTAGATAGTAACGATGAATTGATTAAATTTGCTTCTTCATTAGAAAAAGTTTGTGTTGAGACAGTTGAAAATGGATCAATGACAAAAGATTTAGCAATTTTGATTGATAAATCTGCAAAGTATTTAACAACAAATCAATTTTTAGAAGCAATAAATAGTAATTTAAAAAAAAAGCTTAACTAATCTTTTTACTCAAAATTTTAAAGGCTTCTTCAATTTTATTTTTATTTACACCTCCTGCTTGAGCAAAATCTTTTCTACCACCTCCGCCTTTTCCACCAAGTACTTCTGCAACTTCTTTGACTAATTTAACAGCATCAAATCTATTAACCAACGTTTCTGTTACACCAATAGCAACACCAATTTTTCCTTCAAAAGTACAGCATGCCATTATAATTCCTGATTTAATTTCTTTTTTCCCTTGATCAACTACATTTCGCAATTCTTTTGAAGGTAATCCGTTAAGAACTTGTTTTCTAAAAATAAAATTACCAAATTTATTGTCTATTATTTTATTTTTATTTTGAATAATATTTTTTATCTTAGCTTGATCTAATTGTTTGCTCAAATTTTTTAAGTTTTCACTAAGTTGTAAATTTTTAGTATAATTTGGTTTGATGTTTAATTTTTCTAGTTCTTTTTCAATAACTTGAATTTGATTAGATAAATTTTTATTCTTATTTGCTTTACTTTCACTGCATGATTTTTCAAATTTTTTTAATTGAACATCTCTTAAAGCTTCTACACGCCTAACACCAGACGCTATAGAGGATTGACTAATTACTTTAAACTCTCCTATTTCATTGGTGTTTTTAACATGTGTACCACCACAAAGTTCTGTAGAAAAAAAACTATTATTCTCTTTTCCCATAAATACTACTCTTACCTCATCGCCATATTTTTCACCAAATAACGCTAAAGCTCCTAATCCCACAGCTTCTTTTGGGGTCATAATTCTCGTTTGAACTTCACTTGAATTAACAATAAATTTATTCACAATTTCATTTATTTTGTCCATTTCTTTTTCTTCAATGGGTTTGTTATGACTAAAATCGAACCTTAATCTTTCAGGACTTACTAATGAACCCTTTTGCATTACATGTTTCCCTAGAATTTGTCTTAAAGATTCATGTAAAAGATGAGTGGCAGAATGATAAGCTTTTGAATTATTTCTTCTTATTATGTCAATTGATAGATTAACAGTTTCTCCAATTTTGATAGAACCTTTTTCTATTCTTCCAATATGAACAATAAGATCTCCGACTTTTTTTTGAGTGTCATTAACTTTTATTTTACAATCAATTGTTTGAATGAATCCTTGATCGCCTACTTGACCTCCTGACTCACCATAAAATGGAGTTTGATTAGTTATAATCTCTACTTCATCATTAACTTTAGCAGTTTCAACAAATTGATTATCTTTTAAAATTTTTAAAACTATACCCTCAGCTTTTTCGAATTCATAACCTAAAAATTCAGTTGGTCTCAACTTTTCTCTTATTTCAAACCATTTTTTCTCAACTAATTTATCTCCTGATCCTTTCCAGTTTGCTCTAGCAAGTTTTTTACTATTTTCCATTTCATTTTCAAAAGACTTAATATCAACTTTTATATTCTTAGTTTTTAAAATATCTGCTGTTAAATCTAAAGGAAAACCATAAGTGTCGTATAACTTAAAGGCAACAGGTCCAGGTAAAATATTATTTTGAACTTTTTCTAGATTTTCATTAAGAATTTTTAATCCTCTTTCTAATAATGTTGAAAATTTTTCTTCTTCATTTTTTAATGTTTCTAAAATTAAATCTTTTCCAGTATTTAATTCAGGATAGCTAGTTTTCATTTCACTTAATAGCACTTTAAATAATTTGTGAAATATTGGATTTTTGCTACCTAGCGTATGTGCGTGCCTCATCCCTCTTCTCATTATTCTTCTCAAAACATATCCTCGTCCTTCATTAGACGGAAGAATTCCTTCTGCAATTAAAAAACTACTAGCTCTAAGATGATCTGAAATAACTCTGTGACTTGCAATTGTTTTTTCGTTTATTGGTGTTTTAGTGATTTCTGATGAAGCTGATATAATTTTTTTAAAGTGGTCTATTTTATAATTATCATGTGTTCCTTGAAGTACCGCTGTCATTCTTTCTAAACCCATTCCAGTATCTACTGATGGCTTTGGTAAACTTATTCTTTTTTCTTTAGTAATTTGCTCAAATTGCATGAATACAAGATTCCATATTTCTATAAATCTGTCTCCATCTTCACCAGGGCTACCTGGTGGTCCCCCTTGGAGTTTGTCTCCATGATCAAAAAAAATTTCCGAACAAGGTCCACAAGGGCCTGTATCTCCCATAGACCAAAAATTATCTGATGTTTTAATTTTGATAATTTTATCTTCGCTTAAACCAGCAATTTTTTTCCAAAGATTAAATGAATCTTCATCTTCATGGTAAACTGTGACTAAGAGTTTTTCTTTAGATAAACCAAAATCTTTAATTAATAAATTCCAAGCATGAATTATGGCTTGTTCTTTAAAATAATCTCCAAAAGAAAAATTTCCTAACATTTCAAAAAAAGTATGGTGTCTAGGAGTGTAACCAACATTTTCAAGATCATTATGTTTTCCTCCAGCCCTAACGCACTTTTGGGATGTGGTAGCAGTTTTAAAAGGTTTTTTTTCTAATCCCGTAAACACATTTTTAAACTGAACCATTCCTGAATTAGTAAACATTAACGTTGGGTCGTTATTAGGAACTAAATTGCTTGAGTCTACAATTTGATGATTATTCTTTTTAAAATAATCAAGAAATTTACTTCTAACATCAGTCAATAAAATTTGGCTCATGCCCTATTAGATACAGATATTTTTTAAGTTGTCTATTTAGTTTTTTTCATCTTCAACTAGACATATCTCAGACTTTGTTAAAAATCTTCTTCCAGTCCCATTATCTAATGAAAACATACCACCAATGCCCTTTACAGCGTCTATGGTTAGGTCTGTATGCTTCCATTTATCATGTTGGTCTTCATTCATATAAAACGGGGTACCATCAATTTCACCTAATTTAATATCGCTATTACCTACCATATATTCTTTTGCTGGATAACACATTGGTGCACTGCCATCGCAACATCCTCCTGATTGGTGAAATAGAAGATCATTTCCATGAACTTCTTTAAGATCACTTAACAATTTTTTAGCTGATAAAGTTGCTTTAACTTTCATATTTATAAGGCCCGTAGGTTATACGGGCCATTATAATATATCGTTTAAAAGAATCCTAATTTTTTCTCACTGTAAGACACGTGTAGATTTTTCACTTGTCTATAATGATTTAGCATCATTTTGTGAGTTTCTCTTCCGATTCCAGATTGTTTGTATCCACCAAATGCAGCATGTGCAGGATAAGCATGGTAGCAATTAGTCCAAACTCTACCTGCTTGTATGCCTCTACCCATTCTATAAGCAACGTTTCCATCTCTAGTCCAAACACCTGCGCCTAATCCGTAAAGAGTATCATTAGCAATTTCTAAAGCTTCTTTTTCATCTTTAAACTTAGTAACCGAGACTACTGGTCCAAAGATCTCTTCTTGAAATATTCGCATATTGTTTTTACCTTCAAAAATAGTTGGTTGAATATAATTACCTTTCTCCAAACCACTATTTAATTTAGCAACTGATCCTCCAGTTAGAACCTTGGCTCCTTCTTTCTTACCTAAATCTAAATAAGATTTTATTTTTTCCATTTGTTCTAATGAAGCTTGTGCTCCAATCATAGTTTCCATTTTTAAAGGATTGTCTTGCTTAACAGCTTTAGTTCTTTTTATAGCCTTCTCCATAAACTTATCATAAATAGAAGCTTGAACTAATGCTCTACTCGGGCAAGTACATACTTCACCTTGATTAAGAGTAAACATAGCGAAGCCTTCTAAACATTTATCAAAGAAGTCGTCATCTTTTGACATAACATCTTCAAAGAAAATATTAGGAGACTTACCTCCTAATTCCAAAGTTATCGGAATCAAGTTTTGAGATGCGTACTGCATAATTAAACGTCCAGTAGTAGTTTCACCAGTAAAAGCTATCTTTCTAATTCTTTTAGAAGAAGCTAAAGGCTTACCTGCTTCAAGACCATAACCACTAACAATGTTAACTACACCTGCTGGCAGAAGATCACCAATTAATTCCATTAAAAGTAATATTGATGCTGGTGTCTGTTCAGCTGGTTTTAAAACTACGCAATTCCCGGCTGCTAAAGCTGGAGCTAGTTTCCAAGTAGCCATTAATAATGGAAAGTTCCAAGGTATAATTTGACCAACTACACCAAGAGGTTCAGGTATATGATAAGAATATTCACTATTACTTATCTCAGCTACAGAACCTTCTTCGGCTCTTATAACTCCTGCAAAATATCTCCAATGATCAACTACTAATGGCATATCCGCTGCCATACATTCTCTAATTGGTTTACCATTATCTAAACACTCAGCTGTAGCTAATAGATTCAAATTTTTTTCTATTACATCAGCAATTTTTAAAAGAATGTTTGATCTTTCAGTAATTGAAGTCTTTCCCCATGTAGGAAAAGCTGCGTGAGCTGCATCTAAAGCTGCATCTACGTCTTTTTCATTCGATCTTGGCACCTGACAGATTACTTCATTTGTAATAGGTGTAGTATTATCAAAATATTTTCCAGATTTTGGTTCTACAAATTTACCACCAATAAAATTTCCATATTTCGATTTAAATGGAAACTTAACTTTTAAGTGTGAAGTATCTATGGAAGATGACATCTTCGAGCTTTTTGCTTGTTGTGTGCTCATTATTCCTCCTTTTTTTGATTTTTTTTAAATTAAATCCAAAATAAAAGTAATTGTATAGAGGAAAATTTGTTGTGATATTTTCTAATAGCTAAATATTGATTTTATCAATTATAAGTTGTTTGTTTCATGAGAAACTGGGGGAAGTGATTCCCCCAGATACATAAGATGGCTACTTATTTTCTTTATTGTCTTTGTCTTTATCGCTAATTTTTTCTTCTGGCTTTGGGTTGCCTTCTAACTCTTTAGTAATTGCAGCTGCTTGATCTCTAATTACTTTTTCTATTTCAACAGCAACATTTGGATTTTTTTCTAAATATATTTTGGCATTTTCCCTACCTTGACCTATTTTTTCTCCTTTGTAGGCATACCACGCACCTGATTTTTCTACTACGCCGGCTTTAGCACCAAGATCGACTAATTCTCCTACTTTACTAATTCCTTTTCCATACATTAAATCAAATTCTACTACTTTAAATGGTGGGGCTACTTTATTTTTAATAACTTTAACTCTTGTTGAGTTTCCAATTATTTGATCTTTATCTTTTATAGCTCCTATTCTTCTTATATCCATTCTTACAGAGGAATAGAACTTTAACGCATTTCCACCAGATGTTGTTTCTGGATTTCCAAACATAACACCAATTTTCATTCTAATTTGGTTTATAAAAATAACCATTGTGTTTGATTTAGAAACTGATCCAGTTAATTTTCTTAAGGCTTGACTCATAAGTCTTGATTGAAGTCCTACATGGTGATCTCCCATTTCACCCTCTAGTTCTGCTTTTGGAGTTAATGCTGCCACAGAATCTACAACTAAAACTGAAATTGAACCTGATTTTATTAATGTATCAGTTATTTCTAAAGCTTGTTCTCCTGTATCTGGCTGGGATATTAATAACTCTTCTGTTTTTACTCCTAATTTTTTCGCATAAATTGGATCCATCGCGTGCTCTGCATCAACAAATGCACATATTCCACCTGCTTTTTGAGCTTCTGCAACAACTTGAAGTGCTAAGGTTGTTTTTCCAGATGATTCTGGTCCATAAACTTCGATAATTCTTCCTTTTGGCAAACCACCTATACCAAGCGCCAAATCTAAACTCAACGAACCAGTAGAAACAGCCTCTATATCTAATGCTTGTTGCTGACCAAGTCTCATTACTGAACCTTTTCCAAAATTTTGATCTATTTGACTAATGGCAGCTTCTAAAGACTTGTTTTTTTCTTTTAATTCTTGATCTTTTTTATTGTCAGTTTTGACAACTTTTAAATTATTTTTTGTCATTTTTATCCTTTTTTTTGTTTCGAATCGTTAAAATAACTGTACACCTTTTGTTCTTTTTTTCAAGATATTAAATTTAAACTTAAAATGTCCTTATTACACTTAGAGAAAGATCGCCAATTTGAGATAAAAGCTCAAATTTAGATACTAAAAAATCTCTTTCAGCCTTCGCATTGGCTATCCTGGCTTCAAGAAGAAGGCTTCTAGATTGGATTAGATCAAGAGTAGTTCTTGTATTAGAGGTGTCATATTCTAGAGTTATACCCTCATTAGCGATTTCAGCAGCTTTTAATTGAGCTTTTGTTGAATTTAAAACACTTTTACTAGATTGATATATTGACCAAGTGTTAGTTGTCATAGTTTCGACTTCATTCTTTGTATCTTCTAATAATAAGCTGGATCTTTCTTTTTGATATTGAGATTTTTTAATTGATGAATAATTTTTGCCTCCTTTAATAATTGGCCAAGTAACCGTAGCTTTAACAGTTTCTTGATCTACTTTATCAACAGTTGAGCTAAAATCATCTGACTCAGATTTAGAATAATTTAAAGAAGCCGATGGCGAAAAGTTGGCTTTTTCAATTTCAAGAGATTTTTTAGAAATATCATAGTCCAATTGTGAAATATTTAGTTTAGGATTTTTATTTGTAGCTATAGAAAGAGCTTCTTTTAGAGTTTGTGGCAAATTAATCTTTAAGTCAATTTTGTCATCAATTTCTTCAGGAGGGCGAATTCTTATAATTTTTTCAAAATTAATTCTTGTTGTCAATAAATCTGTAGTAGCAGAGATTAAATTTGCATTTGCTCTTGCTAAAGCAGATTCTGATTGAGCTAAATCTGTTAGCGTTATTTCACCTTTTTGTAGTCTTGCTCTATCAGTCTCTACTTGTCTCTCAAATAGATCTAAATTAGCAATGTTAAATTTTTTATTTTTTTCTTTAAAAATTAAATCAACGTAAACTTTTACAGAATCTAAAATTAATTCTTGCTCAGAATCTTGAAGTTGAAATTTAGCTCGCTCTACTTCTAAATTTGATTTTTTTAACGAGTTATATCCTTTTAAACCTTGAAAAATTTTTTGGTCAACAGCAACTGTTGTAGTTTCAGTATTTAAGTTCGTATCTGATAAATTTGATCCAGATTGATTAGATCTATTTGTCGATTCTTTGCTACTAATATCGCCAGAAATTGTTACGCTAGGTAAAAATTCACTTCTTGAAATATTTATATTTTCTTTAATTGATTTAAAATTTTTTCTTTCTGCATTTAATTTAGGATTATTTTTAAACGCCGACTCTAAATAAAATTTAAGATTTTCTGCATATAAAAAATTAAATTTAAGAAAAATTAAAAATGTTAATATAAATATTCTCATATTAATTAAATTTTATATCATTAAGTCTATGTTTTTTGTCGAGATTTATTACCACATTAGCAGTTTTTTTTAAATCCTTTATCATTTGTCTTGTAATTCTCTCATAAAACATAACAAATTCATTTATTTGTTTTTCTGACATTATTTTTTTTCCTTTTGATTTTAAAAAAAGTTTTTTTTCTTGGAGAATTCTCCATTTACGAACATATTTAAAACTTGGTACTTTCAAAAATATAAGGTGGTCTATTTCGTTAAACAATTTTTTATATTTTGTTTTTAACTCATTATTAACTTTTTTTCTCCATGAGATATTTTTATCTTTTGTTTTTTCAAGTTTATTAAGAGGTTTTTTTAATTGATTTTTTTTTTGTTGCCTTGCTCCAACGCACCACCCTTCAAATATAACGATTTCTGGTTTCCTTTTAATTTTTGTCCAATTTTTTTTTGAAAACCTATCATCAATTGATTTGTCGAACTTTGGGATGTAAAACGGTTTAAATTTTTTTTTAAACAATGATTTAAAACTCTTATTAAGTAAATTTATATCATGTGTGCCGGGAACTCCTCTAATCAAAAATAATGGGTGTATATTTTTAGACATTTTTTCTCTTTGACTAAGTGTTTTATAAAAATCATCAATTGAAAAGTTAATGACATTTTTGTTATATGCTTTTTTTAAAATTATTTTTAAAATATGTGCTATTGTTGTTTTTCCAGATCCTTGTCCACCTGATAAACCGATAACAGTTACGTCTTTGTCTAGACATGATATTTTTGATATTGAATTACAGATTGGAAAATAAAATTTACTTAATTGACCTAATTTATCGTAAAATGGTTCTCCTTTTACTTCTTGTTTTTTTAAAAAGTTAAGATAAAATTTTTTTGCTTTTAAAAAGTTACTCTTGGAATAACTCATTTTTTTATTTTTTATCTAAAGGATGATTTTGACCATCATTTACAGTTATATTATCAAATTTAAAAGTATTTATATCGTCAATACAACCTAAGTTAAAACCAGTCATTGAAGGATTAACTCTTGGATTATGATGTGTGTAGATTCCACAATTAGAACAAAAGTAATGTTTTGCGACTTTAGTATGAAATTGATAAAGTCTCAATTTGCTCTCTCCTTTTACTATTTTAAAATTTTCATTTTTTACCATCGACATAACTGCTCCTTTTCTTTTACAAATTGAACAATTACATTTTAAAATTTTTTCTAAAATATTTGGCATATTTATTTCTGCCTCTACCTCTCCACAATGACATGTTAATTTTTTCATATATATTTTCTCTGTTTTTAATTAAACTATACCTGTTTTAAGTTGTCCACAATACCGCATCAAGCAAACCAAATGTTCACCTTTTGATTCACTTTTGATTCTGTTACAGACTCAAAATACAACTTTTCAGTGTGTTAAAATTTCTTTATCTTTTAATTGATTTGCTGAGTCTTCAAAATCTTTTTGATTTTCTCTCAATGAAACTAGAAAAATAACTAAATTGAAGAAAACTAAGAGAATTTGTAAAATAATACTTATTAATCCTAAGAAAAAATTAAGATAAGCTAAAATTATAATTATTATTGCTGATCTTAAAAAAACAATATTCTTGAAAACAGCTATAATAGAAAATGAGTGTAAAATTAGATTATTTAACGACATTTTAGAAGGTCCAAAATATCTAACTCCTCTTGTGGAATCTATAGAATTAAGTTCTAAAATATGAAATTTGACTGACCCTGAAAAACTACTCCATAAACTTTTTTTAGAAGCAAGAATTTTGATATCTTTTTTTATTAAACAACTATAATTTCCAAAGTTAATATTTTTTCCTGTAAAAAAAATAGTTATTAACTTATGTATTTGATATAAAAATTGAAAAATTATTCCTTCAGATCTTTTAACTCTTTTGGCAACAACTGAAGTGTGTTCATCTATAAGTATTTTTTTAACCAAATCTCTAATTTCCTGAGGTTGATCCTCTCCATCTCCATCCATCACAATCAAAAAATCAAAATCCTCTTTTTCTGATAAATATCTAATGCCTAGTGCGTTACATCGAGCATGTCCTTGATTTTTTTTAATGTTTATAAGCTCTATTTTAGAAATATTTTTTGGAACTTTTATTTTTGGAGCTTTTATAGAAGATGCGTCATTAATGATTAATATACTAAAATCAATATCTCTAAAATTGTTAATTATAATATTTATTTCTTCTAGTAATTTTGTTAGAGAATCCCAATCATTATAAACTGGTATTAAAATTTTAAATTTTTTCACTTTATTCCTATCATGCAAATTCCAGTAGGTTTAATAGATCCAAAAACTCCTGGACAAATTTTTTTTAAGATCTTTGGGTTTCCTATATAAATTATACCTCCATCAGGATTTAAATTTTCCACGTTTTTATTTAAAGAATTGAACCAAGTCGGTCTATTAACAAGGTGATATGAGAGATTACCTCCAAACCATTCATCTCCAACAACTGTCTCAATTTTATTTGAAAAATTTTTATCCCATCTTTCTTGAATTAAAATAGAAATTTCTCTACCGGGGTAATCTGTTCTCTTATCTTTATTTAAAATAGATACGGTTAAATATAAGCTGGGAGATAAAATAAATAAAAAAATAAAACAATACAAAAATCTTTTAATTTTTTTTAAATTTATTTGACTTTGAAAAATATAAATAAAAAATACTCCAAAAAAAAGATAAAAAGGCGTCATCCACATAGTTCTTATTTTTGCACCTGTAATTAATGAAGTGACTAGTACTAGTGTAATAGGTAAAAAATTTACTATAATCAAAAAAAATTGTTTTTTATTAGAAAAATTAAGTTTAAATTTTTTTTTAATATTTAAAAATAAAAATAAAATTATCGCTGGGATTAAAATTATAAATTGTTTAAAAATAAAAATTATCGGATTAATCAAATGATCTATATAATTTTTTTTTTCAACCCCAGCTCTTTTAAATGCGTATAAAATTGTTGAATAATTATTTTCTATTAACCAAATCAAATGAGGAGAAATAATTAATAAAAAAACTACTATTGATGTAATATAATTATAATTAAATTTTTTTTCTTTATAAATTTTCAAAAGGAAAAAAATTACAATGGGAATTATCAAATATACAAATAAGTACTTAGATAAAAAACCTAAAGCAGAAAATAAACCAAGTAATATCCAGTTTTTATTTTTATCTTCATCTAGACATTTCCAAAAATAATAAACTGTTGCACTCCAAAAAGGTAATAAACAGACGTTTACATTAAATTCAGGTGTAGTGTAGTTATAAAAATAAATACCTTCTATTAATAAGATAGAAATTAAAGAGTAGATTTTTTTTTTAAAAAACTCGTTCGATAGTCTCCATATAAAGAAAAAACTTACGATAACAAATATCTGACTTAATAAATAGTATGCCCAATCTTGACTACCAAATATTTGATAAAATATTTCTAAAATAAATGCGATCAATGGAGGATGTTTAGAATACCCAAAAGCTAAGTTACTTGACCATGCCAAATGTTCAATTGTATCTAAAGGCAAATTTGTATTTGTAAAAGATGGTATTAATGTCCATATGCCAAGATGGATAAATAAAAAATAAATAAAAATATTATGAATGTTTTTTTCTTTAATCATTTTCCTATAAATAATACATATTAAACACTATTGACACTTTTAAAATCAATCGTATACTCGCCAGCTTTAAAACATGGTAAAAAAAACTACAAGAAAAAAATATACCCCTAATAATAAAGAAAAATATATGTGCGTTAAGCATAAAAAGTATTTTCATGATGAATTGTTAAGATGGAAGAAAGATATCATTAAATCAAATAACTTAACAAATTTGTTAAATTCATCAGATGATAATACCTCATCAGCTGATATAGTTGATCAAGCTTCTTCTTACACAGATAAATCCGTAGAAATGAAAGCTTTAAACAGAAGTAGAAAGCTAATTGAAAAAATAGACTCGGCTTTAAGAAGAATTAAAGAAGGTACCTATGGTTATTGTGTTGAAACGTCAGAGCCAATTGGATTAAAAAGATTAATTGCAAGACCTATAGCTACACTATCTATAGAATCTCAAGAAAAACATGAAAGAGATGAAAAAATTTATATTGATGACTAAGCTTTAGGAATCAATTCACCTTTTTTTAGTAAATCATATCCTTTTTTTACTTTTTCACGTTTTGAAATTTCTTCGTACCATCTTTTTAAATTTTTGAAATTGCTTAAACCGATTTCATGCCATTCATGTCTAGCAATCCAAGGAAATGTAGCTATGTCGGCAATCGTGTATTCGTCGTAAGCTAAAAATTTAGAATCAGATAATCTTTCGTCTAACTCTTTATAAATTCTCTTAGAAATTTTGAAATATCTATCTTCGCCAAACTTGCTTTTTCCGGGATTATAATGATGAAACTGATGGTGTTGACCTAGCATTGGACCTACATATGCCATTTGCCCCATCAACCATTGATTTATCAATATTCTTTTGTTTGTGTCGTAAAATTTTCCACTTTTTTGAGCTAAGTAAATTAATATTGCTCCAGACTCAAAAATACTTAAATTTTCTTTATGATCTATTATTACTGGGATTTTACTAAAGGGACTTATTTTTTTAAATTCTGATTTAAATTGTTCATCTTTATTAATATTAATTTTTGTAATTTTATAATCAAAATTAATTTCTTCAAGCATTATTGATATTTTTTTTCCATTTGGAGTATTTGCTGTTAGCAACTCAATCATTTTTTTTTAGACCTAGTCTTTCCTGAATAGTCTTTGAAGAGGTTGTAAACTCAAATCTATATTTTTCATTTGGTCTAGCTCTTTTAAAACATTCCACAGAAGCTAATGCAACCTCATGAAATCCAGATAAAATTAATTTTAATTTTCCAGGATAGCTACAAATATCACCTACAGCAAAAATTCCAGCTTTATTGGTTTGAAAGTTATTTGTATTTACAGAAATAACTTTTTTATTTATGTTTAATCCCCAATCTGCTATTGGTCCAAGTTTCATTACAAGTCCAAAAAAACTTAAAATTATATCTGTTTTTATATTCTCGGTCTTTTCATTGTCATACTTTAAATCTATTGATGTAATTTCCTTTATTCCTTTGATTGAAATTAATTGACAAGGAGTTTTTATTGAAATTTTACCCTCTTTTTCCAATTTTTTAATCTCAGTTAATGTATGTGGGGCTCCTCTAAATTCATTTCTTCTGTGTATCAAAGTTACTTTTGCTATTTTAGATAACTCCAGCGCCCAATCTAAAGCTGAGTCTCCACCCCCAAAAATGGATATATTTTTATTTTTAAAATTTTCTTTTTTTGAAACAGAGTAAAAAATAAACTTACCTTCAAATTTTTTAGCTTCTTTTAGGTTTAATTTTCTGGGCTCAAAAGATCCTACGCCCCCAGCAATAATTATATTAGGAGATAAAAATACTTTCTTTTTACTAGTTTTAACTATCCATTGATTTTTGTCTTGTGAAATTTCTTCTACCCTTTCATTAAAATGAAAGTTAGATTTAAAAACTGATATTTGCTTTAATAAATTGTCTGTTAATTCTTTGCCTGTACATTTTTGTATAGCTGGAATATCATAAATAGGTTTTTCAGGATAAAGTTCTATACATTGTCCGCCTGCTTTGTCTAAATTATCTATTACTTCAGAACTAAGTCCTTTGATACCTAATTGATGAACAGCGAATAAACCTACTGGTCCTGCTCCTATAATAACTACATCAGTTTTAATCATTAGCTTTGTTTTTCTGGAGTCGTGACTGTTAGTCCGTCTAATTCATCAGTTATAATTATTTGACAGCTCAATCTACTGTTTTTTTTTGGTTCAAATGCCATATCAATCATATCGACCTCTGCCTCTTCTGCTTTTGGGATTTTATTTAACCATTTTTCTTCAACATAAATATGGCAAGTAGCACAAGCCATAGAGCCACCACAATCTGCATCTATTCCTGATATATTGTTTTGTATTGCTCCCTCCATAACTGAAAGTCCATTTTCTACATTTATTGTTTTAGAATTTTTTAAATTATCAATATAAGTAATCTTAGGCATCTTCTTAATATAAGTCGAAAAAAAAATAGGGCAAGTAGTTAAACTCGCCCTATTCTTAAGATTAATCTAAATTATCTAGATGCTAATCTTGTGTTCTGCATTGCAGCTGCCCAGATAACTAGACCAAAAGCGATCTTGTTAACAAAGTCAGCTAAATTGTAGATAATGTTTAGTGAGTTAGCGTCAACTCCACCAGTTAGGTAACCAAGAACATATCCTAAAGGATATATTGCCCAACCGATTGTTACGATTATTCTCATCGCACCAAATGCAGTTGTCATAGCTTTGTTACCACCTTTAGCAGCTAATTGACCAGCTTCACCAGAGAAGATTTCAAACAAGATGTAAATCCATCCCGCCATTCCGATTATGAAACCTACAAATGGTTGAATGTATCCGGCTTCTCCCATGTAACCACCGATTAACATTACTAAAGAACCAATTAATAGTTTCCAGAATATTGAAGTTGGTACTTTTTTAACAGCAGCCAAAATCAAATAGAATTCTATCATTTGAAGTGGAACAGTGATTAACCAATCAATATATCTATATACTGTTGGAGTATCGCCAGTTGTCACCCAAACTTCTCTCATATACATGTAATGAACAAACGCAACACCAGTAACTAATCCAGCTACTGTTATTGATGTTCTCCAAGATGCAGCCACTGTTCCTCTTTCAGAAAAAAAGAATACAGTTGTTGCAATCATACCCATTGATACAAGCCAAAATGAAATTCCTACGAAATCATTAGTTTGTAGCAGGGCAGTCGCTGCGTTAGCTGAGCTAGTAATACCTAAAAAGGCTACTGCTGCTAAAGCAATAAGACTTAATTTTCTCATGAAAACCTCCCTCGTTGTTAGTTTTCTCTTAGTTTAATATATTAAACTGCTTTGATATTGATTTATTTTAATTAACATCAAGCAATTGCACGGACCTTAATAAAAAACAAAGTTACAGTGAAGCTTTTTTTTATAAAAAAAGTGTTGATTTTAGCCGATTTTTAGTTTTTTTTTGGGGATAATTGTGAAATAATCATTTTAAATTAACATTTCGGGGAAAGTGATTTGACTCAAAAATATAAAGAAATTTACGACTTATCCATTAAAGATAAAGAAAGTTTTTGGAAAAAAATTTCCGAAGATATATTTTGGTACAAAAAACCAAGTAAAATATTAAATGAAAGTAATCCACCATTTTATAAATGGTTTGAGGATGGGATAACTAATACTTGTTACAATGCTTTGGATTATCATATCGATCAAGGCAGGGGGGACAAGTTAGCGATAATTTATGATAGTCCGATTACTGGTGTACAAAAGAAAATTACATATAAAGAATTAAAAGAAAAAGTTGCTTTATTTGCTGGAGCTATAAAAAAACAGGGTATTCGTAAAGGAGACAGAGTAATTATTTATATGCCGATGATTCCGGAAGCAGTTATTGCTATGTTAGCTTGTGGAAGAATTGGTGCAGTACATTCTGTAGTTTTTGGTGGCTTTGCAGCTAATGAACTTGCAAGTAGAATTGACGATTCAAAAGCAAAATTAATTGTTTCTGCGTCCTGTGGTTATGAACCAGGAAGAACTGTTCATTATAAACCATTAGTTAATAAAGCCTTAGAACTTGCAAATCACAAGCCTAACAAATGTATAATTTTTCAAAGAGAAAAAGATAAAGCAGAATTAAATTCAGGCATGGATATTTCATGGGAAGAATCTCTAAGAGATGTTGAACCTGCAGATTGTGAAAAAATGAATTCAAATGATTATGCTTACATTCTTTACACTTCAGGAACAACGGGTTTGCCAAAAGGTATCGTCAGAGATATAGGAGGACATATTGTAGCTCTTAAATGGACAATGAAAAATATTTACAATATTGATCAAGATGATGTTTGGTGGTCGGCAAGTGATATTGGTTGGATAGTTGGTCATTCTTATATAGTTTACGCACCATTATTTTATGGATGTACTACAATTTTATTTGAGGGAAAACCCGTAGGAACTCCTGATGCCGGAGTTTTTTGGAGAGTCATTTCAGAACATAAGGTTAAATCTCTTTTTACAGCTCCAACTGCAATAAGGGCTATAAAAAAAGAAGATCCGAATGGAGAATTTTTTAAAAAATACGACTTAAGTAAATTTGATAAACTCTTTCTTGCAGGTGAAAGAGCTGATCCAGATACTATTAAATGGTTTGAGAAACTTTCAAATTCACCTGTAATTGATCATTGGTGGCAAACTGAAACAAGTTGGGCCATTACATCCGATTGTACTGGTATAGAATCTTTTCCAGTCAAATATGGTTCTGCATTCAAACCTGTGCCTGGTTATGATTTAAAAGTTTTAAACTCTGAAGGAAAAGAAGTTGGTCCCGGAAAAATGGGAGATATAGTTGTAAAGCTTCCTTTGCCTCCAGGTACATTTCCTACTCTTTGGGGAGCTGATAAAAGATATAAAGAAAATTATATGTCGACATATCCAGGATACTATTTAACTTATGATGCAGGTCATATAGATGAAGATGGCTATGTTTGGATAATGTCTAGAACAGACGACATAATAAATGTAGCCGGACATAGACTTTCAACAGGGGCGATTGAAGAGGTTTTAGCGGAACATAAAGATGTAGCTGAATGTGCTGTACTTGGTATAGCTGATAAGCTTAAAGGTCAATTGCCTATAGGTTTGCTAGCTCTTAAAGCAGGTGTCACTAAAGATAAAAAAGAAATAATCTCTGAATGTGTAAAAATGGTTAGAGATAAAGTTGGTCCAGTAGCTGCTTTTAAAATTGCTATTATTGTTAAAAGGTTGCCCAAAACTAGGTCTGGAAAAATATTGAGAGGAACTGTTAGAAAAATAGCAGATAATGAGCCTTACAAGATGCCTGCTACTATTGATGATCCAGCAATCTTAGATGAAATTAAACAAGACCTTAAAGATAATAATATTTTAAAAAGTTAAATTATATATTTTCAATTTTAGCTATCATACCAACTTCGTAGTGATCTGGTATATTTCACGTCGCTTCATTACCTTTTACGCCTACTGCTTTCATAGTTCCTGCAAAAAGAATATTCGGAACAAATATAAAAATAAAAATTAATTTTTTCATAATTTAAAATTAAGTGGTTTGCCTACTTGATTGGAAATAACCTTACCATTTTCCATAACAATTGAACCATTCACAATTGTTGCAATAGGAAATCCTCTAACTTTGTAATTATTAAATGGTGTCCAACCACACTTACTTGCTATCATTTCATCTTTAATGACTTGTTCTTTGTTTATATCAACTATAGTCAAATCAGCGTCAAAATTTTCTTTGATAAATCCTTTGTCTTTAATTCCAAAAATTCTGCATGGATTTTCACACATAAGTTTAATTAATTGTTCTAGCGTTAGTTTGCCATTATTTACATGATCTAACATTACTGGAAAAATAGTTTGAACACCTGGCATACCAGATGGGGAGTTAGGGTACTCTTTTCGTTTATTTTTTTTAGTATGTGGCGCATGATCTGAGCCTAACACATCTATAATATTATTTTTTATTGCAGCCCATAATCTATCATAATGATCTTTTGTTCTTAAAGGAGGATTCATTTGTGCATATGTTCCTAATTTATCATAACAATCTGGAGCATATAAAGTTAAATGTTGGGGTGTAGTTTCAAAAGTTACATTTTTTTTATGCATAGCCAAAAAATCTACTTCCTCTTTAGTTGTTACATGTAATACATGAATTTTTTTATTATATCGTTCTGCAATTTTAACAACTCTTCTAGTTGAGGATATAGCAGTCTCACTGTTTCTCCATTCTGGGTGAGAATGAACATTTCCTTTTTTTATGAATTTTTTTCTTAAATTTAATATTTCCTCATCTTCAGAATGAATGGAAACTATTCTATCGCTATTTGAAATTACTTTTTCTATGTCTGCTTCCTTATCAACTAATAAATTTCCTGTAGATGAACCTGCAAAAAGTTTAACACCACAACATCCTTTTAAATTTTTTAGTTGTGATAATTGACTTGCATTTTCAGGAGTTGCTCCAAAATAAAAAGCATAGTTGCTGTGCATTCTATCTTTTGCTAATTGAAGTTTTTTTTCAAACTCTACTAAATTAGAAGTAGGTGGATTTGTATTAGGCATTTCAAATAAAGAAGTAACTCCACCAAGTATTGCTGCTCTACTTCCACTTTCTAAATCTTCTGCGTCAGTTGATCCTGGTTCACGAAAATGAACTTGGGTATCAATTATTCCTGGAAGGACAATTTTATTTGTAGCATCGAAAACTTTGGCACTATTTAATTCAATTTTACCAATTTTTTTAATTTTTTCTCCTGATATACCTAGGTCTGTGGTAACTAATTTACTATCAATATAACAGGATCCATTTTTAATTATGAGGCTATAATTATCAGACATGATTAAATAAATATATTATAACATATAAATTAGCAAATATGGAAAAAGATAAGATAACTATACTAGAAGATAGAGGTTTAATCTCTGTGTCAGGAAAAGATGCAAAAGAATTTCTTCAAAATATTTTAAGCAATAATATTAATAAAGTTAATAGTTTAAATTCAATATTCTCCGCAATATTTACTCCCCAAGGAAAATACTTATATGAATTTTTTGTAATTAAATCAAAAAAAGGTTTCTTTATAGATTGTGATAATGAGTTTACAACTGATATTATAAATCATCTAAATAATTATAAACTTAGATCAAAAGTTCAATTAGAAAATCTTTCCTCAGACTATGTAATTGGAGTTATTAGTTTAAATAAATTTGATGAGGTAAAACAAATTGAAAGTAAAAACACACAAACTATAATGTTTAGAGAAAGCCCTTTTTTCATAGATACTAGGTCAAATAAACTTGGAGTGAGAATTCTATCATCTTTAGAAAAATTACATTTAACGATTAAAGAGTTAAATTTAGAAATTGTTGATAATAAAGAATACATTAAAAAAGCTCATAAAATTGGAATACCAATTAAAGGGTTAAAAAATTTAAAAGAAAAATTATTTGGATTAGAAGCAAATTTAGAGGAATTGGGAGCCATTGATTATCAAAAAGGTTGTTATGTTGGCCAAGAAAACACGGCGAGGATGAAGCTTAAAAATAAAATTAGAAAAAAGTTATTTTCTGTTAGATCTAATGAAAAATTAAAAGTAGGAAGTGAAATCACTTTTATTAATAAAACTATAGGTAAAATTTTGATTGATTCACCTTATCCATTTGCATTGATAAATCTTTTTAACCCTGATTTTTTAGATTTCAGGGATAAAGATATTTTTTGTGAAAATAAAAAAATTAATTTACAAACATTGGTAATAAAAGATGATAACAAATAAATTAACATGATAGGAATATTAGGAGGAATGGGAACGCAAGCTGGGTTAGATTTTTGTAACAAGCTTGCAAAATTAAGTAGAGGTAAAATTGATCAAAAATATCCTCTCTTTATTTTGTATAATAAATCAAATATCCCTGGACGCCCTGAAAATATAAATAAATATAATAAAGTTTTGAAAAGTTTAATTTCAGGTTGTAAATTATTACAAGATAGCAAATGTAAATTCATTGTTATCCCATGTAACACTGCACATTTTTGGTATAAAGATTTACAAAAAAAAATTAGAATTCCAATTATAAGTATGCCTAAAGAAGTTTTTTTTGAAGCAAAAAAAAATTGTAAAAAAAATTCTAAAATTGGAATTCTTGCTACTGAAGGAACTTTAAAAACTGGAGTATACAATAAATTTTTTGATAAAAATTTTCAATTATTGAGTCCAACGAAGAACCTGCAAAAAAATAATGTTAATAAAGCTATTAAATTTGTTAAAATGGGGAAAATTAAAGAAGCAGAAAAAACTATAAAAGCAGCAGTAAATTATTTAATCAAAATTAAATGCAAAAAAATTATTTTAGGATGTACTGAACTTCCAATAGCAATTTTTGCTTTTAAATCTTTTAAAAGAATTAAGCTATCTAAAACTTTTTTAGATCCAAATTTAATTCTAGCTGAAAGCGCAATGAAAAAATATAAATTAAAAACTTAATAGCTATTTATATATTCTCTTAAACTCTTATTTTCTTCTTTAATTTTATCTATAAGATGATTAACAACATCGCCTATTGAAACAATGCCTAGTAACTTATTTTGTTCCATTATTAAGATATGCCTTATTTTTTTTTCAGTCATTATTTCCATTAATTCAGTTACAGAGGTATTAAGATCACAAATTACTAAATTTTTAGACATTATTTCTGAAACTGAAAGACTCGTATTAAATCTCTCAACATAAATAAACCTGGAAAGATCACGTTCTGAGATTATTCCGACAACTTTGTCATTTTTATTTAAAACTGGCATTGATCCAATTTTTTTTTCGTGAAGATTTTGACTAGCAGTTTTAATTGTATCAGTTTCACGTAAAGTGAAACATTCTCTTTTAGACATCCTGCTTACAAGTTTGCCAGGCATAAATGTTATTTAATTAGATTTTAGTATAATAGTCAATGTAGGAATTATAATGCATTTAAAAATCGTGATAATGATGCCAATATACCATATCCACTAAGCTCAATAAAAATTACAATTAAAACAATAAGTATAATTTTTTTTCTTTTTTTTATAAATTCTTTCATTTCTCTTTAGATATTTATCTTATCTTTAAATAATTTTATTTCACGTAAAATTTTTACTGAAAAATATACTCTTTTTGGTGCGGTCGGAGAGACTCGAACTCTCATGGGAAAACCCACACGGCCCTCAACCGTGCCTGTCTACCAGTTTCAGCACGACCGCATTAAGTATGCGACAATAAATGAATGACAATTTAACTTCAAGTTGGTACATTAGAATAAGTATGTCTACACAAGAACATTTAAATAGAAAATCAGCTGAGATTTATGAGAAAATCTCTAAATATATACCTGAAATAGAATGGAAAATTCACGCTCCATTAATAGAAAAAATTAATAAACTTAAAAAAGAAAAAAATGCAGTTATTCTTGCTCACAATTATCAAACACCAGAAATTTATCATGGCGTATCAGACATTGCTGCAGACTCTTTGGCATTAGCTGTAGAAGCATCAAAAACATCAGCTGATATAATTGTTTTATGTGGAGTTCATTTTATGGCAGAAACTGCTAAATTAATGAGCCCTGAAAAAAAAGTTTTAATTCCTGATATAAATGCTGGTTGTTCCTTAGCTGAGTCTTTATCTGGGGAAGACGTAAGGCTTTTAAAAAAAAAATATCCAGGTGTACCGGTAGTATCTTACGTGAATACTTCAGCAGATGTTAAAGCAGAAACGGATGTCTGCTGTACATCTGCAAATGCTGTAAAGGTAGTTGAGTCCTTGAAAACAGATAAAGTAATTTTTTTACCAGATCAGCATTTAGCAAATTATGTAGCAAAACAAACAAAGGTAAAAATTATATCCTGGAAAGGATCTTGTATTGTTCATGAACAATTTTCACCAAAAGAAATAAAAGAAATTAGAGATGCAAACCCAGGAATAAAAGTTATAGGTCATCCTGAGTGTCCAGCAGAAGTTTTAGATGCTTGCGATTTTGCAGGTTCCACAGGTGGCATGATAGATTATGTTAAAAAAAATCAACCAAAAAAAGTTATGTTGGTCACTGAATGTTCAATGAGTGATAACGTTGAAGCTGATAATCCTAATGTAGAATTTATTAAACCATGTAATCTTTGTCCTTATATGAAAAAAATTACGTTACAAAAAATACTGGATTGTCTAGAAAATGAAACTAACGAAATTTTTATTGATGAGAAAATAGCTAAAGCAGCAAAAAAATCAGTTCAAAGAATGGCTGAAATCGGTCGTTAGTGTAAGTGAAATTGATTAAAAAAAATTTTATAAATAAAATTGTAAAATTAGCTTTAAATGAAGATCTTAGGCCTTACGGGGATATCACATCTAAATTAATTTATAACAAAAAAAGTAAAGCTAAAATTATAGCTAAACAAAATGGAGTTATTGCCGGTCTAGATTTTTGTAAATCTGCTTTTGAATTGATGGGAAAAGAAACAATTTTCTCTAAAAAAATCAAAGATGGAATGACAGTAAAAAAAGGTAAAGTCGTTGCAATTATTTCAGCAAAAACCAAAACTATATTGGCAGCAGAAAGAACTGCTTTAAATTTTCTTTGTCACTCTTCAGGTATTGCAACATTTACAAGCAAATTTGTAAAAAAAGTAAACAAAAGATCAAAAATATGTTGTACAAGAAAGACTACACCTAACTTAAGATTTTTAGAAAAGTATGCAGTTAAAAAAGGTGGTGGTGTTAATCATAGATACAACTTATGCGATGAAATTATGATTAAGGATAATCATATTAGTGCGAGTTTAAATCTTAAGGAGTTAGTTCAAAAAGCAATTAAAACTAAAAAGATTGTTACAGTTGAAATAGACAGTATTATTCAATTAAAAAAAATATTAGGCTTAAAATTTGAGAGAATTTTGTTTGATAATATGGACCTAAAGACATTAAAAAAATGTTTAAAATTATGTAATAATAAATATGAGACTGAATATTCCGGTAATGTAAATTTAAAAAATGTTAGAAAAATATCTAAAACTAAAGTAAAAAGAATATCTATAGGCTCATTAACTCACAGTGCAAAGGCATTTGACTTTAGTCTAGAGTTATTTTCTTAATTCAGCTTGAGCAGCAGCTAATCTAGCTACAGGAACTCTAAAAGGTGAACATGAAACGTAATTTAAACCTGTTTGAGAACAAAAACTAATACTCTTCGGGTCCCCACCATGTTCTCCACATATACCAAGTTTAAGTTTTTTGTTTACTTTTCTACCTCTTTCTGAGGCAATTTCAACTAACTCACCTACTCCATCTTGATCTATGCTTACAAATGGATCTATATTAAAAATTTTATTACTAATATAATCATTTAAAAACTTACCAGAATCATCTCTACTAATACCAAGAGCGGTCTGAGTTAAATCATTAGTTCCGAAGCTAAAAAAGTCTGCGTATTTTGAAATTGCTTTTGCTTGCAATGCAGCTCTAGGTAATTCAATCATAGTTCCAACCATATAATTAATTTTAACTTGATATTTTACTTCTATTTTTTTAGCTACTTTATCTACTAGAGCTCTTAAAATTTTTAATTCTATGTCAGTTGAAACTAAAGGTATCATTATTTCTACTATAGCAGCTTTTACTTTTTCTTTTTTAAGATCTACTAATGACTTAAAAATTGCTTCGCATTGCATTTCATATATCTCTGGAAAAGAAATACCCAATCTGCATCCTCGGTGCCCTAACATTGGATTTTCTTCATGAAGTTCTGCAATTCTATCCTTGATTTCTTTGACGCCTAAATTTAATGATCTAGCTACCTCTTCGATATCTTTGTCAGTTTTTGGTAAAAATTCGTGTAAAGGTGGATCTAATAGCCTTACCGTTACTGGTAATCCGGACATTACTTTAAAAATTTTTTTAAAATCATTTTGCTGATAAGGCAATAATTTGTTTAATGCTATGTTTCTATCACTTTTTGATTTAGATAAAATCATTTGTCTAACTGATAAAATTCTCTCTTCATCAAAAAACATATGTTCTGTTCGGCATAGACCAATTCCTTCTGCTCCAAATTCCCTAGCAGTTCTGCTATCATTTTCTGTTTCTGCATTAGTTCTAACTTTTAATTTTCTAAATTTATCAGCCCAATTCATAATTGTTGAAAAATATCCTGAGATTTCTGGCTGAACTGTAGGCACCAAACCTTTCATTATTTTTCCACTTCCACCATCTATTGTAATAATGTCTCCTTCTTTAATTATTTCTTCTCCTGCTTTAAATTCTTTAGCTTCATAATCTATAGTAATTTCACTTGATCCAGAAACACAAGGTCTGCCCATACCTCTAGCAACAACAGCCGCGTGACTTGTCATTCCACCTCTTGCTGTTAGAATGCCTCTAGCTGCATGCATTCCATGTATATCTTCTGGAGACGTTTCTAATCTAACTAGTATTGTGTCTTGCATCATTTCATTTAATCTTTCAGCCTCATTTGCAAAAAAAACAACTTTTCCACTTGCCGCACCAGGTGAGGCAGGTAAGCCAGAGGCGATAATTTTTTTTTCAACTTTATCATCAAGAGTTGGGTGTAACAAAGTATCGAGTGTATTTGGATCTATTCTCAGGATAGCTTCTTTTTTTGATATTAGTTTTTCTTTTACCATATCAACAGCAATTTTAATTGCTGCTTTTGCAGTTCTTTTTCCAGATCTTGTTTGAAGCATCCAAAGTTTATTTTTCTCGACGGTAAATTCAATATCTTGCATATCGCGATAATGTTTTTCTAATTTTACAAAAACTTTTGCCAATTCTTTAAAGACATTTGGCATTTGTTCTTCCATTGAAAGTTCTTTAGATCCAGCTTCTATTTTTGCTTTTTTAGTTATATATTTTGGAGTTCTTGTACCTGCTACAACATCTTCTCCCTGAGCATTAACTAGAAATTCTCCAAAGAAATTATTTTCTCCTGTTGAAGGATTTCTTGTAAAAGCTACGCCTGTTGAACAATCATTTCCCATGTTTCCAAAAACCATTGCCTGAACGTTTACAGCTGTTCCCCAATGATCAGGAATTCGATTTAATTTTCTGTATGTTTTTGCTCTTTGACTGTTCCAAGATAAAAATACTGCACTGATTGCTCCATAAAGTTGTTTTTGAACATCTTGTGGAAAATCAATTTTTTTTTCTTTTTTTACTAATTCTTTAAAATTTTGAATTAATCCGTCCCAATCATTTTCATCTAAATCAGTGTCAGATAAAACTCCTTTAGTAAGTTTATAATTATCAATCATTTCTTCAAATAAATGTCCTTCAATTCCTAAAACAACATTGCTATACATTTGAATAAATCTTCTATAACTATCTTTTGCGAATCTACCATTGGAGGTTTTTTTTGCTAAAGCGTTAACGGTTTTATCATTAAGACCTAAATTTAAAATAGTGTCCATCATACCGGGCATAGAAATACGTGCTCCAGATCTTACCGAAACTAAAAGTGGGTTATTTAAATCACCAAATTTTTTTTTAGTGCTTTTTTCTATGTTATGTAATTCTTTTTTTATCTCTTTTAATATTTTATTTGTTAATTTTTTTTTATTTTCATAAAAAATATCACAAACTTCAGTTGATATTGTGAATCCAGGTGGTACAGGCAAACCTAATCTACCCATTTCCGCTAAATTAGCTCCTTTGCCACCTAAAATGTTTTTTTTATTTTTAAGCTTTAAAGTTTTCTTATCTCTAAAATTGAATATTATTTTTGTCATTATATTCCTTCAAGTTTTGAAAAATCTATGAATAAATTAAAAGTATTACAAAGCATTTTTAGAAGTTCTAATCGATTGTTTTTTATATCACTATTTTCGTCATTTACCTTAACATTTTCGAAAAAATTATCTGTTAATGGTTTTATTTCAGATAGCTGAATCATAAGATTTTCGTAGTTTTTTTTATCCTCACTTACGGTAAAGTCCTTTCGAAACTCATTTATTTTTTCAAAAATTTCTTTCTCTTCTTTTTGCCTGAAAAGCACTACATCTGGTCTTCCAATGATTCCTTTGTCTGACTTCTCTATTATGTTTAAAGCTCTTTTATAGGAGCTGACAACTTTTTTTCCTTCTTCTTTATTAATATATTTACTCATTATTAAATTTTTTCTAAAAAGATCTAAGTAGTTGTCACTTTTGTGAGAGCTTATGGAAGCATCTATTATATCAGATCTGATTTTTTTTTCTTTTAAAATATTTCTCATTCTTTCTTTTAAAAAATCTAAAACTTCTTTCTCGGTATTCAAATTTTTTATCTGTACTCCTTGTTCTTCAAACAATCTAATTGAATAACTGATTAAATCTTTAATTTTAATTGTTAAATTATTTTCTATTATTATTCTTAATAAACCTATTGCTGCCCTTCTTAAAGCAAAAGGATCTTTCGAACTTGTGGGCTTTTCATTAATTAGAAAAAAACCAATTAGACTATCTATTCTATCGACTATTGAAATAGAAAAGCTAATTTGTTTTTTTGGAACTGGTGAAGAGATTCCAACTGGAAGATAATGTTCACTTATGGCGTTGGAGACATCTATTTCAAATCCTTGAGCTAGAGCAAAATATTTTCCCATTACCCCTTGTAACTCAGGATACTCGCCTACTAGATCCGAACATAAATCTGATTTTGAAATGGAAGCAGCGATTTGCATTTTTTCTTTATTTGTATTTAGCTGATCTGATATTTGAGCAGATAATTTTCTTAACCTTTGAGTTTTGTCATAAACTGATCCAATCTTATCATAAAAAGTTATTTCTTTTAATTTTCCAATCTGTTTAATTAAATTTTTAGATTTATCTTTATTCCAAAAAAATTGAGCGTCTGACAATCTTGCTTCTACTACTCTTTTGTTTCCATTCTTAATTAAATTTTTACCATCCTCTTTGTTTGCAACTACTATAAAAAAATTAGTTAACCTACCTTTGTCATCAAAAAGTGGAAAATATCTTTGATGGTTTTGAAGAGTAGATATAATTATTTCATCAGGGATGTCTAAATAAATTTTATTAAAATCAACAATTAGTATATTTGGATCTTCTACAATATTAACAACCTCTTCTAAAAGATTGTGATTAAAAAAATTTTTAAAATTTTTATTTTTACAAATGACTTCAAATCTATTTAAAATTTTTTTTTCTCTTTCATTTTGATCTATTAAAATCTTATTTTCTTTTAAAATTTTGTGATAATCGTAAAAATTTTTAATTATTTTATTTTTAATTTCTAAATCTTTTTCTATTATTAGATTATTAGTTGACTTTATATGTCCGTACTTAAAATTTAAAATTTTTTTGTTGTAAATTGCTAAGATCGACCTCAAAGGTCTTCCCCAAATCATATTATTATCAGACCATTTCATTGATTTCTTCCAGCTAAGAGAAGCAATTGAATTAAGGATAATTTTAACTAGTAAATCTTTCGTTAAAATATCTTTGGTTTTTGTTTTAATAAAATAAAATTCTCCTTTCTCAATTTTTTTCTCAAAAACTTCTTTTCTAGAAACATTATTTGATCGAATAAAGCTATTTAGAATATCCTCTATAACACCCACTTTTGGACCTTTTATTTCTTTTGAAGGTATCTTAATCTTTTCAGGAATATCTTTGATAACGACTGCTAATCTAGTCGGTGATGAGTATGATTTTATTGATTTGTATTTTAACTTTTCTTCCTTGAATAATTTTCCTATAGATAATTCAAGTTCTTTTCTTGCGTTAATTTGCAATTTAGGGGGCATTTCTTCACTATAAAGTTCAAGTAAAAATTCAGACATCATTTAAACTTGTGTATTTAGCCAAATTGCACCAGACCCTTTTGCTAGCTCTCTAATTCTGTTTATGTATCCAGTTCTTTCCGCCACTCCAATTACTCCTCTAGAGTCTAATAAATTAAATATATGACTTGCTTTTAAACATTGATCATAAGCTGGTAATGGTAATTTTTTTTGAATTAATGCTAAGCATTCTTTTTCTGCAATTTCAAAATTACTTAATAAAGATTTTGTATTCGCATACTCAAAATTATATGCAGAAAATTCTTTTTCTGATTGAAAAAATACTTCTCTATATTTTACACCATCATTATTCCAATCCAAATCAAAAACATTATCTTTACCTTGAACAAACATACACAATCTTTCTAAGCCGTAAGTAAGTTCTACTGGTACCGGCTTACATTCTAAACCTGTCATTTGTTGAAAGTAGGTAAATTGGGTAATTTCCATTCCATCACACCATACTTCCCACCCTAACCCAGCAGCACCAAGAGTCGGACTTTCCCAATCATCTTCTATAAATCTAATGTCATGATTATTCACTTCTATACCTATTGAATTTAAACTTTTTAAGTAAATTTGTTTTATGTTGTCAGGGGAAGGTTTAATTATAACTTGAAATTGATAATAATGTTGAAGTCTATTTGGATTTTTGCCATATCTGCCATCAGTTGGTCTTCTAGAAGGTTGAACATAGGCAGCCTTCCAGGGTTTAGGACCTAAAGATCTTAAAGTAGTTGCTGGATGAAAAGTTCCCGCTCCTACTTCCAAATCATAAGGTTGAAGAATTACACAACCATATTTACCCCAAAATTTTTGTAAGTTCATTATTATATCTTGAAAAGATAAATTAGTTTTATTTTTTTTTTTACTTTTAACTGGCATTTACAAACCAAATTTTTGCCACATCGATTTTTCTTCTAAAGTATTTGCAAGATTATTTAAAGGATTTTCTATTGATGAAGATAATTTTTTAGCAATAAAACCTTTTTGTTTTTCAAAATTTTTGATTATGACTTTTTCACCAAACTTTTCTTTTAAAATTTGATCTGCATTGCCTATTCCATCTATTAAACCAATTTTTAAAGCTGATGATCCAGTCCAAAATTCTCCTGTAAAAATATTATTTTTTTCAGGATCTTTTAATTTTGATCCTCTACTCTTCTCAACAACTTTAATAAAATCAGAATGAAGTTCCAACTGAATGCTTTTTAGTCTTTTAATATCTTCTTCTTTTTCCTCAACAAATGGGTCAAGTGTACTTTTATTTTTTCCTGCTGTATAAACTCTTCTTTCAACTCCAAGTTTTTTAATTAAATCTTTAAAACCAAAAGATGCAGATATTACACCAATGGAACCAATTATCGAACTTGAATTAGCGTAAATTTCATCTCCAGCACATGATATTAGATATCCTCCTGAAGCTGCAACATCCTCAGCAAATATTAGAACTTTAATCTTATTTTTTTCAGCCAATTGCCTTATATAGCTATAAATTAAATGAGATTGAACAGGAGACCCTCCTGGAGAGTTTATCGAAATTGCAACGTGTTTAACTTTTTTTAAAGAAAAAGCCTTTTTTAATATTGCTTTTTGACCGGCAAGATCTAAACCTTGTTTAAAACGACCTGCGGATCCAATAACTCCAGTAAGTCTCACATGAGGAACTACTATTTTCTTTTTAAAAATTGAAAACATAATTTAATGATTAATAATAATATTCTTATATCAGTACTAGATTTAAATTTTAATTATTTTATTACGCTACTTCTAGTTGAATTATAGGTGCGTCACCAGGGATGAATTTAAAAATTTATTAATATAAAAATCAACTATAAATTAAGCATATGGGATCAGTTATACCTTTAAAAAAATCTGCAAATTCAGCATATTTGGATCTAAAGAATATCTTGGTGCATAAGCTTTCAAAGGTTGAAGGTTTAATAGAACAAAAACTTAAAAGTGATGTAGTGCTTATAAAAGAAATGTGTGACCACCACATCAAATCTGGTGGTAAAAGGCTGAGGGCATTATTAACATTAGGATCAGCAAAATTATCTGGTTATGACCTTGGAAATCGTGATGTTAATCTTGCTAGTTGTGTTGAATTAATTCATTCAGCAACCTTATTGCATGATGATGTAATAGATGAAAGTTCACTTAGAAGAGGTTTAAAAACAACAAACTCGATTTGGGGCAATCAATCCTCTATATTGGTTGGAGATTATCTTCTTAGCAGATGTTTTGAAATTATGGTGGAGGATGGAGATCTAGAGATTTTAAAATTGCTTTCATCAACTTCTGCTAAAATTGCTCAAGGAGAAGTTTTACAATTACAGCACAAAGGTGAGGCAGATTTATTAGAAGATACATACATTAACATTATAAGTTTAAAAACAGCTGCTCTCTTTTCAGCTGCAACTAAAACTGGAGCATGTTTATCAGGTAGTAATGAAAAAGAAAAGAAGGCTTTAGAGTCTTATGGAAAAAATCTTGGACTAGCTTTTCAAATTGCAGATGACGCTTTAGATTATTATTCAAAAGAATTTATTTTTGGAAAAGAAATTGGTAAAGATTTCTTTGAAGGCAAAAGTACTTTACCATTGATTATTTTATTTCAAAGAGGAAATAAAGAAGAGAGAGAATTTTTATTAGAAATTTTAAAAAAAGAAAAAAGAAATGAAGATGATTTTAGTGAAACATTAGCTTTAATAAATAAGTACAAAGCAATAGAAGCAAGCTTCAAAAGAGCAGAATATTTTGTTAATGTTGCTTACGACTCGCTTGGTATTTTTCCAGAAAGTCAAGAAAAGAAAATTTTACAAAATTTAACAGGTTTTAGTCTTAATAGAACTTTCTAAGGATAAAGTATTTCTTTCTGCCATTTTTCATCTTTTTTAAAATAATTTAATCTTTCATGTACTCTAAATTCTCCATCAAGCCAAAATTCAATTTCTTGTGGTTTAATTCTCCAACCTGACCAATGCTCTGGTCTCGGAACTTTATCTTCATCTGGATATTTTTTTTTTAATTCTTCAATCCTTTTTAAAAAAAAATCTCTACTTTCCATTTTTTCTGATTGAGAAGATGCCCAAGCTGAAATTCTACTTCCATATGCTCTAGAATTATAATATTCATCCGCTTCTTTGTTAGAAACTTTTTCTACTTCTCCAATAATTCTTACTTGTCTTCTTAAACTTTTCCAATGAAAACACATAGAAGCTTTATTATTATTTTTTAAATCTTTTGCTTTATGGCTGTTAAAATTTGTATAAAAAACGAATCCTTGGTTAGAAAGACCTTTTAATAAGACCATTCTTACGCTTGGTTGATTGTTAATATTAGAAGTTCCTAATGCCACAGCATTTGGGTCATTAATTTCTGTTTCTTTGGCTTTTTCAAACCATTTTTTAAATAAATCAATAGGATTTTGATAGTCCCCAAAAGAACTGTCTAAACCTAAGGAATTTTTGCCATATTTTTGATTCATATATTCTTTAAAATAATTTATACATTAAATAACTATGTCTTTTAATACTTTTGGTAAAATATTTAGGTTTACTACATGGGGGGAGTCTCATGGGCCAGCAATTGGCTGTGTAATTGATGGTTGTCCTCCTAATATACCTATTTCTGAAAAAGACATTCAAAGAGACATGAATAGGCGTAGACCCGGGCAATCCAAATTTACAACTCAGAGAAAAGAGTCTGATAAAGTCATTATTTTGTCGGGGGTCTTTGAGGGCAAGTCAACTGGGACACCTATTTCTATAATTATTTACAATGAAGATAAAAAATCAAGAGATTACGAATCTATTAAAAATAAATTTAGACCTGGTCATGCTGATTATACTTATTTCAAAAAATATGGAATTAGAGACTTTAGAGGTGGTGGTAGACAATCAGCAAGAGAAACAGCTTGTAGAGTTGCAGCTGGAGCTGTAGCAAAGATAGTATTGAAAAAAATTCTTGGTCTCAAATTTAATGTAATTGGTGCAGTAACTCAATTAGGATTAATGTCTTGCAATAAAAATAATTGGAAAGACTCTGAAATTAGAAAAAACCCATTTTTTTGTCCGGATAAAAAATCAGTCACTCTCTGGAAAAAATATCTTTTAGCAGTTAGAAAGGCTGGCTCTTCATGTGGGGCAGTAATTGAATTAAGAGCCTCAGGTGTTCCAATTGGTTTGGGAGCTCCTATCTATTCAAAAATAGATACTGACATTGCAGCTGCGTTAATGAGCATCAATGCTGTTAAAGGAGTAAATATTGGATCAGGAATGAACGCAGCTTTTTTAAGTGGTGAAGAAAATTCTGATGAAATGAGTATGGGATCTGGTAAAATTAAATTTAATTCAAATCACGCTGGAGGAATTTTAGGTGGAATTTCTTCAGGGCAGGATATTATAGCTTCATTTGCTGTTAAACCTACATCTTCTATTTTAACAAGTCGTAAAACAATAGATAAAAAAGGTAAAAATACAAAAATATCTGTTAAAGGTAGACATGATCCTTGTGTAGGTATCAGAGCTGTTCCTATAGGGGAAGCAATGATAAGCTGTGTAATTCTTGATCACTTGCTAATGCATCGAGCTCAGTGTGGTTAATTTATAAACTTAGATCTATTTTTAGCTAAAATAATATTAGAATTTAAAGTTTCTTCAACTTTACTTGCAATAGATAAACTATCCAAACCTGCTTTTTCATACATTTTTTCTGGAGTGTCTTGATCAATAAATAAATCAGGTAAAATCATTGACCTAAATTTTAATCCTTTATCAAAAATTCCTCTATCAGATAAAAATTGCATAACATGCGAGCCAAAACCACCTATAGAGCCTTCCTCAATACTAATTAAAACTTCGTGATTGGTTGCAGCTTCCATAATTAATTGTTCATCCAAAGGTTTAGCAAATCTTGCATCAATTATTGTTAAATTAGTACCTTTTTTAGATAATAGTTCAGAAGCTTTTTTACATTCTTCTAATCTCGTCCCAAAGTTTAAAATTGCTACTTTTTTTCCTTCTTTAATGACTCTGCCTTTTCCAATTTCTAAAACTTTGCTTATTGCTGGTATTTCAATTCCAACACCGTTTCCTCTAGGATATCTAAATGCTGAAGGTCGATCGTTTATATGAACAGATGTATTAATCATTTTTACTAATTCTGATTCATCACTAGCTGCCATGACAACAAAATTTGGTAAAGTAGAGAGATAAGTTATGTCAAATGAGCCAGCATGCGTAGGTCCATCTGCTCCTACTAAACCCGCTCTATCTATCGCAAATCTTACTGGAAGGGATTGAAGAGCTACATCATGGACAACCTGATCGTATGCTCTTTGAAGAAAAGTTGAGTAGATTGCTGCATAAGGTTTATATCCTTCTGTTGCTAGACCAGCTGCAAAAGTTACAGCATGTTGTTCAGCTATACCGACATCAAAAGTTCTGTCAGGAAATTTTTTTTCAAATAAATTTAATCCTGTTCCAGATGGCATAGCTCCAGTTATGCCTATAATTTTGGTATCCTGCTCAGCGTGTTTAATTAAAGTTTCAGCAAAAACTTTTGTGTATGAAGGTGAATTTGATTTAGATTTAGCCTGTTCGCCAGTAGCTACATTGAATTTAGAAACTCCATGGTATTTATCTCCAGAATCCTCAGCTGGTTTATAGCCTTTGCCTTTTTGTGTTCTTACGTGAATCAAAACCGGACCTTGATGCTTAGAGTTTTTCACATTCTCTAATATTTGAACAAGGTTATCTACATCGTGTCCGTCTACTGGACCAATATAATAAAAGCCTAATTCGCTAAATAAAGTTCCACCTGTAACTATTCCTCTTAGTAAATCTTCAGCTCTACCAGCTTTCTGACTAAATCTTTTAGAGAAAGCTGAAATTACCATTTTAACTGTTTCTCTTAGACTAAAATATAATTTGCCTGATAATAATTTTGCTAAATACTTACTCATAGCACCAACTGGCCTAGCTATTGACATGTCATTATCATTTAAAATTACTATAAGATTAGATTTCAGTGCTCCGGCATTATTCATAGCTTCATAAGCCATTCCTGCACTCATAGCCCCATCACCTATTACTGCAATTACATTATTATTATTGTTGGATAATTTTTTAGCTACAGCAATTCCTAAAGTTGACGAAATAGATGTAGAACTGTGTGCTGCGCCAAAAGGATCATATTCACTTTCAGTTCTTTTAGTGAATCCAGACAAGCCACCTCCTTTTCGTAATGTTTTAATTTTGTCTCTTCTTCCTGTTATAATTTTATGTGGGTAACACTGATGGCTTACATCCCAAACTAATTTATCTTTGGGAGTATCAAAAACATAATGTAATGCCACAGTCAATTCTACTACACCAAGGCCTGCTCCTAGATGTCCTCCAGTTTCTGAAACAACCTCAATTAGTTCCTCTCTAAGTTCGTCTGAAATTTGTTTTAATTGAACTTTATTAAATTTTCTTAAATCTGCAGGAAAATTGATTTGTTTTATTAATCTAGTCATTAAAAATTTCTACCTAAAATAAATTCTATAGTACTGCTTAAATCTTTAGCATTTTTTCCATGTTTTTTTAATTTTAGCAATATGTTTTTCTTTAAATTATTTGCATACTTATAAGCCTTTTCATATCCTATTAAACTTATTAAAGTGGATTTGCCTTTTTTTTTGTCTTTTTTAATTGGCTTTCCGGCCAATTTTAAAGAGCCATCAATATCAATAAAGTCATCTGCAAGCTGAAATAATAATCCAATATCTTCTCCAAGATTACTTAATTCATTTTTAATTTTTCTATTTTTTTTTGCTATAATTCCTGCAGACAAGCAACAAAAATTAAAAAGTTTACCTGTTTTTTTTCTTTGCATTCGAATTATTTGCTCAAGAGATTTCTTTTTTTTTTCAAATCTCAAGTCTAATTCTTGTCCTCCTGCAATACCAGAATGTCCAGAACAAGATGCCAATTCTTTGATTAATTCAATTTTAATTTTATCATCTACCTTATAATTTTTTTCTGCTATCATTTCAAAAGCTAAGGTAAGTAAAGAATTTCCCGCCAACACAGCTGTCGACTCTCCATATTTGATATGAGTTGAAGCTTTACCTCTTCTAATTTTATCGTTATCCATACAAGGCAAATCATCGTGTATTAAAGAATATGAATGGATACTTTCAACTGCTCCACAAACATTAATTAATTTATCTAATTTTATATTAAACAATTTACCAGTATTAATTATAATCGAAGATCTAATTTTTTTTCCTCCATTTAAAGTGCCATACTTCATTGGTTTAATTAAAAAAGATTTAATTTCTTTATTAAGATACCTTTTTAAAAAATTATCTGTTTTTTGAGCATTTAAAATGATATTTTTTCTAATCATCTTAATCCTTTTTTTTATTTAAAACTGAAATTTCTTTCACCTTATTTTTAAAAAGAGCGTCAACGTGATTATTTAGTTGTAAAAGTCTGTTATAATCATTTCTATAAGCTTCTAAATCTACATCATTTTTTTCAAATTTACTTAAAATCTTATTAATTTCGTCTTTTGCCTCTTTTAAGGATTTACTTTTTACATCACCTAGAATATTTTTGCTTTTCATCAAAAGTATAATAATAACATTATGAAAAATATCTATTCAAATATATTTAAAGTTAATAACAGTATTATGGCTAGAGCTATTAAATATTTGAAAAAAAATCAAGCAATAGGGGTTCCTACTGAAACTGTTTACGGTATAGCTGGTAATGCTTATTCAAATTCTTCTATTCAAAAAATATATAATCTTAAAAATAGACCAAAAATTAATCCATTAATAGTTCATTTCTATAATTTTAAACATATTCAAAATGATGTTGAAATTGATAAAAGATTTTTAAAATTATATAAAAAATTTTGTCCTGGACCAATTACTTTTGTTTTAAAAAAAAAATTAAATTCTAAAATTTCAAAATTAGCTACAGCAAATTTAAGTACTGTTGCAATAAGGTTTCCTAAGCATAGAATAATAAGACAAATACTTAAAAAATTGAAATTTCCTCTAGCAATTCCAAGTGGAAATAAATCTCAAAGTGTAAGTCCTGTGACTGCCTCAGATGTAGCAGAAGAATTTAAACATAAATTGAAATTTATAATTGACGGAGGAAGAAGCAATATCGGAATAGAGTCAACGGTAGTTGACTTAACAGGTAAAATAAAAATTCTGAGACCTGGCTTAATAAGTAGAGAACAAATTAATGGGGTGCTTAAAATTAATATGTCTAATTTTAAAAATCCAAGAGTTATCAAGTCTCCTGGCTCTTTGAAAAAACACTACTCTCCAGGTATTCCTATGGTTCTTAACAAAAAAAGAAAGGGTGAAAAACACGCATTTATAATTTTTGGAAAAAAATATAAAAATAATAAAAATGTTTTTAATTTAAGTAAAAATGCAAATTTAAAAGAAGCAGCCAAAAATTTATACAGAATTTTAAGAAAAATTAAAAAACTTAAATATAAAAAGATATATGTTGTAAAAATAAAAAATAAAGGTGTTGGAATGGCTATAAATGATAGATTGAAGCATGCAGCAAATAAATAAATGAAAATAGAAGTAAATAACTTAAGTAAAAAATTTAATAATATTGCGGCTGTAAAAAATATTAATTTTAAAATTGAAAAAAATAAAACTCTGGGACTACTCGGCCCTAATGGCTGTGGAAAAACAACTACAATTGGAATGATGTTGGGGCTTATAAAACCTAGTTCTGGAAAGATTTTAATTGATAATAAAGATATTAATAAAGATAAAAAAATTGATATTTTAAATGAAATGAATTTTGCATCACCATATATAGAATTACCTAAAAAATTAACTGTAAAACAGAATCTTGAAATCTATGGTAGATTGTACGGTGTAAGTAATCTAGAGGATAGAATATTTGAAATATCTACAGATTTAAACTTAAAAAAATTTCTAAATAAAAAAAATGGTGAACTTTCTTCAGGTCAAAAAAATAGAGTTTCACTTGCAAAATCATTAATAAATAAACCTAAAGTTTTATTTCTTGACGAACCAACAGCAAGTTTAGACCCCGATGTTGGTGATTTTGTAAGAGAGTATATTGAAACTTATAAATCTAATAATGAATTAACAATATTGCTAGCATCTCACAATATGTCAGAAGTAGAAAGACTTTGTAACAGTGTAATTATGATGAAGGAAGGAGTTATTGTAGATGAAGGTACTTGTAAAAATTTAATTAATAAACATGGAAGAGAAAACTTAGAAGATACTTTCTTACAAATAGCTAGAAATTAATATGAATTGGAACAAAATTTACGGATTAAGTTTAAGACATTTATACTTAATTAAAAGTTCTTTTCCAAGAATTCTTGATTTAATCTACTGGCCCTCTATTCAAGTATTTTTATGGGGATTTATATCTAAATTTTTTACATTAGAATCAGCTTACTATAGCAATACAGTTGGAGTTATTTTAACTGCTGCTATCCTTTATGATTTTTTGTTTAGAACTAGTATTAGTTATAACATGATGTTTTTAGAAGAGATTTGGAGCAGAAATTTCACAAATCTTTTTATTGCACCAATCAAAATTAGTGAAATAATTACAGCTTTAACCCTAACAGCAATTATTAGAACTTCAATTGGATTAATACCGGCAGCTTTACTTTCAATACCCTTATTTGGAGTATCCTTATTAAGTCTAGGTGTTCCATTATTATTATTACTCTTAAGTTTATATATATTCGGAGTAACATTAGGATTGTTTGTTACTTCAGGATTAATAAGATTTGGTCCTTCTTTTGAAAATATTGCCTGGGCAAGCTTATTTTTTTTAGCTCCATTGGGATGTATCTACTATCCTATCGAAATACTACCGTCTTTTTTACAGTACATAGCTAAACTTCTTCCACTTGTTTATATATTTGAAGAAATGCGAAATATATTGATTAATGGAACTGTTAATTATTTTACGCTATTAAAATCAATTTCTATATCTTCACTTTATTTCATACTTGGTGTAATAATATTTTATCTATCATATTATGGAGCACGAATAAGAGGAACTTTAATTAATATCGGAGAGTAAAAATGCATAAAAAAATTGATGAAATTAAAAAAGCTGAAAGCCTCCCAAGAGTTATTAAGAATATTTTTAGCAAAGAAGAAATTGCCCAATTCTTAGAATTATATAAAAAATTACCCACTACAGTCCATAATAAAAAACAAAATGTAATTAAAAAAAGATGGTTAATAGAATATGGAAAAGAATTAGAAAAAATTTTTTATCAAAGATTAAAAAGTGAAATTGGAAATTTTAAATACGATAATTTAAAAACTAATGAAGGTAATGAAATATATGGTCTTTTTCAAGAAAGTTATAACCCTATAGGACTACACATTGATGGTGGTTTTAATTATGAAGATTTAATTTATAAACAAAGCTTAATACCTTTAACATCAGTTGGTAGTACTGTAATATTTAAAAATAGGTTCTATGGAAATTCTACAAATTTTACAATTGATAAAAACGAATTAGAAATTAAAAAATTAAATTATGGACAGAATATAAGATCGTCTGAACACATAGGAATGTTTGGTAATAAACCTTTTGATAAAGAAATACATAAAAATTATCTAAATCATGAAAATATAGAAAACCTAATTGGCTTAGAAGTAGAATTAATTTATAAATGGGAATTAGGCTCAATGTTAATTTTCGATAGAACGAATTTACATTGCTCATCTTCAGTAATAGAAGGAAAAAAAATAGGCCTTACTACATTTACTAAAAAATAAAATGGCAATATACGACTGTTTTCAATATTTTAATGAGGATCACATGGTTGATCTTAGGATGAATATCTTAAATGAATTTGTTGATTATTTTATAATATCCGAGTCAACAAAAACTCATCAAGGTGAAAATAAAAAGTTAAATTTTAATATTAAAAACTTTAAAAAATACGAAAATAAAATAAAATATTTTGTAGCAGATTTTGAAAAAGAAAAGGATTTTAATAATCACACAGGTGGAGAATCTTTGATTGAACAACATCAAAGAAATAATCTTATAGAAGGTCTAAAAAGTGCCAATGATGAGGATTTAATTATATTGTCTGACTCAGATGAAATACCTGATTTAAAAAAATTAAACCAGATAAAAAAAAAAACAAAGTATACTGCTTTTTCACAAAAAATGTTTATGTATAAACTTAATTTACAAAATATTAATGAAAGCAATTGGATAGGATCTAAAATTGCACTTAAGAAAAATTTTCCACTTCCTCAAAAATTAAGAGATATGAAATTTAAAAAATATCCATTTTGGAGATTTGACAAATCGAATACACAAATTATTGAAGGTGGATGGCATTTTTCTTTTTTACAAACTCCTAAAGATATTTCAAAAAAAATTAGATCTTACTCTCATGGAGAATTCAACAAAAAATCTATTACAGACGAAAAAATTATAGAAAAAAAAATAATAAATAATGAGGATATATTCGGGAGAGGTTTTGATCTTAAAAAGATTCAATTAGATAATAGCTACCCTGAATTCATATTAAAAAATAAAGATAAGTTAGGTAAATGGATTGTTTAATAAATTTTGGTGCGCCCGGAAGGATTTGAACCCTCAACCTCCTGATCCGAAGTCAGGCGCTCTATCCAGTTGAGCTACGAACGCAAATGATTATAATTTAAATTTAAATGAATGATAACTCAATAAAATTCTTAATTAATGAAGAAGATGAAGGAAGTAGGCTCGATATAGCGCTTACTAATAAAATTAGGAATCTTACAAGATCAAACTTAAAGAAAATTATTGAAACTAAACAAGTAAAAATCAATAATATTATTGTTTCTTTGCCATCTAAAAAATTAAAAAAAAAGGATTTAATTTCAATTAATTTGATAAATAAAGAAGACACAAAGATTAAACCTGCTAAAATTAAATTAGATATTTTATTTGAAGATAAAGATATAATTATTGTTAATAAACCTTCAGGTATGGTTGTTCATCCAGGAGCAGGAAATAAAGATAAAACATTAGTTAATGCTCTAATTTACAAATATAAAAAAAAACTTTCAAATATAAATGGAAATTTAAGGCCGGGAATAATTCATAGAATTGATAAAGATACTAGCGGTAATCTAGTCGTGGCCAAAAATAATTTATCTCATTCTAAATTGGGTAAACAATTTAGTGAACATACAATAAAAAGAAAATATTTGGCATTAGTATGGGGTGTAATAAGACCTCTAAGTGGAAAAATAGAAACACTAATTTCTAGAAACAAAAAAAATAGACAACTTATGTCAGTAAGTGAAATAAATGGAAAAAAAGCAATAACAAATTATATGACAATAAAAGTATTTAATATAAAAGATATTCCAAAAATAAGCTTACTAGAATGTAAACTTGAAACTGGAAGAACACATCAAATAAGAGTGCATATGAGCTATAAAGGAAACCCTTTACTAGGAGATAAACAATATTCAAAAAAAAAATTAAAATTTAAAAAGATAAACAAAGATTTTGAAAGCAGTTTGAAAATTCTTGATAGGCAAGCTCTTCATGCAAAAAGCTTGGGATTTGTACATCCAACTAGCAATAAATTTATGAATTTTGAATCTAAATTACCAGAAAAATTTAAAAAATTGTTGAATTTACTGGAAAAACTAAGTAATTGAAAAAAGAAATTTAGTATATAAATATTTGTTATGAAAAAAAATTCTGAAATTTCAAATTTACCTTCTTTGGGTGTAGGTGGTCTGTCACTTTATTTAGCTCAAATTAAGAAGTTTCCAATGCTCGATGCAGAGGAAGAATATATGCTTGCAAAAAATTGGAAAGAAAATGGAAATTTAAAATCTGCCCATAAACTAGTAACTAGTCACCTAAGACTTGTTGCTAAAATTGCAATGGGCTACAGAGGTTATGGTTTGCCTGTCAATGAATTAATATCAGAGGGCAATATAGGGTTAATGCAAGCTGTAAAAAAATTTGATCCTGATAAAGGTTTTAGATTAGCAACTTATGCGATGTGGTGGATCAAAGCTTCAATTCAAGAATATGTTTTGAGATCTTGGAGCTTAGTGAAAATGGGAACAACTACTGCACAAAAAAAACTTTTTTTTAATTTAAAAAAATTGAAAAATCAAATAGCTCCTGGACAGGAAGGAGATCTTAGAGACGAACATGTTAAAGAAATTTCAAAAAGATTAGATGTTGATTCTAGAGAAGTAATAAATATGAACAGAAGAATGATGGGTCAGGAAAAATCTCTTAACGACCCAATTAAAGATGGTGAAAAAGATGAATGGCAAGACTGGCTAGTTGACGATAGTTTAGATCAAGAACTTTTAATTTCTCAAAAACAAGAATTAGATGATAAAAAAGATTTGCTGTATAGTTCAATAGAAATTTTAAATGGTAGGGAAAAAGAAATATTAGAAGCAAGAAGGCTCACGGAGAATCCAAAAACATTAGAAGAATTGAGTAAAAAATATAATATTAGCAGGGAGAGAATTAGGCAAATAGAAACAAAGGCCTTTGAAAAAATACAGAAAGCAATGATAAATTCTTCTAAATCAAAAAATCTGTTACCAAAAAACTAAATTTTAAAAGGGTCTTCTAGAAGTATAGTATCTTCTCTTTCAGGACTTGTAGAAATACTTGATATCTTTGCTCCTATAAATTCTTCCACCGCTATAATATATTTTTTTGCGTTTTCGGGTAGATCTTTTAAGTTTCTAATACCTTTCGTCGAGCTTTTCCATCCAGGAAAAATTTTGTAAATTGGTTTTACTTTTAGTTGATCATCTACGGCGACAGGCAAATAATCAATTTCTTTTCCATTTACTTCATACTTAATACAGATTTTAATTTCATCTAATTCATCTAGTACGTCCAATTTTGTTAAAGCTATACCATCTATTCCTGAAATTTTTATTGTCTGTCTTACTAAAACCCCGTCAAACCATCCACATCTTCTTTTTCTACTAGTGACAGTTCCAAATTCTTTACCTCTACTACCAAGTAATTCACCTATATTATCTTTTAATTCGGTAGGAAAAGGTCCTTCACCGACTCTTGTAGTATAAGCTTTTGTAATACCTAAAACATAATTAATGGTATTAGGACCACATCCTGTGCCTGTAGCTGCAGCTGATGCAACAGTATTAGAAGAAGTTACAAAAGGGTAAGTGCCATGATCTACATCTAATAATATACCTTGAGCACCTTCAAATAATATTTTTTTTTTCTTGGACTTAAATTCATCAATTTTTTTCCATACAGGTTTTGAATATTTTAATATTTCTGGAGCTATTGATAATAAGTCTTTTTTTAATTTTTCTTTTTCAAATATTTTTTTTCCTAATCCTTTTCGAATAGCGTTATGGTGAACAAGAACTGTTTCCAGCCTATGATCTAAATTATTTTCAGAAACAAGGTCCATTACTCTTATAGATCTTCTTCCTACTTTATCCTCATAAGCAGGTCCAATTCCTCTTCTTGTTGTTCCAATTTTTGCTTTTCCAGCGGCATCTTCTCGAATAACATCCATCTCCTGATGAAAGGGTAAAATTAGATTAGCTGTTTCAGCAAGAATTAAATTATTTTCATTTACAGTGACACCTTTTTCTTTAATCTCTTTGATTTCGTTTAAAAGAGCCCAAGGATCTACAACTACACCATTACCAATAATAGAAATTTTATTTTTTCTCACTATTCCTGATGGTAGTAATCTTAATTTGTAAGTTACACCGTCTATAACAAGAGTATGACCAGCGTTGTGTCCTCCTTGAAAACGAACTACTACATCAGCTTCTCTTGAAAGCCAATCAACTATTTTTCCTTTTCCTTCATCACCCCACTGCGAACCTACCACTACAACATTTTTCATTATCTAAATTTTTTATTTATTGTTATTGAATTTAAATGGTTTACAGGACCATGACCTTTGCCTAAATTAAAGTTTAATCCTATAGATTGGTTAACATATTTAATTCCTAGCTCACAGGATTTCTTTAATAGTTTTCCACATGACAAATAAGTAGTAATGGCACTAGATAAAGTACATCCTGTACCATGTGTATTTTTAGTTGTATATTTTTTATTTTTAAAAATATGAACTCCATTCTTACTGACTAAAATATCAAACATCATTTTTGATTTAAGATGACCGCCTTTAACCAGTACATTATTTGCACCAAAATCAAGTAATTTATGCGCAGAAAAAATCATATCTTCTTTATTGGTTATCTTGGTATTTGTTAATAATTCTGTTTCTGGAATATTTGGTGTAATTAAAAAAACATTTTTGATAAGTTTGTCTTTAATCATATTTATTGCTTTTTTATCAATCAATTTAGCTCCACCTTTAGCGACCATAACAGGATCTAAAATAATTTTTGACGTTTCAATATAATTCAATGATTTAATAACCGCTTTTACTACAGAGGAAGAGTGTAACATGCCGATTTTAATTGCGTCAGGTTTAATGTCTTTCGAAGTAAACTCAATTTGACTTGATATTTCTTTTGGACTAATAGGTATTATCGATTTAACCCCGGTAGTATTTTGAACAGTAACAGCTGTAATAGCTGTCATAGCGTAAGAGCCTAAAGCAGTTACTGTTTTAATATCAGCTTGTATTCCTGCTCCTCCTGAAGAGTCTGAACCGGCTATTATTAATATTTTAGATTTTGGTTTCAAAATTTTATAGATTTCTTTATTATTTTAATGCATTTAATTAATAGGGATTTGTTTGTTGATTCTCCCATAATTCTTATCTTTGATTCTGTTCCAGATTTCCTAACTAAAAGTCTACCCTGATGTTTAATTATAGAATTAGCTTTATCTATTGCTTGCTTACATCTTTTTGAATTGATTATATTTTTATCTTTAACAATAATGTTTTCAAGTATTTGAGGAATTGACTTATATACTTTAAATAGTTCACTTGCTTTTCTCCCTTTCCTTAAAGAAAATAATGCTTCTAAAGCAACTAATAGCCCGTCTCCAGTTGTTGCAAATTTTCCAAGAATTATATGACCTGACTGCTCTCCACCAAGGTTAAAATTATTTTTTTTCATTAGTTCTTTTACATACCTATCTCCAACATTTGCGCGAACAAATTTAATTTTTTCTTTTTTTAAAAATTTTTCTAAACCATAATTTGACATTAAGGTACCTACTACACCTCCTCTAAGTATCTTTTTTATTTTCCATCTTTTTGCTAACATTGCTATAATTTGATCTCCATCAATTATGCCTCCTTTTTCATCACACATGATTATTCTGTCAGCGTCACCATCTAGAGAAATGCCTAATTTTGCTTTGCTTTTTTTAACATAAGATGAAATTTTAGACGGATAAGTAGAACCACATTTTTCATTAATATTTACTCCATTAGGGGTAACGCCTATAGACATCACTTTGGCGCCTAAATCAGATAATAATTTCGGAGCTGATTTATAACCAGCACCATTGGCGCAATCTATTACTATCTTTATTCCTTTTAAATTAAATTTTTTTGGAAAATTTCTTCTCAAGATACTAATATATTTTTCATTAGCGTTCTCTATTCTCTTTACTCTACCAAGAGTTTTGGGTTTTGATAATTGTCTAATAGTTTTTGAGTCAATTAACTTTTCAATTTTTTTTTCTATTTTATCTGAAAGCTTTAAACCATCAGGACCAAATAATTTTAATCCATTGTCATTATACGGATTATGCGAAGCAGTAATCATAATACCCATATTTGCTTTCATAGTTTTGGTTAACATAGCTAAGCCATTTGTGGGCAAAGGTCCTAAAGTTGTAACATGCATCCCAGCTGATGCTAAACCAGAAACTAAGGCAGGTTCAAGCGTATAGCCTGATAATCTTGTATCTTTCGCTATTATAGCAGTTTGTTTATTTTTTTTAAGATTTTTGAAGTAAGTGCCAGCAGCAAGTCCGAACTTAAAAAACTTTTCACCATTTATATTTCCTTGGTTAACTGTTCCCCTTATTCCGTCTGTTCCAAAGTATTTTTTTTTCATTGATCTAATAATTTTTTATATACTAAAATTCCTTGTTTTACTTCATTCACATTATGCACTCTAAATATTTGAACTCCTTGTGATAGAGTAAATAATACTGAAGACAGTGTTCCACCTAATCTCTCTTTAGTATCAAATTTTTTAGAAATTTGATTAATAAATCTTTTTCTAGATGTGCCTATTAATATAGGAAATCCAAAAGAATGAAATATAGAAATTTTATTCATGAGCATCAAATTATGTTTCAAATTTTTACCAAAACCTATTCCGGGATCTAGAATAATTTTATCTGAACTTTTGCTTTTTAATTTTTTAATTTTTTCTTCAAAAAAATCATAAATATCTAATAATACATTTTTATAACTGGGTTTAATTTGCATTGTTTGGGGATTTCCTTGCATATGATGAATGACCTTCCATAATTTAAAATCTCTTACTATATTTATGGATTTCATATCATAATCAAAACATGAAACATCATTAATAATATCTACTTTATATTTTATTGAAAGTTTCATCACTTTAGATTTTCGAGTATCAATAGAAAGGATTTTGTCGGGATATTTTTTTTTAAATGTCTTGATAACTTTTTTAACTCTATTCCATTCTATATTATCCGGTATAATCTTTGATCCAGGCCTAGTTGACTCACCTCCAATATCAATAATTTCAGCGCCAGCTTTAACCATTTTATTAATTTCCTTGTATGCTTTATTCATTTTAATAAATTTACCACCGTCTGAAAAACTATCAGGTGTCATATTCAAAATACCCATAATATGATAATTTTTAAAATATTTTCTTTTAGATGTAATTTTCTTTATATCGGAATTAATTTTTTTTTTTATTTTTTTTGATTGATATTTAATTTCGTTTAAACTAATGATTCTAGATGAAATTTTATTGTGATTCTTGGTAAAAATTTCCAACTTATTAAAAGAAATATTTTTATTTCCACATAAGGGTAGGGTTAATCTTTTATTAATAAGTTTTCTTGAATTGGAACCATAATGAAAATTACACGCTCTTGTGTAATATTTTTTCATTATAAGTTAAATTGCTGGTTTTGGTTTAAGACCTAGTGAGTCTAATGCTGATGACTCTTTATCATCATCTTTTTTATCTTCATTAAATGACCTTGTTGGCTTAATATTTTTCAATATTAGATCCCTTATTTCATCACCTGATAAAGTTTCATATATTAACAATGCTTTTGCTAGCTTATGAAGATCGTCAACTTTTTCTGTTAAAACTTTTTTTGCTCTCTCATAGCCTTGGGTTACTATTTTTTTAACTTCAGCATCAACTTTTTTAGCTGTTTCTTCTGACATATTTTGTTGTTTAGTTACTGATCTACCAAGAAAAACTTCTTCTTCATTTTCTCCAAATGCTATAGGACCAAGTTCTTTACTCATTCCCCATTTTGTAACCATGTTTTTTGCCATTTTAGTTACCATATCAATATCGGATGATGCACCTGATGTTACTTTGTCATGACCAAATATAATTTCTTCAGCTATTCTTCCTCCCATAGCAACAGCTATATCTGAGTACATTTTTTCTCTTGTTATAGAAAGTTGGTCTCTTTCTGGAAGTCTCATTACCATACCTAAAGCTCTACCTCTTGGAATTATTGTTGCTTTATGAATTGGGTCTGATGCCTTTTCATTTAGTGCAACTATGGCGTGGCCTCCTTCATGGTAAGCTGTGAGTTTTTTTTCATCTTCGCTCATTACCATTGATCTTCTTTCTGCACCCATCATTACTTTATCTTTCGCTTCTTCAACATCAGACATAGTTACAACTCTTTTGTTTTTTCTTGCAGCTAATAAAGCAGACTCGTTTACTAAGTTTGCTAAATCTGCTCCAGAAAATCCTGGAGTTCCCCTAGCAATAGTCCTTAATTTAACATCGGGACCTGTATTTATTTTTTTTATATGAACCTTAAGAATTGCTTCTCTCCCTATTATATCTGGGTTTCCTACAACTACTTGCCTATCAAATCTACCTGGTCTTAAAAGAGCAGGATCCAAAACATCAGGTCTATTAGTTGCAGCAATTAAAATAATTCCCTCGTTTGTGTCAAATCCATCCATCTCAACAAGTAGCTGATTAAGAGTCTGTTCTCTTTCATCATTACCTCCGCCAAGTCCAGCTCCTCTACTTCTTCCAACAGCATCGATTTCATCAATGAAAATTATACAAGGCGAACTCTTTTTTCCCTGTTCAAACATATCTCTCACTCTTGAAGCTCCGACTCCAACAAACATTTCAACAAAATCTGAACCAGAGATTGAAAAAAATGGAACATTTGCTTCTCCTGCGATTGCTTTAGCTAATAAAGTTTTTCCTGTTCCTGGAGGACCAATTAATAAAGCTCCTTTAGGAATTTTACCTCCCAACCTACTAAATTTTTTTGGATCTTTTAAAAATTCAACTATTTCTTCTACTTCTTCTTTAGCTTCTTCAACTCCAGCTACGTCATTAAAAGTTACCTTACCTTGAGCCTCTGTTAATAATTTTGCTTTAGATTTGCCAAACCCCATAGCTCCACCTTTTCCTCCTTGCATTTGACGCATAAAGAAAATCCACACACCAATTAGTAAAAGCATAGGAAACCAAGATAACAATATTCCTAACAAAGAAGGCATTTTGTCCTCTAGAGGTGTAGCAACAATACTAACTTCCCTTTCATTTAATTTTTCAACTAAATTTGGATAATTAGGAGAATAAGTTTTAAATGATTGGCCGTCAGATAATATGCCAGTAATATTTTTACCCTGAATTTCTACTTCTACAACTCTTCCAGAGTCAACTTCCGTTAAAAATTTAGAAAACGTAATATTCTTATTTAAATTTTTCGCATTATTCGGATTTTGAAATAGATTGAAGAGTCCTACAGATAATAGAACTATGATACCCCACATTATCAAGTTTTTAAAATTCATATAATATAAATAGGTATTTTTTTAATTTTCACAAGTGCTAATAAAGTCATAGTTTATTCAAATAAGGCAAAATAATTAACTTTATTTAAAAAAGGCTTATTTTTTTCCATTTTAAACCTCTTTTTCTATATAAAGATTATCTTTTAACTTATTAAAAACACACTTACCAAGAGTATATTTAACATCTTTTGCATCTTTAATCTTATTAATTAAATTTAAAATTTTGACTGATCTAGGTGGATAATAAGATTTTGAAAGATCTTTTATAATACTGCCAATTATTTTTAATTGAATTTCTTCTGATTCTAATAAGAACCTCTTTAAATTAACTTTAATTTTTTTACCTTTTTTTATTACACAATTTTTAAATACTTTTGTGAAATGATTATTAATTATATCTCTAGCGGATGCTAAGTTTTTTATTGATCTAATAATTTGATTATGATGAATACCACTTTTTTCAAGTTGTTTTTTTAAAAATCTTATCTTGGTTCTTAAATATTTTTTATTTCTATTACTAGGATCAGTTATTACTTTTCCAAAAGAACCTTTAGCAATATGAGATAAGTCCTTTTTTTTAAACTCTAATAGAGGTCTTATAATTTTTATATTATTTGTTAATGTAGAAATCTTATTCATTGAAGATAAGCCCTGCACACCACTACCTCTTGATAATCTTATTAAAAAAGTTTCTATTTGGTCATCGCTATGATGGCCGGTGAGAATAAACTTAATTTTCTTTTTTTTACAATAATTTGCTATTAGGTTGTATCTAATTAATCTAGCATGATTTTGTACATTGCTAACTATCTTTTCTTTATTTTTAACTATGTCTAAATAAATTCCTTCTTTTTTTAATAAAGATTTTACCAAATTTGCCTCTTTATTTGAATTTTTTCTAATACTATGGTCAACAAGAACAAAGCTAACTTTATTTTTCATTTCATTCTTGTATGTATTAGCTAAAGCTACAAGAGCTAAACTGTCAGGTCCTCCAGACACCGCCACTAAGAATGGTTTTTTTCTTATTAATTCTTTTAAGTCTATTTTAAAATCTAAATATATTTTTGAAATTAAATTATTTTTTTCTATAATTTTTTTAAGATTTTGCACATTTGAATTTTTTTTGCTCATATTGAGCTTTTTGTAACACAGACTTACTAGCTTTTGGATATTGTTTTTTAATACCCACTATCATAGAACAGCCTTGATCTTTTTCTCCTAATTGAACCATTGTTATTCCTAATTTTAAAAGATTGTCAGGAGCTTTTTTACTTTTTGGATAATTTTGATATCCATCCAAATATGCTGAAGCTGCATCAGAATATAACTGTCTTATTCTAAAAGTTTCTCCATACCAATACTGAGCACTACCAGCTAGTTCGTGCTCTTTATTTTTATTTATAAACTCCTTAAGTGCAAATTCTGCAGTTTCATAATCACCAATCTTCATAAAACTTACTGCAAATTCATATTGCTCTAATGGTGGTTTATTTGGTAATAGAGATGAAATTTTTTCTGCTTCTTCTGTCACAACTGTTCCAGCTGATTGTATCGATTGTGTTTCTTGTCTAGATGGTAAATTAGAAACATCATAGCCTGGTGCAGCTCCAAAATCTTGAGGTTTATCACTGCCAGGCAGATTAATTTTTTTTTCAGTTTTTCCATTTGTATTTAGTGTTCCTGATGATTTGCTTTCCAAATCACTAAACCTCAACTGACTATCTGATTGAATTTTAGAAACCCGATTAGATAATTTATCTATTTTAAAATTAATTTCTTCAAATCTATTTGTTAAATCTTGAAATTGATTCTCAATTTCATTTAATTTTAATAAATGTTTTGTTAATATATCCTCGTTTAAACCATCTGTGGATGAGCTAACTGTAATATCTGACCCTTTGTAAACTGCTTTTTCAAGAGTCTTAAGATCATCAATAATAATTTGAATTTGATCTCCTATAGCTTCTATTTTTTTTTCATTTGAATTTGCGTTGTTTACAATAAAGAATATTGAAAACAAAGATGTAGCAAAAATTTTAAAGAGATTATTTTTAAAACTGATCATTAATAGTTTTTTAATATCATAAAATGGCAAAAAAAAGACCCTTTGGTTTAACCAAAGGGTCTAAATTCTTTTAAATAATACTATTAATTAACTTTAACTGTTACAGATCTTCTATTTTGTGACCAAGCCAAAGGCGTAGAAGCAGAGTTAACTGGTTTTTCTTTACCATAACTTATTACAGATATTCTTTTTCCTGAAATACCGTAAGTCATCAAATAATCTTTTGCAGCATTAGCTCTTCTTTCACCTAACGCTAAGTTATATTCTCTTGTTCCTCTTTCGTCGGCATGACCTTCGATTGTAACATTAAGCTTTTTATTTTTTCTTAAATACGTAGCCTGTTTTCTTAAAGTTTCTCTTGAAGCTGTTGTTAAAGATGTTTTATTAGTTGCAAAGAAAACTCTATCTGGAACTCCACTTGCTAAGAATTTTACTGTCTCTTTACCAGTGTAAACATCACCAACCAATGAAGATGAACCTGATTTTTTAGCTGTTGAACAAGCGCTGAGTGCTAAAGCGGCAGCAACTACTAATGTTATATTTCTTAAAATTTTATTAAATTTCATAATTATTCCCCTTGGGTTAAAAGTTGTTGTGAATATTTCAAATATTATTACATTATTCAAGTTAAAATTACATAAAAAAACCTCACTTTGATAGCAATGAAGACCAAGATGGGTCTGAAGCGTCTGTTTCAGTAGCTATTTTCCTCTCATTATAACCTGTTATATCAATTGACCATAACTTAGCAGAAAAACCCTCTCCTTGAGGCCCAGATTTGGTTTCTCGGTAAAAAACAAGAACTCTTCCATTTGGAGACCACGACGGGGCTTCTTGATAGAAATTTTCAGTCAAAAGTCTTTCTCCAGTTCCATCTGCTCTCATTACGCCAATATAAAATTTTCCTTTTCGAACTTTTGTAAAAGCTATTAAATCACCTCTTGGAGACCATACTGGTGTTCCGTACAAACCTTTTCCAAAAGTAATTCTTTTTACATTACTTCCATCGCTATTCATTACATAAATTTGTTGCAAACCACTTCTGTCAGAATTGAAACATATATATTTTCCATCAGGTGAATATGAAGGTGAAGTATCTATGGAAGAATGTTGAGTTATTCTCTCAACTTTTCTTGTGTCGACGTTCATTGTGTAAATATCTGAATTACCATCTTTTGCAAAACTCATTATAATTTTTTTGCCATCAGGTGAAAATCTCGGGGCAAATGTCATTCCAGGAAAATTTCCTACTACTTCTTGAATACCTGTTTCTATATCTAAAAGATATACTCTAGGTAAGTTTCTAAAATAAGAAAGATAAGTAACTAATTGATTTGCAGGATTAAATCTTGGTGTTAAAACTAATTCATTTCCCAATGTAAGATATTTTGTATTTGCGCCATCTTGATCCATTATAGCTAATCTTTTTATTCTTTTATTTTTTGGACCATTTTCGGCAACGTAAATTATTCTTGTGTCGAAATAACCTTCTTCACCAGTTAACCTCTCGTAAATTTTATCTGATATTATATGAGCCACTCTTCTCCAATTGCTTGGAGTTGTTGTAAAAGCTAAAGCAATCATTTCTTTTGAAGCTGTTAAATCCCATAGTCGAAATTCAACTTTTAATTTATCGTCTTTAACTAAAAGTTTACCTGTTACTAGGGCTTGTGCTTTAATTAATCTCCAATCTTCAAATCTTGGTTTTAAATGTGCAATATCTGGATTTTGCACAAAAGCATCTTTTTTAAGAGGATTAAATAATCCTGTAGATTTAAAATTTTTTTCTATAATAGATGAAACTTTATCTCCTAATTCTTTAATTTTTATATCCGTTTTAATATCTGATGATGGGTCAACATGTAAAGGGGATACAGCAATTGGCAAAGGATCTAAGTTACCTCTAGTAATATCTACCTCTATTAAACTATGGGCAAAATTAATTTGAAATAAAAACAAAGATATAAAAATTGTCAATTTTTTCATAGTTTAACCTTTGAGCATTTCAGTTGGATTAAAATTAAGCTGTAATTCTTTCCATTTTTCATATCCTGTAGGAGGTACTTTTAAGGGTTGGCATAATCTCACTGCCCTTAATGCACTCTCTGCTAATATTTTATAAAATTTTTGACCAGGCTTATTCATTCTAACATGATCTAATATTTCTGATTTTAAAACAGTACCATCTTTTTTCAAGTTAAGTTTAATTCTTACTAAAAGATTCTCATCATAAGGCAATCCAAGTGGTACACTCCAGCATCCAAATATTTGTGCTCTTAAAGCATCCTCTTGAGATAATGTTAGTCCAGAGGCAAAGGAATTTTTTACACTACTTTGAGTTAATTTACTTGAGCTTTTCTCTGTTAACGCAGCCTCTTCTTTAGCTTTATCAATCAATGCAGCTATTTGATTTGTGTCAATTATTTCTTTTTTTTCAAATTCAGATGATTGTCTTATTTCAGGTTTTACTTCTTCTGGATTTTGTTTTTTTTCAACTAATTTTTTTTTATCTTTTTTTTCATCTGGCATAGGAATTCTATCTGGTTTTTCTTTTTCTTTTGCAGATGGAGGTGCTTGCTCTGAAACTATTCTTTTTTCTTCTTCTTTAACCTTTTCAATAACTTTTCTAGCTTTTGGTGCATAAGGTATATTTGTAGCATCTGAAATCTGAATTAATTCAACTGATACTATAGGAGGTAAATCTATTGGTTGTCTAAGCATAAAAGGTAAAGATAATACGGTTAGTAAAATCATAATTGCATGAAGAGAGATAGAATAAATCAAACTTTTTGTCATATTTCATCTAATTTTTATAAGGCTCAGATATTAATGCTACTTTAGAAAATCCTGCCCCAGATAATGTTCCCATAACTTCAAGAACTCTTCCATAGTTAATTGTCTTATCGCCTCTTACGTAAATTCTAGTATCTGTTCTATTTTTTGCAATTGCTAAAAGTTTAGGAACAATTTTTTTATAAGTAACTTTGTGTTCTTGAATAAATATTTCACCTTTAGAATTTATACTTATAGTTAGTGGTTCTTGATCATCTGGTAAAGAATCCGCTGCGGACTCGGGTAAGTCTACCTGAACACCGACAGTTAGTAGTGGTGCTGTTACCATAAAAATAATTAAAAGAACCAACATTACATCTACAAATGGTGTAACATTGATTTCACTCATTGGTTCGTTTCTTGAGCGTTTAAAATTAAAAGCCATAAATTTAAATTATTGATAAAAATCTTTTACAAAAATTATCTATTCTTGAAACATATCTTTTAGATTCACTATTAAATTTATTGTATGCTACTACTGCAGGTATCGCAGCTAATAAACCTAAAGCTGTAGCAAATAAAGCCTCCGCAATACCTGGGGCAACTATTGCTAAACTAGTGTTTCTAGAAATTGCTATCGATTGGAAAGAATTCATTATTCCCCAAACGGTTCCGAACAATCCAATGAAAGGAGCGGTAGACCCAACAGTCGCTAAAAAAGTAAAATTTTTTTCAATAGACTTGATTTGATTATCAACTGAAATTTCTAAAATTCTTTCAACTCTTGCAGATTGTACAGCGGAAGATTTATTTTTAGTTTTAATTAATTCTGTCATTGCTGATTTAAAAATATTAGTTACGGGATCTTGAGATTTAGATGGTAAACTATTGCTAAAACTTTCTGCAGATTTTGCTTTCCAAAATTTATTTTCAAATTCTTCTGTTGAAGCATTTATTTTTTTAAATAATCTATATTTGTCAAAAATTAGAGCCCAGGAATAAACTGAGCTAGCTAGTAAAATTATAATTACAGATTTAACTACGAAATCAGCTCGTAAGAATAATTGCCATAATGAAAAATCTGTATTACCACCCAATCCAACAACCTGTGCTGCTATATCTTGTTCCATTTCAAATCATTACTTTTAGATTGTGTCATCAATTTGGCGCTTTTTATAAGAATTTTACTGTAGCTGATTACTTATGATCTTCAGCCATGCGTGTTTCACTGAAAAATCTTGCGATTAATATAGCATCTGACTTGTTTACATCTTTTTTTTTCGAAAGCTGTTCTACAATTAATGGGTACATTTCGATTGCTTTTGTTCTGCTAGCATCTTTAGAAGAATTAATTAATTCAAAATGTTTTTTCCATTTCGAGGGTCTTACAAAAAAAATAGGCAGCCCTAAAGCAGCACAAACACCCTTTATAGCTCCAAAAGTTTGGCCAAAATTAAACATGCTTGTCACACCTTGCCCTGGCATAGCATTAACCTGCTCTACTACAATTGAAATATCATCTTTATTTGAAATATTTTCTTTTAATATTTTTACTAACTGTGCGCTATTTAATTGTTTTTTATTTTTTTTACCGTCAGGCATAGTAGGCATATCAAATAATTCTATAACCTTGTTATTTTCTAAAATTGCTATTGCTCCGCTTAGACCTGGATCTATTCCAATTATTTTCATAAATTACTCTATTTCAATACTACAATTAATGAAAGTATTTTGCACATCATCATCTTCATCTAAAGCTTCAAGTATTTGTAAAATTTTTTTCTTTTGTTCATTGTTTAATTTTATATAATTATGGGGTCTCCATTCAATACCAAAATAATTTAAAGTATCTACTTTTTTTTCAATTTCAGTTTTTACTTTATAAAAATCCTCTTTTTCAGAAATAATTTCGTGAAATTTAATTTTACTGTTACAATCCTTCGCTCCAGCTTTTATTGCTAATTCTAACATTTCTTCATCAGAAAACTTATCTTTGGGAACTCGAATTACACCACAACTAAAAAAAAAATGAGAGGTTGAACCTGTTTCTCCTAGCCTGCCTCCATTTTTTTGTAATATAGTTCTTATAGTAGAGGCAGATCTATTTTTATTATCGGTTAATGTTTCTATTATTAAAGCTACGTTAAAAGGACCAAAACCTTCATACCTTAAATTTTGATAATTTTGATTAAGATCAATTTCAGATTTACTTATCGCTCGACTAATATTTTCTTTTGGCATGTTGGATTGTTTAGCAGCTTGTATTGCAGAGCGGAGTCTTGGATTCATATTAGGATCTTTATCTCCTAACTTAGCTGCAACTGTTATTTCTCTTGATAATTTAGAAAATATTTTAGATCTCTCTTTGTCTTGTCTACCTTTTTTATGCTTAATTCCTGCCCAATGAGAGTGACCAGCCATAAGATTAATTATTTAATACTCCACCATTGATATATCTCTCAACTTTTTTTGCTAAACCTGTTTCTTCATCTGCTTCTATAATTAAACCTGAGAGAGTTGATACCCCGTCAGCTGGAAAATGATTTTTTGCGTCTTTTTTTTTAAAAAATTTCATAATTGAATTTTCTTTATTCATACCAATTACAGAATTGTAGTCTCCGCACATTCCTATATCAGTTTGAAATGCAGTTCCGCTGTTTAAAATTCTGCTATCTGCGGTTGGGACATGCGTATGTGTGCCAACTACTGCTGTCGCTTTTCCATCAAAAAAATGACCGATAGCCATTTTTTCACTTGTAATTTCACCGTGGAAATCAACAACTATAAAATCCGAACTTTCTTTTAATTTAATTTTTTTTTGTAATTCTTTAGCCGCTAGAAATGCATCTTCTGTTTTTCTCATAAATACATTGCCCATTAAATTTATTACCGCAATTTTAAATCTTTTATTTTTACACAAAAAAATTCCATGCCCCCTACCTGGTGACCCTTTAGCAATATTTTCAGGCCTTAATAATCTTTTTTCTTTTGAAATAAAATCTATTATTTCATTTTTATCCCATATATGATTTCCAGAAGTTATTACATCTACGCCAAATTTAAAAAAACTTTCAGCAATATCTTTTGTTATACCTTTACCGTCATCAGCAGCATTTTCTCCGTTAAGAACAGTAAAATCAATATTTTTGGTTTTTATCAATTTTAAAAGATTTTGCTCAATTGCTCTTCTACCTGTCGGACCCATCACGTCTCCTAAAATCAAAATATTCATTTTTTAATAATTCCTTTTTCAGTCAAGATATAATTCATTTTTACATCAAAACTTGATACAGGAAGTTTATCATATTTTTGAAAAGAAAATGCAACTCCTACAGTTAAAATTTTTTTATTTTTTTTTAAATATTTATTGAGATAATTGTCATAAAAACCTTTTCCATATCCCAATCTATGATTATTTTTATCAAAGGCTAGTAAGGGAATTATTGCTACATTAGGTATTAATGATTTTTTTTGTAAATTAGGTTCAAGCATGCCATATTTATTTACTTTGAGAATTTCTAAAGACTTCCATTTATAGAAATTCATATTATTTTTTTTTTTAATAGCTGGAAGCAAGGTTATAATATTTTTTTTTTTATGAATTAGTTCTAACAATTTTAACAAATCTACCTCAAAATTAGAGGGATAATAAATAGATAAATATATTGTTTTTTTTTTAAATTTTTTTTTTAATTGATTTATGAGTGGAGGAAAAAAATTTTTATCTATATTAAAATAATTTTTTTGTCTTATTTTTGAAAATTTTTTTCTAAGCTTATCCTTGTTCAACATTTACTGCGTTTTAACGCCATTGCCAGTATTTTTAATTATTGTTTCAAGAGATTTTGTAGTTTTGTCTAACATTGACTCGTATAAACTATTATTTTCTTCAATATTTTTCTTAAAATTATCAATTTCTTCATTTAATGAATTAATTTCAATATCTTTTTTGCCTTTATATTCAATTGCTAATGATTTTAATTCTTTAAATTTTTTAGCTAATTCATCTAATTTAATTTTTTGAGCACTAACTTTTTGCTTTAAATTAAAATAGTCATCAATAATTTGAATAGTAGTAATTAATAAAAGTTTATTTTCACCAATGTTTCCTAATTTATCTTTTAACTCTTTATACTTCTTGTCTAAAAAAAGTGTTAATTTTTTTAAAGACTCCTCTTGTCCATCATCACACGAAAGCAGATAATCTTTGTTGTTAAATTTAATGTTTACATTTGCCATTTTTCTATTTCCTCTACTAAATGTTCTGTTTCTTGGCTTAGTTCATCTATTTCTTGATCAAACTTTTTTTCTTTATCAGATTTAGTATTAAGATCTTCTTGTAATCTAATCATTTTATTTTTTAATTGTTCGTGTTCTCTTAATATATCCCGATATTTTTTTTCTATTGCTTTTTTTTCTCTTTCTAATTGATTTTTTTCAGATTGAATTTTCTCTTTATCAAAAGATGGTTGTGAATAACTAATAGTTAAATCACTTAATTTATCTATTAATTTATTTAAATTTTTTTCTTTATTTTCTAAATTGTTCATTTAATTTTATATCATAATATTGATATAGATAGTTTAAGTCTATATAGGTAATCAAATAGTGAACATAAAATTTAATCAATTAACAAACGCAATAAGATTTTTATCGATTGACGCTGTACAAAAAGCAAATTCTGGTCATCCAGGTATGCCTATGGGTATGGCAGATGTTGCTACAGTATTATTCAAATACCACCTGAGGTTTAATCCAAAAAATCCTGGTTGGATTAATCGAGATAGATTTATTTTATCAGCAGGTCACGGTTCGATGCTTTTATACTCTTTATTATATTTAACTGGATATGAAAGTATTTCTTTAGAAGATATAAAAAAATTTAGACAGCTTAAATCAATTTGCGCTGGTCATCCAGAATATGTTAAGGGATCAGGCATTGAAACTACTACTGGTCCCCTTGGTCAAGGATTAGGTAATTCAGTTGGCATGGCTATAGCTGAAGAAATTTATAGGAAAAAATTTGGCTCAACATTAATTAATAACAAAACATACGTTATTGCAAGTGATGGTGATTTGATGGAGGGAATTAGCCATGAAGCATTAAGTTTGGCTGGTCATCTCAAATTAAAAAATTTAATAGTTTTTTTTGATAACAATAAGATCTCTATAGATGGATCTACTTCTTTAAGTGTTTCAGATAATTATAAAAAAAGATTTGAGTCTTATGGTTGGAACTTTATAGAAGTTAATGGTCATAACGAAAAACAAATTTCAAAAGCTATTACAAAAGCTTCAAAATCTACAAAACCGACATTAATATCTTGTAAAACAATCATTGGTTTTGGTTCTCCGAATAAATCTGGAAAATCCTCTTCGCATGGTTCTCCACTAGGTGAAGAGGAGATATCTTTGGTTAGAAAAAAATTAAAATGGAAAAGTGAACCTTTCTCTATACCTGATGATATTTTAACAACTTGGAGAGAAATTGGAAAAAAAGGAGCTTTTTTAGAGAAAGAATGGCGAAAGAGCCTAGATAAAAAGAATAATAAAATAAAGAATGAATTAGAAAAATTTCTAACAGAGCCCAACTTTGTTGAGTTAGAGAAAGTGATAAATAAAGAAAAAATAAGATATTTTGAATCAAAACCAAATATGGCTACTAGGCAGTGTTCACAATCAGTTATTGAAACTATTACAAATCTTTTTCCAGAATTAATTGGAGGTTCCGCTGATCTAAGTGGATCTAATAATACCAAAACTGCTAATTCAAAAATAATAAATTCAAAAAATTTTAATGGTAACTATATACATTATGGTGTTAGAGAACATGGAATGGCAGCTACTATGAATGGATTAGCCCTGTATGGTGGATTAATTCCTTATGGTGGAACATTTTTAATTTTTTCTGATTACTGCAAACCATCTATAAGGTTGTCGGCATTGATGGGTTTAAAGGTTATATATATTTTTTCTCATGATTCTATTGGGCTTGGAGAAGATGGCCCTACCCATCAACCTATAGAACAACTAGAAGGATTAAGAGCAATACCAAATCTAAATGTCTTTCGCCCCGCTGATATTAATGAAACTCTTGAATGTTGGGAGATAGCTTTAAAAAGTAAAAATACCCCAAGTGTAATTGCCTTATCAAGACAAAAACTGCCTTATATAAATCCAAGTTTATCTAATAAAAATAAGTGTGCGCTAGGTGCTTATGAAATTAAAATAACTTCTCACGAAAGTAAAGTTACCATAGTTGCCTCGGGTTCAGAGGTAGAATTAGCTCTTGAAACACAAAAACAATTAAAAGAAAATAATATAGACTCAAAAGTAATTTCAATGCCATGTCAAGAATTGTTCAATAACCAATCTACAGAATATAAAGAAAATATTTTAGAAAAAGATACTTTAGTAGTAACTTTGGAAGCAGGTGGAATTAGCTCTTGGAGTAAGTATTTAGGAAATAATGGTTTTAGTTTAGGCGTTAAATCATTTGGGGAAAGCGCACCATATAAAGAAGTATATGATCATTTTGATTTAACTAGTGAAAAAATAGTCACTTTGATACAAAAATTACTTAGAAAATAGTTTTTAAAATTAATAATGTCTGGAATAAATTATCTACCTGAAGATCTTGATATAAAAAATAAATCTATAATAGTTCGTTTAGACTTAAATGTTCCAATAATTAATAATAAAATACAAGATTTTACAAGAATTTTAACTTCTTTGCCTTTGTTAGAAAATTTAATAAAAAGAAAAGCTAAAGTAATAATTATTACTCATTTGGGTAGACCAGAAGGAGTAAAAAATAAAGATTTGTCCTTAGTTCCGATTTACAAATTTTTAAAAGAAAAAATTAACACTAATATTTATTTCTTTATGGGAAATATTGACAAAGAAACTAAAGAAAAAAGTTCTTACTTAAAATCAGGTGAAATACTTTTGATAGATAATATTAGGTTTTTTAAAGGAGAAAGTGAAAATGACGAAAGTTTTGCAAAAATATTATCTTCTCTCGGCGAGATTTACATTAATGATGCTTTTTCTTGTTCACATAGAAAACAAGCATCAATTCATAAAATAACAAAATATATCAATAAATGTTATGGAGGTCCTCTTTTAAAAAATGAATTGAAAGCAATAAATTTAGTGATAAAAGATAAAAAAATTCCTGTAACCTGTATTATTGGAGGTTCTAAAATATCTACAAAAATAAACGTTATTTCTAACCTTATCTCTAATGTAAATAACATTGTAATAGTTGGGGCTATGGCTAATAATTTTTTAGCATTTAAAGGATTAGAAGTTGGAAAATCATTAATTGAAAAAAATTCAAATATGATTATTGAAAGGATTTATTCTGAGGCAAAAAAAAAAAATTGCAAAATTATTATTCCATTGGATTGTAGCGTATCAACAAATTTAGAAGGAGATTCATTTTCAAAAAAAAACGCTGATAAAATTAATAAAAATGAATTGATATTAGATATCGGGCCTAAAACAATTAAAGAAATAGAGGAAATTATAGATAAGTCTAATACTGTATTATGGAATGGGCCAGCTGGATATTTTGAAAACAGAAAATTTGCCTTAGGAACGAATTCTATAGCAAACAAAATATCTGAAAATACAATAAATAATTCTTTAATTTCTATCCTAGGAGGTGGTGATACATTGTCAGCGATTAATAAAATCGAAAGAAAATTAAAATTTACTCACTTATCAACAGCAGGTGGGGCATTTTTAGAATACTTGGAAGGAAAAGACTTGCCTGGACTTAGTGTTTTAAAATAAATACTAATTTATGACTTTGGAAGAAATTGCAAAAAAAATGTGTGCTAAAGGAAAAGGAATATTAGCTGCCGATGAAAGCACTGGAACTATAGCCAAAAGATTTAAAAGTATTAATGTTGTTAATACAGAAGATAATAGACTAGCTTTTAGACAATCTCTTTTTAGCTCTATAGCTATGAAACAATTTATCGGTGGAGTAATTTTATTTGACGAAACAATCAAACAAAAAACATCTTCTGGAATGACCATACCTGAATTAATAAAAAAAAATGATTCAATACCTGGAATTAAAGTTGATAAAGGAGCTAAAACTCTTTCTGGTTCATCTGAGGAGACAGTTACTGAAGGTCTAGATGGTTTAAGAGAAAGACTTAAAGAATATTATGATCTTGGTGCAAGATTTACAAAATGGAGAGCAGTTTACAAAATAGACAAGAATTATCCATCTACCCAAGCAATAAAATCAAATGCTCATGCATTAGCAAGGTATGCGGCTTTGGTTCAAGAATCAAATATGGTTCCGATAATTGAACCAGAAGTTTTAATGGACGGATCTCATGATATTGATAAATGCTACGAGGTAACAACCAATGTATTAAATGAGTGTTTCAATGAGTTAGAAATTCATAAAGTTAATTTAAAAGGTACAGTGTTAAAACCTAATATGATTTTACCTGGTTCAAATTGTCAAAAAAAAATAGACTCAGAGGATATAGCTAAAAAAACTTTAAATTGTTTAAAAAAAAATGTTCCAAGTCAAGTTCCAGGTATAGCATTTTTATCTGGTGGACAGTCAGAAATAGAGGCTAGTAAAAATTTAAATGAAATAAATAAAATTAATGATACTAATTTTCTTATAACTTTTTCATATGGCAGAGGATTACAGGCGAGTGCTTTAAAAGCTTTTGGCAAAAATCAAAATGATATAGAAAATATTCAATCTGTTTTTGCTCATAGAGCAAAAATGAACGGGCTTTGTTCAAAAGGTGAATGGTCTGAAAAATTAGAAAAAGAAACAGCTGCTTAGTTAATTGAAAAAACTAGTATATTTAATTTCTCCAAATAAAATTAATAAAAACTTTTATAAAGATTTAATAAAAGTTTTAAAATCTAAAAGAGTAAATTTTTTTCAACTAAGGCTTAAAAAAACATCAATAAAAAAAATTATCTCAATATCAAAAAAAATTAAACCAATATGTAAAAGATTTAAGGTAAAATTTATAATTAATGATAATCCTGAACTTGCCGCTAAAGTTAAAGCAGATGGCTGTCATATAGGCCAACTAGATGGGTCTATTTATATTGCTAGAAAATATATGAAAAAAAAGATTATTGGTGTGACTTGTCATAATTCTAAAAAATTAGCTAATGAAGCAATACAAAAAAAAGTACATTATATTGCTTTTGGATCTTTTTATAAATCAAAATTAAAACCAAATTCAAGAAAAGCTGATTTAAAAATTTTAAAATGGGCTAAAAAAAAAATTAGAAAACCAATTGTAGTTATAGGCGGTATTAATGACAAAAATTATAAGAAATTAATAAATTCAGGAGCAAAATATATTGCAATATCCAGTTTTATTTGGAATAACCCATTCTTAAAACCAGAATTTGCAATTAAAAAATTTAAATGAAAATTACTGCTATTGAAATAAAAACAGGAATGATAATCGAGTATAAAAATGATTATTGGAAAGTTTTGAAAACTCAACACGTCAAGCCTGGAAAAGGCGGAGCATTTAATCAGGTAGAATTAAAGAGTATAACTAAAAAAACAAAATTAAATGAAAGATTTAGATCTAATGAAAATGTTGAAAAAGCTGAACTAGAGGAAAAAAAATTTAACTTTTTATATTTGGATGAAAATGATTGTCACTTCATGGACAATAAAAATTTTGATCAGATTTCAATACCAAAATCGTTAACTGAAGATAAATATAAATTATTAAAAGAAAATCTTGAAGTAACAATAACCTTCATGGAAGAAAAGCCAATATCCTTAGAACTGCCTAAAAATATTGAATGCACAATTGAAAGTACGGATGCTGCAATAAAAAATCAAACTGCGTCTTCTTCATATAAACCGGCAAAACTAGATTGTGGAATTAATATAAATGTTCCTCCTTTTATCGAGTCTGGAGAAAAAATAATAATAGATACTAGAACTTTAGAGTACGTGAAGAAAGTAAATTAATGAAATTAAATTCTCCTCAAATGAATATTATGCATAAAGCCTGCTCTAAAGCTTCTAGAGTTCTAATTCGAGATTTTGGAGAACTTGAAAAATTACAAGTTTCTTCTAAAGGTCCTGGAGATTTTGTTTCAGCTGCAGATAAGAAATCAGAAAATATAATTATTGAAGAATTGTTAAAAGCTCAACCTAAATATGGAATTTTAAGTGAAGAAGCAGGAGTAATAAATAAAAATAACAAAGATAATAGATGGATAATAGATCCTATCGATGGAACAATGAATTTTTTAAATGGTATTCCACATTTTTCAATCTCAATTGGTTATGAAGAAAAAGGTGAAATTGTATCTGGAATAATTTTTGATCCAATTAAAGATGAAATGTTTTTTGCTGAAAAAGGATCAGGAGCTTATTTAAATAATTCTAGAATAAGAGTTTCTAACAAAAAAGATTTTAAAGAATCTTTGTTAGTAACAGGAGGCCCTAAATTTGATAGTAAAAATAAGGATTTAATATTAGATGAATATTCCAAAATATCAAAAATTGTAGAAGCGCCAATTAGAAAATTTGGGAGTGCTGCTTTAGATATGGCCAATGTAGCTTGTGGAAGATTCGATGGATATTGGCAGTCTGAACTAAACTATTGGGATATTGCTGCTGGAATAATAATTATTAAAGAAGCTGGAGGTTTTGTTGAATTTTTAAATTCTGAGGAAAAAAGCTTAATTAGAAAGAATATAATTGCCTCTAACTCTAAAATACACCAAGAATTATTAAATAACTTAATAAAAAAAAATATTGAGTAAAATAATTATATAATATAAAACTCAGCTCATGAAAAAAAATATACATCCTGACTATCACGAAATTAAAGTCGTTATGACCGATGGAAGTGAATTTAAAACAAAGTCTACTTGGGGAAAACAGGATGATGTTTTAAAACTTGATATAGATCCAAAATCTCATTCAGCATGGACTGGTGGAGTTCAAAAAGTTTTAGATAAAGGAAGAGTTAGTAAATATAATAAAAAATTTAACAATCTTAGAACAAAAAATAAATAAATTATGTCTGAAACTCCTTTTATGCCAAAGGCTACAGCTGTATGGTTGGTAGAAAATACAACACTAACCTTTAAACAAATTGCTAGCTTTTGCAATCTTCACGAATTAGAAGTTAAAGGTATTGCAGACGGAGATGTTGCTAAAGGTATAAAGGCTTATAATCCTATTTTAGCAGGACAACTTTCTAGAACAGAGATTGACGATTGCTCTAAAAATCCTAATAAAGATTTAAAGCTTGCTCAAAAATCAGAAAATGTTCAAGTTAAAGAAAGAAAGAAACCTAAATATACTCCTCTTTCAAAAAGACAGGATAGACCAGATGCTATACTTTGGTTATGTAAAAATGCTCCAGAATTAACCGATGGGCAGATCTCAAAACTAGTAGGAAGTACTAAGGGAACTGTTTTATTAATTAGAAAAAGAAGCTATTGGAATTTTTCCAATTTAAAACCTAGAGATCCAGTTATATTAGCTCTTTGTAGTCAGGAAGTATTTGAAAAAGCACTATTAAAAGCTAAAAGAAGAATTGAAAGAGAAAAAAAAGCTAAATTAAAAGAAGAAAAAAAAATAAAAGAAAGTGAAAATGATCAATAAAATTAAACCTACCGTTGGAGTAATAATGGGAAGTAAATCGGACTGGGAAATTATGAAGAACTGTTGTGATACCTTATCCTCTTTTAAAATTAATTACGATGTAAGAGTTATTTCAGCACACAGGACACCTAAAAGATTAGAGAAATTTATAAAAGAAAGTGAAAAAAAAGATACTAAAGTTATCATAGCTGCTGCTGGTGGAGCAGCACACTTAGCAGGAGTAACCGCAGCCTTAACAACTATCCCTGTTTTGGGTGTGCCGATCGAAAGCGTGTTAAAAGGAATTGATAGTTTATTATCTACAGCTCAAATGCCTGCTGGGGTTCCTGTTGCTACTTTTGCTATCGGTAAAGCTGGAGCAATCAATTCAGCTCTATTTGCTGTAGCAATTCTTGCAAAAACCTTCCCTGAAGTTAATAAAAAATTAAAAAAATATAGAGCTAATTTTGAAAAAAAAGTACCTAAAAAACCTTTTTAATTCTATCTGGACAATCCATTACTTAGATGCTAACTACCAGTTAAAAATAACTGGAGGTTTTTATTAAAATAGAAGTAAAAGATAATAATATTGAGCAAGCACTTAGGGTGCTAAAAAGAAAACTTCAAAGAGAAGGATTCTTTAAAGTAGTCAAAATGAAAAGCAACTACGAAAAGCCTTCTGAAAGAAAAAAAAGAATTAAAACTGAAAATATTAAAAGAGTTAAAAAACTTCAAAAGCTTAAGAACAGAATATAACATATTACAAACATAAAGGAGATAAATGCCATCTGGTAAGGTAAAATGGTTTAACAGCAAAAAGGGCTACGGATTTATTACTGAAGATGGAACAGAAAAAGATATTTTTTTACATGTTTCAGCGTTAGAAGAATCCAAGTTACGTATTTTGAAAGAAGACCAAAAAATAAACTTTGATATAAAAGAAGATAAAAATAAATTACAGGCAATAAATTTAAAAAAAGCTTAAAATTCAACGCGGGGTGGAGCAGTCTGGTAGCTCGTCAGGCTCATAACCTGAAGGTCGTAGGTTCAAATCCTACCCCCGCAACCAAAAAAATGACAAACAATATAAGAAACATAACTATAATAGCACACGTAGATCACGGAAAAACAACTTTAATAGATACTTTAATGAAACAAAGTGGTTCTTTTAGAGAGAATGAAGTGGTCGAAGAAAGGCTAATGGATTCTGGTGAATTAGAAAAAGAAAGAGGTATAACTATTTTAGCTAAACCAACTTCAATAGATTGGAAAAATTCAAGAATAAATATTATTGATACTCCAGGGCACAGAGATTTTGCTGCTGAAGTTGAAAGAGTTTTGCATATGGCAGATGGAGCATTATTATTAATAGACTCTGCAGAGGGGGTAATGCCACAAACAAAATTTGTATTATCTAAAGCTCTTAAACAAGGTTTGAAACCAATAGTCGTAATTAACAAATTAGATAAAGCAGATCAGAGAGCTAATGAAGTTTTAGACGAAACATTTGATTTATTTGTGAGCTTAGATGCTAATGAAGAACAATTAGATTTTCCTGTTTTATACGCAAGTGGAAGATCTGGATGGGCATCAAAAGAAGTTGATGGTCCCCGAGAGAATTTACATCCACTTCTAGATTTAATTATTGAACATGTGATACCAGCTAAACTAGATAAAAATAAACCTTTTGCAATGTTGTCTACGCTTTTGTATGCAGATAGTTTTTTAGGAAGAAGTTTAGTAGGAAGGATAGCTCAAGGAACAGCAAAAGCTAATCAACAAATTAAAGCTATAAATCTTAAAGGCGAAAAAGTAGATGCAGGAAGATTAACAAAAATTTTCAGATATGAGGGCGCAAAAAAAGTACCTATTGAAGTAGGTGAAGCTGGAGATATAGTTATTATTGCAGGATTGGAAAAAGCAAACGTTGCAGATACTATATGTGACTTAGAAGTTAATAAACCTATAAATGCAACACCAATTGATCCACCAACAATGTCAATTACAGTTACAGTTAATAGCTCTCCTCTAGCAGGAACTGAGGGCAAAAAACTAACAAGCACTCAAATTCGAGATAGATTAATTTTAGAAGCTGAAAATAATGTTGGTATTAATTTTAGTGAAAACGATAACAAAGACTCATTTGTTATTAGTGGTAGAGGTGAGCTCATGTTGGAAATATTGTTAACTCAAATGAGACGAGAAGGATTTGAAATGACAGTAAGTCCTCCAAAAGTTTTATTTCAAAAAGATAAATCTGGAAAAAAATTAGAACCTATCGAAGAAATTACTATGGATTTAGACGAAGAATATTCCTCAAAAGTAATAGACTCCATGAACAGAAGAAAAGGTAAATTAATTGATCTAAAAGATACAGGTAAAGATAAAAAACGACTTATTTTTCTAGCTCCAACTCGAGGTCTTATGGGTTACACAAGTAGATTTTTAACTTTAACAAAAGGGACTGGTGTTATTAATAGAATTTTTCATTCATATGGAGAATACACAGGAGACTTAGAGGGAAGAAGAAATGGAGCATTAATTTCAATGGAAAGTGGGAAAGCTGTAGCCTTTGCTATATTCAATTTGCAAGCAAGAGGAGAAATGTTTGTTACTCACAATGATCCTGTTTATGAAGGTATGATAGTTGGATTGTCATCTAAAAGTGGAGATCTTGAAATCAACGTTATGAAAGGAAAAAAACTTACAAATATGAGAACTCAAGGAACTGATGAAAATGTTGTTTTAACTCCTGTGAGAAAAATGGCTATTGCAGAACAATTGAGTATGCTAAATACAGATGAAGCATTAGAGATTACTCCAAAATCTTGTAGACTTCGAAAAGCTACTTTAAACCCTCATGAAAGAAAAAGACAATCTAAAGCTTCTTAATTTTTTTTTTATTAAGAAAAGGTCTAATTTTTGAACTAGATATATTTTTTGTTCTACTAAATATCTTTAAATATTTATTGTTAATTTTATTTTTATTGTCAGTACCATGCACTAATAAACTAATTTTATTTTTTTTTAAAAATTTATTTGAGATCAGATAGTCAGATTTAATAACTTTACTAACGTATTTAATTGATTTTAATATTTCTTTTCTTTGTTTAAAGTTAAAAGGCGATAAAAACTTCTTATGTTTTAGAATTTCTTTATCACTTGTCAGGGCAACAATAACATTACCCAATTTTGCAGCCTTTTTAAGCAATCTAATATGACCATGATGTAATACTGAACATGTCATATCTACCAAAATATTCTTTTTTTTATTCATCTATTTTTAAATAATCTAAAATTTTTCCTTTGGCTTTATTAGCTAAATGAGCTTCGCCCAGGTGACAGATTACTGAACCGGGTAGCTTTACTCGTGGTTTGTATAATATAACTTTAGGCGAAGTTCCTTTAACTTTACAGCTCAAATAAGTGCATAATAACGGTTGATTCTTAATGGGATAAGTTAAAAATTTCTTAAATTTTTTCATGGCCTTTTTTTTATTAATTATTACCGATTTTTTAAATGATTGATAGTTTTTAACAATTATTTCTAAGGATTGAATAGCGTGATAAGGACCTGTCATTTTTTTTTCTTTAGCATTATTAAGACATAATACAAAAGATTTAACTTTATTTTTAGGTTCGACATTATAACAAATAAATCCAGCTCCTGTTAAACCAAGTAAACCTTTGCAAGAGCTAAATGAAACTACATCGGCAAGTTTATGATTTTTCTCTAAGCCAAATGAGGCAGTTGCATCTATTGCTAATTTAGCATTAGTTTTTTTTGAAAGTTTTTTTAAATCTTGTATTGATAGTTTTAGTCCACAACTCGTTTCGGTGTAACAAGACCATATCCAATCATACTTTCCTTTAATCTCTTTTAAATCTTTCCAATTCACTTTTGTAATTTTTTTTATATTATTATGTGTTTGTTTTGCAAAGACTGAAAGATTAAATAATCTATCTGAATAATACCCAGTAGAAATAATTAAAACATTTCCTTTTAAAAAATTAAGTGATACCATTTCAAGAACTGTGCTACCTGATCCTTGAGTTGTAATGATGTTTCGCTGTCCAGAAATTTTCTTAATCTTTGAAAAAACATACTTTTCTGTTTTTAAATAATATTTGTCTCCTCTACCAAAAACTGGGTTTAAATTAATTAAATTAGCTTTTGACAAGCTTGGAGGTCCTGGAGTAAATAAAATTTTACTATTATTTTTTTTTTTAATTAAACTTTTCACAATACCTAAAGTTTATTTTAGTTTTAAAATTTATATCTTAAACTTAGATTTTTTACTATCTAACAAGAATCCTTTAACAGTGTCAATTGTTAAGGCATTGTAGCTTTTTCCAAAAGAACTTATTTGATTTATTGTTTTTGGGGGCATAGTTATTATATTACATTTTAATTGTTTAGCTTGAATAAAATTATAAGCCTCTCTTGTGCTGGCCCAAAGAATTTCTATGTTTTTATTTTTTTTTGTCAACGCAATACTTTTTTTAAAAATTGGAAGTGGATCTTTTCCTTTATCTGCCATCCTTCCGGCAAATATAGAGATTATCGATTTTGTTTTTTTATTTAAACACTTAAAAACTCTAAATGTTTGTTCAAAGCTATATATAGCTGTAATATTTAATTTTATACCTTTATTGCTTAACTCTTTAATTACTGGTCCCATAAAAATTCCTTTAGAATTAACAACTGGAATTTTTACATAAATATTTTTAGCCCATGTATTTATTTTATAGGCTTGTTTAAGCATTTCTTTGGGGTTGTCCGCAAAAACTTCAAGAGAGATAGGTTTTTTTGTACATATTTTTAAAATTTTTAATGAATAGTTTTTGTAGTTTTTGGCTCCAGAAAGTCTCATTAAGCTTGGATTTGTTGTAAACCCATCAACAATACTTATTTTATTAAAATGTTTAATTGTTTTATAGTCAGCACTATCACAGTATATTTTTGTTTTCATTAGTCTAAATTTTTAACTATATCTTCTGTCATTTTCTTTGCATCAGCAAATAACATTAGAGTATTATCTTTATAAAATAATTCATTATCTATGCCCGCGTAACCTGGTGATAAACTTCTCTTTACAAATAACACTGATTTACATTTTTCAACATCTAATACCGGCATACCAAAAATTGGACTTTTTGGATCTGTTTTTGCAATTGGATTTGTTACATCATTAGCACCAATTACAAATGCAACATCAGAATTGGCAAAATCGTTGTTTATATCTTCTAATTCAAAAACCTCATCATACGGTACATTTGCTTCCGCCAATAAAACATTCATATGCCCAGGCATTCTTCCTGCTACAGGGTGAATTGCATAAGTTACTTTAATGTCATTCTTTTTTAATTTGTCTACCATGTCTCTTAAAGCGTGTTGTGCTTGAGCCACCGCCATTCCATAACCTGGAACAATTATAACTGAAGATGCATTTTTCATCAGAAAAGCAGCGTCTTCTGCGTTTCCACTTTTTACAGGTTTTTGATCTTTTTTATCTTTCAAATCATCAGAGGAACTGTCTGCTCCAAATCCTCCAAGAATTACACTAACGAAAGATCTATTCATAGCTTTACACATTATATAAGAAAGAATTGCACCTGAAGAACCAACTAAAGCTCCAGTAATTATTAGTGCGGTATTTTCAAGAGTAAAACCAATGCCGGCTGCAGCCCAACCAGAGTAGGAATTAAGCATTGATATCACTACTGGCATATCGGCTCCTCCAATAGGAATAATTAATAAAACTCCAATTAAAAAAGATACTAAAATTAATGTCCAAAAAAGATTATTAGTTTGTGATTTACACAAGTAGAAAATCAATACAAAAATTGTTAAACCTATAATTAAATTTAAATAATGTTGTCCAGTAAATGTAATTGGTGAACCTGACATTATGCCTCTTAGTTTTAAAAATGCTATTATTGATCCTGAAAAAGTTATTGCCCCAACTGCTGCTCCAATGGACATTTCTATTAAACTTGCAAGCTTGATATCTCCTTTAGAGCCAAGATTAAACGCTTCAGGATTTAAAAAAGCTGCTATTGCTACAAAAACAGCTGCGAGACCTACAAGGCTATGAAAACCTGCAACTAATTCTGGCATTGCAGTCATTGGAATTCTGAATGCAATAAATGCCCCTATAGAACCTCCAATGATTAGAAATAAAAATATGTAAGCTATGGAGTTGGAAAAACTACCCACGGATAAAAATGTCACAACTATAGCTATAACCATACCTAATATTCCAAAATAATTACCTTGTCTGGATGTATCTGGTGAAGATAAGCCTCTTAACGCTAAAATAAAAAGTATTCCAGAGATTAAGTAAAATATTGCTGATAGATTTGCTGAAATCATTTTTTTTTGTTTTTCTTTTTTTTGTACATTTGAAGCATTCTTTGCGTAACCAAAAAACCGCCAAATATATTTACTGAAGCTAAAATAATAGCTAAATATCCAAAAATACTTGAAGTGTTAAAAATATTATTTGAATCTTCAGCTAAAGCGGCAATTATTGCACCAACAATAATCACAGATGAAATAGCATTAGTTACCGACATTAAAGGAGTATGCAAAGAAGGAGTAACACTCCAAACAACATAGTAACCTATAAAAATAGATAATATAAATATACTTAATCTAAATATGAATGGATCTATTTCCATAATTAAATCTCCTTAATTAATGTTTTTTTTATTATCTCATCTTCCATATTAATATTAAATAAATTTTTTTCTTTATTGAATAAATTTCTTATAAAACTAAATAAATTTTTAGCATAAAGACTGGATGCCGTTAAAGGAAGTTTGTTCATTAGATTATTCACTCCAATTACTTTTATTCCATTAATCACATTAATTTTACCAATTTCAGAAAACGCTGAATTTCCTCCTTGCTCTACAGCAAGATCATAAACAATTGAACCGGGTTTCATTAGCTTTACTAAATTTTCATCTAAAATTCTTGGAGCTGGTTTGCCAGGTATCAAAGCTGTACAAATTACTATATCATTTTTTTTTAGAGCATCTTTCATCATATCAGCTTGTTTTTTTTTAAATTCATCACCAGTCTCTTTAGCATATCCACCTGCTGTTTCTAAATTTTCTGAATCTTCTACACTTAGAAATTTTCCTCCCAAACTTTCAACTTGTTCTTTTGATGCAACTCTTACATCTGTAGCTGACACTATAGCACCTAATCTTTTTGCGGTAGCAATAGCTTGTAATCCTGCAACACCTGCGCCAATTACTAATACTTTTGCTGCAGGAACAGTTCCTGCTGCAGTCATCATCATGGGAATAGCTTTTTCGAATTCATAAATTGAATCAACCACAGATCTGTAACCAGCCAAATTAGATTGTGAAGATAAAACGTCCATAGATTGAGCTCGCGATATACGAGGTAAAAATTCAAGAGAAAAAATATTTATATTTTTTTTTTTTATTTCTTTAATTTTATTTTGATTTTTTGTAGGGTTGAAAATTCCAATTAAAATTGTTTTATCTTTTAAGTTAGAAATTTCATCATCTGAAGGACAGTTTACTTTTGTTAATAAATTACAATTTTCTAAAACTTCTTTTGAGGATGTTTTTATTTCTACTCCTAATTTTTCATACTCTTCATCTTGTATGCCAAGATGGGTAGCATAATTTTTTTCAACAATAATTTTTAATCCTAGGTTAATAATATTTTTTGCAGTCTCTGGAGTAATTGAAACTCTTTTTTCTAAGGATAAATCTTCTTTAGTTGAACCAACTATCATAAATATTGATTAAAATTACAGTAATGTAAGTGCTAAAATAACTAACAATGCTATTACAGCAATTGTTCCCCACAAAACAAATTTGGTAAATCCATTCCAAGTTTCTTTATAATCTTGATCACTCATATTTATTTATTAACCTTGTCGAGCTTTAAATCTTGGATTTTTTTTATTTATTACGTAAAGCTTACCTCTTCGTTTGACTAACTTTGAGTTAAGGTCTCTTTTTTTTAATGATTTTAACGAGCTTGCTATTTTCATAATTTGTATAGCCTGGCAACGACCTACTCTCCCATATCTTAAGACAAAGTACCATCGGCGCTGAAGGACTTGACTTCCGAGTTCGGAATGGGATCGGGTATGGCCCCTTCGCAATAATTACCAGGCCAAATCTTATAGTATCTTTCTAAATTGAAGTAAATAGTTATAATTTGCTTAATTATAATGATTTGGTGGGCATGATAAGAATTGAACTTATGACCTCTACGATGTCAACGTAGCGTTCTACCACTGAACTACATGCCCTAAATATATTTATTTATAAATAGAATATCATTTTTTTTTCAAATTTATTAGTGAAATAAATTTATTATATATTCTAGTTATGTTAAATAAATCTATATTATTTTTTTAAATGAAATCTCTAAAAAATTTAAGTATAAATCAAAAAATTTTAAATGGTATTTTATGCTTAATTCCTATTTCTTATATTTTGGGAAATTTAGCTATAAATCTAAATTTTGCAATTCTTATTATTTTTAGTTTATTGGCCTACAGCAAGAAAATTTTTTTGCTAAAATTAAATAAACCTAAAATTTTTTTATTACTTTTTTTTTCTTTAATTATTTACTCAACTTTAATTGATATATTTTTTGGCAGTCCTGAAAATAAAAATTTGATAAAATGTTTAATTTATCTTAGATTTTTACTTTTGATTTTTGTTATTTCCTATTTAATAAAAGAACAAGAAATAAAATTAAAATATTTCTTTCTATCATGCTTAATATGTTCAACATTTGTTTCGATAGATATAATTTACCAATTTATTTTTAAAATTGATTTTTTTGGATTTAAATATTCTGGTTATCACTATTCAGGATTATTTGGTAAGGAACTAATTGCCGGTAGTTATATTCAGAAATTTTTAATGGTTGGTGTTTTTGCTATACCACTATATTTAGGTAACAAAAATAAAATAAATTTTTTATTTATTTTAGCATTAACAGCTGGTTTTTGTGGAATTTTACTTTCTGGAAATAGAATGCCGTTAATTATATTTATTGGTTTTTTATTAATATCAGCTCTTTTTGTTAGAAAATTTAAATATGAATTAATTTTTACTTTAATTATTGCTATACCTATTTACTTTCTTATAATAAATTCTGATAAAGTTATTAAAGAATATCATCAAAGTTTTTTTCAAAATGTTAAATCTATAATCCCTAAAATTTCTTTAGAGCTACCAAGAGAATATCCTGAACTTAAAAATAATGTAGGAAAAAAAATTGGAAGAAAAGGAATGAAAAATTATGAAGTGATACAATTTGGTGCAGGCCATGCAGTAATTTATATAACTGCTATCGATACTTGGTTGGATGCTCCAATATTGGGAAGTGGAATTAAATCTTTTAGACTGAAATGCAATAATAAAACACACTTACCTAATAGAGTCTGTGAAAGTCATCCTCACAATTATTACCTCGGAATCTTAAATTCTGCAGGTGCTTTAGGTTTATTTTTAATTTTATGTGCTCTTTATTTTTTATTAAAAAAAAGATTTTATATTAATAGAGAATTACCAGGTTGGGAGAATTACATAGTTTTTAATTGTTTGTTTACGAATATATTAATGGAATTTTTTCCATTTAGAAGCGCTGGTAGTTTTTTTTCTACATCTAACTCCTCATACATTTTTTTATTAATTGGATTGATGGTAGGATACAGCTATATTAATTCTAATAATAAAATATCCTCTTGATCATAGATTTGGATAAAAATAATAGACTTAGGTACCTTAGTTTTTTATAACTAAATGGTTTTTTAATTATTAGATAAAATGCTTTTAATCTTTCATTTAATAAGAAATATTTTTTAATTTTTAAAATCTGTATTCTATAAATAACTCCTTGGAATGAGTATTTTTTCATAATTTTCAAATTCTTACTCTCTAAAAGCCAAGTCTCAAGTTCATTTATCATTAAATTAATTTTTTTTCTTGAAAAATTTGATCCATGCATTCTGTAGAAAGCTAATGGCTCTTGGATCGATGCAATCTTAAACTTTGAACTTATTTTTATAAATAAGTCAAAATCTCCTATAATTTGATATTTTTTATTAAATAAAAATTTTTTTAAAATTTTAGACCTAACAATTGTAGTTAATATTCCTATTTTATAATTATGTAATAATTCTTTTGTAATATTGCCCTGTGGTAATTTTTTTTTAGCAAAAATTTCTTTTTTGCCATTATCTTTTAAAATATAACAGTTTGAATAAATTAGTGAATAATGCTTATTTTCATTTAAAACTTTAATTTGCTTTTTTAACTTAACAGAGCGCCAATAATCGTCAACATCCAGAAAAGCTATGAATTCTCCTTTGCTTTTTTTAATTGCTATATTTCTTGCTTCAGAAAGTGAAACAAATTTTTTAGATTTAAAATATTTTAATCTTTTATCTTTTTTACTAATATTTAAAAATATTTTTTTGCTATTATCATATGATCTATTGTCAAAAAAAATTAATTCCCAATTTTTATATTTTTGATTTAAGACTGATCTTACGGCTTTTTCTAAAAATTTTTCACCATTATAGCAGTTCATGATTACACTAACTAAAGGTTTATTTGTTTTCATAATAACTTTGAATTGTAGACAAAAGACCTTTTCTAAAAGATATTTTAGGTTTCCATTTTAGCAATGATTTTGCTCTAGAAATATTTGGGTACGTCTTAAAATTTTCATCTTTTCTTAATTTAATTTTTCCAAAAATTGGCTTACCACCTTTACAATATTTTTTTACTTTTAAAATTATATCTTTAATTTTAATTGGTGTTCCAAAACCAATATTTATTATTTTTCCTCTGCATTTTTCACTATTAAAGCATTTGAAGATTGCATTAGTTACATCTTTAACATGTATAAAATCCCTATATTGTTGACCGTTGGAAGTTGAAAAAGATTTATTGTTTATACAATTTGTTATCAGCACAGGAAGGAAACGATTTGTATCTTGTAGTGATCCATAAACTTGATATAGCCTTATTATTGTTGAAGGAAAATTTTTCTTTTTATGCATTTTTAAAGAATATTGAGATGCTAAAAATTTTGCATAAGCATAGCCAGATTTAGGTTTAAAAAATAAATTTTCTTTATGTGGAGAATTTAAATTTCCATATTCTCCTCCAGTTCCTATTTGAATAAAAGATTTTATTTCATTCTTTAAAAAAAATTTAATTAAATTTTTACAACCTAGATAATGACTTCTGTAAGTTTTTTTCTTATTTTTATGATCAACGTGACCACCAAAATTTATGACAAAATCATAGTCGTTTTTTATTTTTTTACTTAACTTTTTATAATTAGTTATGTCACATAAAACATATTTTACCTTATTTAAAAATCTTTTTTTTTTGGGTTTTGTTAATGAGATGCTTGTAACTCTCCACTTTCTTGAGATGGCTTCTTTAGCTAAATGATATCCTATGAAACCAGTTCCACCAACAATGAGTATTTTTTTATGTGTTTTCAATTTAAAAAATTTTTTTTTTTAAAATCTCTTCAAGATTGTCTTTGTCTCTTTTTGTATCCATACATTGCCAAAAACCATTGTGTTTATAAGCCAATAATTGTTTTTTTTTAGTCAATTTTTCCAAAGGTTCTCTTTCTAAAAATGTAGAATCCCCTCTTATAAATTTAAAGAAACTTGGTTCAATAACAAAAAATCCTCCGTTAATCCAACCTTCATCAAGTCTTGATTTTTCTTTAAAATACTTAATTTTGTTGCCGTCTAATTTAAGTGCACCAAATCTAGCAGGTGGTCTAACTGCCGTAAGTGTAGCCACTTTTTTGTTTCTTTTATGGAATAATAATAAATTCCTTAAATTAACATCAGACAATCCATCTCCGTATGTCATCATGAAGGTATCTTTACCCATATATTTTTTCATTTTTTTTAATCTGCCACCAGTCATTGTATTTTTACCAGTTTCAATAAGGTTTATCTTCCAATCTTTAAATTTATTTCTTTTAAAATATTTTTTGACAATTTCGCCCTTATATCCTAAAGCAATATAAAATTCCTTAAATCCATATTTTGCATATAAATTCATTATGTGAATTAACATTGGTTTACCACGTATAGGTATCATTGGTTTTGGTATTGTTTTTGTATATTCAGAGATACGAGTTCCTAATCCTCCTGCTAATATTATGACTTTCATTGTTTAATCCTCTTTAAATTTTATTGTTGATGGACTATCATTAATCCAATTATATTTTTGTTTAGGAACTTTCCAATTCTCACCATAAACATATTTTAGATATTCTTCAGATTTTTTTGGCACTACAATATTGATATTATAGAGATTTATTTCTTTAAAATCTATTAAATAATCTAATGGCTGACTGTATCCCGCGGTTTGATAAAATAAATTTTTTTTTATCATAATCTTTTTTATAAATTTAAAAATTGGTTTAAAAAAAAAAAATAATTTAATTAAATATTTGTAACTTCCATTATATTTATCTGCATTAGATAAAGCGTCTACAAATTTACAAAAATTATTTTTTGGTATATGCCATTTTACATAAGCTAATTCTTGATTATTTTTATTTACAACTTGATAAAAATTAATGTCCACTTCTCTCCCTCCTTTTTTTACAAAAGTAAGTAAATCATCCTCAATTAAAAATTTACTCTTTAACGAATAATTATTTTTAAACATTATTTCTTTTATCCTTTCTTTTGATATTTCTCCCTTCCACAAAGCTATATCTATATCATGATCCCAAGGAATTAATTTTTTATCTCTTATAAGACCTAATAGTGTGCCATTACACATCCAATAATTAATTTTATTTTTTTTAAGAATATTAATAATTTCTAAAAAATTTATATCTATTTTTTCTTTGCTATGATTCTCAATACGCATGGATTTTCTTTTTTATATTTTGCTAAATTTTTAGCTTGTTTATAATAAATTATTTTAAATTTTTTACTTAATTGTTTCTTTAAAACTTGAGGCTCAATAAATCTTCTGTAATGAGTATCTATATATTCATTTTTACCAATTTTTTTTCCAACGCCAAATAATTCATCTTTTGTCGTTCTTGTCTCAATAAAAACAAATTCTAAATTTTTTTGTTTTTCTAAACCTTTTAACAATTTTTTTTCTTCTACATAATTAATGCTATGAATTGTAAATCTTGAATAAACTGAGAATTTTTTATTTTCGATTTTATTTAAAAAAAAATTACAAAAATTTTTTTTTTTAAAAAAATTTTTATACTTAACAAATTTTTGTTTATTTTTTTTTATTGCTTCTCTTGATTTATCTAAACCAATACACTTAATTTTATTTAAATTTAAATATATAGTATCTCTTCCATTTCCGCATCCCATGTCATATAAAATGCCCTTATAATTTCTTATTTTATTTTTGCAAAATTTTGCAAATTTTGAGGGTTTGTTAGTTAAATTTATTTTTTTATAAAATTTATTCCAATATTTAGGATTAGATATATTATTCATCTTGATTTTGTTCAATTTTTGAACACAATAATATTTATCTTGTTATTGTCAAAGTTTAAATGACAATTTGATGAAAATATAATATTAATATGATGATTATGTGGAAAAAAGCTATCAATCAAATATGGAGCTTGAACAGAGTTCATGTAAGTGAAGAAACAACCAAGGCATATAGAATTTTAAAAAAAATTTATGCCGGTGTTAAAATTTTAAAATTTAATACTGGTAAATCATATCAAGGTTGGTCAGTGCCAAAATCATGGGATGTTGTCCACGCTTTTTTGAAAGATCCTAAGGGTAAAAAAATTGCAGATTTTAAAAAAGATAAATTAATATTATGGACTAATAGTATTAGTTTTAAAGGAAAAATAACTTTAGAAAAATTAAAAAAAAAAATTCTTTTTAATAAAGAAAATCCAAATGCAGTAATGTTTCATTTTAGAAATCAATATACACATGAAAAAAAGGAATGGGGTTTTTCACTTCCATATAATTTAGTAAAGAAATTAAAAAAAGGAAACTACCAAGTAGATATAAAAACTAAATTTACTAAAGGAAACCTTGAAATGGCAGAGGATTTTATTAAAGGTAAAAATAAAGAGAGTCTTTTATTTGTTGGACACTTTGATCATCCTCAACAAACTATAGATGGTTTATCAAGTTGTATAGCTATTCACGAAGCTTTTAGACAGTTAAAAAAAAAGAAGACAAAATTAAGTTATGTAGGATTATCAACTATAGAAATAATTGGCTCCGTTTTTTATTCTAAATATTTTCTTAAAAAAAGAAATATAAAACAAGCTATTTTTATGGCTGGAGCTGGTTTGAAAAAACCTTACATATATCAAAATTCTTTCAAAAAAAATTCATTTATAGACAGAATAACAAAACATATTTTAAAATTTTATTTATATGGTGAAAATGCAAAAATTTATGATTTTAGGAAAGGTCAGTTTGGAAACGATGAAATATCTTTTGATGTAGGTGGTATAAATGTATCTTGTGGCTCTTTAATGACCGAGCTGTTCAAAGAATATCATACTAATTTCGATACCCCAAAACTTATTGATAATTCTAAATTTCAAGAGAGAATTCAAATTATAAAAGATCTAATATTTATTTGTGAAAATAATTTTTTAATTAAAAGAAAATTTAAAGGATTGCCAAGATTAAGCGCTCCTAAATATAAACTTTATATGTCTCCCGATGATGTTTCAGGTATGGAAAACAAAAAAATTTTTGAATTTGGAAAAGATAATTTGCTAAATAATTTATCTCCTCAAATTATAAAATATTTAAATAAAAATAATGATAAATTAAATTATTTAATGAATTCAATTCCAAATTTAGCCGAAGGAAATAAAACTATTTTTGAAATTGCAGAGTTTGTTGAACTTCCTTTTAATTTTGTTCTTAATTATTTAAAACTATGGGAACAAAAAAAATTAATAACGATGACATGGAAAAATCCTTTAAGATAAATTATTAATGTTAACTCTTAGTAGAATTCTTTCAAAATCTTTCAAAAAATTTAAAAACAAAAACTGTATTTGGGTAGAAAATAAATATTTTACGTATAATGAATTAGAACAATTATCAAATAAATTTTTAAAATTAATAAAATTTGAAGTTCAAGAGGCAGTCTGCATTATTTCTGATAAAAATATTAATTGTTATAGTGCTATTTTAGCCACAGTTTTAAGCAATAAAATTTACGTTCCTCTTAATCCAAAATTTCCATTAGATAGAAACAAAAAAATTTTAAGTCAATTTAAGTCCAAAATAATCATTTTAGATAAAAAGTATTTAAAAGACATGAATAAAATTATGAAAAATGAAAGTGTTATGAAGATAGTTTTTGATAATTCTAATATTTCAATATTGGGGAAAGATTCTAATACTAAAAAAAAATTTAAAAAAAATAAGCTAAATTCTAATTGCTACACTCTATTTACCTCTGGTAGCACTGGAACACCAAAAAAAATATCAATTTCTAATAGAAATTTAATAACCTATCTTAATAATGTTAAAAAAATATATAAACCATCCCCTAATGATAGATTTTCTCACAATTTTGATTTAACTTTTGATTTGTCTTTACATGATATATTTTTATGCTGGTTAAGTGGTGCTTGTCTTTATGTGACTCCACCAGAACATTTAATAAATCCTGGTTTTTTTGTAAAAAAGTATAAACTTACTTTTTGGTTTTCAGTTCCTTCTCTTGGTTCGAACATGTTAAAAATGAAACAATTAAAAAAAAATATTTTTCCTTATTTAAAACAAACACTTTTTTGTGGAGAACCTTTGTCTTCTTACTTAGTGCAGAAATGGCAAATTGCAGCACCTAACAGCATAATTGAAAATTTATATGGGCCAACTGAAACAACTATTGCAATTTTAAGATACAGGTGGAATAAAAAATATTCTCTTAAAGAATGTGAAGATAATATAGTACCTATAGGAAAGCCTTTCAAAAATCAAAAAGCTATTTGCCTAGGAAAAAAAGAAGTAAGTGAACTTGCTTTATCAGGATCTCAAGTTTTTTCTGGTTACACTAATAAAAAAGAAAACAAATCAAAATTTGTTAGAAAATTAAATAAAAATAAATGGTATAAAACAGGTGATCTTGTTAAGGTTAATAGTGCCAAAAACTTTTTATTTAAATCAAGAATTGATGAACAAATAAAAGTTAGAGGACATAGAGTTGAAATTACTGAAATTGAAAATGCAATTAATAAGATTATTAAAAATACAGAAACATGTGTTTTAGGAGTACCTAAATTGAATAAAAATAACTATAATTATTTAAACTTAGTAGCCTTTGTTCCAAGATACATTAAAAATAATCCTGACGATATTATAAAAAAATTAAAAAAAATCTTACCAGCTTATTTACTGCCAAGTAAGATTATAAAAATAAAAAATTTTCCTTTAAATTCAAATGGAAAACTTGATAAAAATAAATTAAGAAATTTTTTATAAAAATGAAAATTAAAAAAAAAAAGATACAAGATGATATTTTTATGTTTTTAAAAAAAAAAAATAAAAAAATTAAAATTAATAATAAAATATTAAAAATGGATTTATTTATGGATGAATTAATTGATTCTATTGATTTTTTGGATTTAATTTCATTTATTGAACAAAGAAATAAAATTAAAATTGATATTTCAAATAGTAATCCTATGCATTTTAGAAAAATTATTTTGTTAACTAATATTATTTATAAAAAATATAAAAAATGAAAAATTTTACAAAAAATGAACTAATTAATTGTTTAAAAAAGCTTAAAATTAAAAAATCATCAGTAGTTTTAATTCATTCCTCTTTGCACTCCATTGGGCCAATGAAAGGATACAAATTTAACGAAATACCAAAAGAAATAATTAAATGTATAAAAGAATACCTTGGACCAAAAGGAACGATCTTATTACCAGCGTTCTATTACAACTATTCAAGAAAAAAAAAAATTTTTAATTTGAAAAAATCACCACCTTGTTTTTCTCTTGGAAGTCTTCCAAAATATGTTTTTAATAATTTAAACTTTTATAGATCAAAACATCCACTTACCTCTCTGTTTGCTATTGGGTACAAAGCAAGTGAAATATGTAAAAAATCAAATGTGAAAGATTTTAATAAAGGATCTGCTTGGGAAAAATTAACTTCATTGAATGCAAATCTTTTATTTTTAGGTGCTAAACCAGCAGATAGTATGACTTACATTCACTATATAGAAAATCAAGTTGGTGTTCCCCACATGTACACTAAAAAATTTTCCACGCACATTAAAGATAACTCTAAAATTATTTCTAGAGGATGTTATGCTTACGTGAGATATTTAGATTATGGAATCGAAGCAGATGAGAAAAATTTTGAAGCTGACTTGAAAAAAAATAAACTTTTAAAAGAAATTTCTCTAGGCTCAGGTTTTATTTCTAATGTTAAATGCTTAGATGCACTAAAATTTGGCATTGAAAAAGTTGAAAATAAATCATTTTATTTTTTAAAAAAGAAACCTATTTTCAAGAAAAATGAATATCCAATTAAATAAACTAATTTTTTGGTCTTATTAGTGTTTGACGACTAAAATTATTCCAATTGTAGAATTTATGCCTTACAATTAATTTGTTATTTTTTTTTTCTACAACTAAGAACCCTCCCTCGTCTAATTTAAGATCACCATATTCGTTTTCATCAAATAAGTTCGGGTGGTAAGTAATTACACCATTATGCGCACTTATGATATTATTTTCACCTTGATTTACATCCATTGATAAAAATAAATTTCTAATTTGTTGACCAAGTAGTTCATAATTTTCATTAAACGGCCCCTCATGTAACAAATAATTTTTATAATAATCAACTTTTTTAAAAGCTAATAAAGAAGTTTCTTTAGCTCTACAACTCGGACTAGATATAACATCTCCTATTTTTAAATTTATGATTTTAATAATTTCACCCATCAATTTAGCTTGCTCCAAGCCTCTACTTGAAAGACAGGTTGCTTTACTAAAAGAAGAGTTTCTTGCATCTATTTTTTTTAACATTTCTAAAGCATCATATGAAGCAACATCAATCCATTTTTCTCTCTCGGCATGTCTAAAATATAAAATATAACCACCTTTATTGAGAATTTTATCAGCCCATATCTTATCTTTATTTTGAGTTTTACTAAATTTTTTATAACTTTTGTCATTGTTAGTAGAAGCTATTAATTTATTTAATATTTTATCTTTTTTTTCGTAAATTGATAAAAAAGAATCAAACAAAATTATAAAAATAGGAAAAATAATAATTATATAAATATTTTTCTTAATAAATTTATTAATTTTTTTAATCATTTCTATTAATATACACTTTTCTTTTTTAAAATAAAATATCTGTTTATGATTAATGGTGATGCTTCAGATTTAGAGTATGTTTCAATATCGAAAATTGAAGATGCTACTTTAAAGCCACTTTTTTGGATAACAGATTTAATAAATTTAGAATTTAGATTTCTTACTGGATTATTTTTTTGAACATATTTTTTTGTAATTTTATAATTACTTTTATTTAAAAAAAAATCAAAATTACCTAGTTTCCTCTTTTTGCTTAAAATAACTTGAGGATAACCTAATAAAAAAATACCATTTTGTTTTAGATGTTTATTTATGTTTTTTAACAATGATAGAATTCTATCATTTGTTAAATAAACTATTTGATTTGTCGATGTAATTAAATCAAATTTAACTTTGAAAAAAAAATCCTTGTAATTACAGTCAATTTCTTCAAATTTATTTTTGTTTATTTTATTTTGTTTTAAAAAATTTTTTATATACATGTAATTAATATCAACGCCATATATATCAGCACCTCTTTTTTTAAATTCAGATAAATTTGAACCATCATAAAATCCAATATCTAAAACTTTTTTATTTTTAAATTTAAAATTATTAAAACCCAATAATCTAAAAATTGTAGAAATTGGGACTGCAAAACCAATTTTGGCTTTATCTTTTTTCCATAAATTTTTTACTTTGGCTTTATACATATTATTTTTATTTTTCTATAAATTTTTTAAAATAAATTAAGTAAAATCCTCCCATAAATAAAATAAAGTTTTTTACTACTACAAAATAAAATATATAGTTTAAATAAACTAAATTATAGAAGAAAGTGTCAATAATAATTAAAAAGCAGATTAAATCTACAGATCTGGCTCTATCATCAAAGGTATTTTGAAAAAAATTTTTTACATTAATTAAAAAAGAATTAACACCGTACCTGTTATTTTTTTTGGAGTTATTATTATTGAGAACAATTTTTCTTTTTGAGTTTACTATTTGGTAAAACTTTAATTGATAGTAATAATTTTTTAAGTCAATTGCTTTTATTAAGATTATAAAAAAAGTTAATATAATAAAATGCTCTTCTTGATTTTGATTATACAAATAAAAACCAAATCCTAAAACAAAACTATATGAACCAACTAATGCTGCCCAATTATCTAATAGGTCTCCTAAATCAGATGTGCTTTTTTTGATTCTGGCTAATAATCCATCTGCCCAATCGACAGTTCCTTTACAAAAAATGATTATAATTGATATAAGTATTAAACAGTTATTATTAGAAGCTAAAAATAATCCACTGACTAAACCTAATATTGCATATAAAATTGTTAAAGAATTAGGTGTAATTTTTGTAAATTGAAGCAAAAATACTATAAATGCAGATATTTCTATGTAAAACCTAGATTTTAAAAAAGTATAAGGACTTCTTATTTGCTCATCAATATTTACTCCAAAAGCTTTTTTTAATTTAATTCTTTGTGCTTTATAGTGATTTGATCTTATTTTTTTATATTTAAAGTGCATAATTAAAATTTATTAAACCCTTTTTAAATTCTTTTCACTATTAAAAAAATCTATCCATTTTTTTAATTTTTCAAATTTTCCTTTATTAATTGGAAAATTGTTAGCTTTTAAAAAATCTTCTTTTAATCTTGTAATTTTTTTACTATCCCACCACATTTCTATTTCATTCCAATTTCTATTAATATGATTTGCTGCTTTTATAGGATCATCAAAAAATATTTTAGCTTTTTTCATTTTAGAGTAAATTGTTGTAAATTCTTTAATAGGTTCCCATTCCGTATAGTCACAAATTAATATTGTGGGTCCTGATAACATTGATTCTAATAAGGCTGATTGAGGATACGAACAAATAACAAGTTTGGATTTTGGTAAGTAAGAGTTCAATGAATTTTCCTCTGCAATTTTTTTTTGATCTATTATTTTTTTAACTTTTAATGCTTGAAATTTTGAAAAATTTTCATTTGGAAAAAATTTTAATTTTTTTTTAATTTTTTCATCTAAATTATTATAAAGTTTTTTAAAGCTTTCATCTATTTTAACACTATTTTCACTCAATGTTCCTGCTTGTATTCTCACTGGATAAGGCGTGTTACTGTAGTGTACAAAAGATAATAATGAGCCTTTTTGCTTCTTATCGTATATATCGTTAGATAAAATATTTTTTGGAAAAGATAATTCTTTCTTATTGTTTTTTTTAATCCAATTAATTTTTTTATCAGAAATATTTTCTTCAAAGTTAAAAATTCCAGAATTTTTTTGATGAGCTTTACCATGTGCCATTATTATAAATCTTGTTTTAAATTCAAATACACATTTAGCAACCCAAAATTTAAAGATTTCGTCGTGATAATGTTTAAATCCTGAAACAATTAAATTTGGTTTAATATTTAATTTTTCTGTAAATTTCTTAACAAAATTATATTTTTCTAAAAAACAAATCGGTATATCTTCAGCGATTACTTCGGATAAGTAATTTTGAAAGTTATTTTTTTTGATTTTTTTGTAATTAATTTTTTGTCTTTTTTTTATATTAATACTCGAATCTTTTAAAGATTTTCTTTGGTTTCCCCAATCAAAAATACTTGCGAAAGAATGTGGAAATTGACTCAATAATAAATTGATTAAAAATAATGATTTTTTTTCGAAGCTATCAACTAAAATAATTTTATTTTTTTTAGCTGCAAAAAGAAATATTTTTTCTATAAATATTAAAAATTTTTTTAAAAGTGTGTGTTTGGCATTTATTCCAATATTACTTTTTTCCTCTACTAATAATTTTTTTTCATTTTCTAAGATATTTTTTGATTTATTATATTTTTTACTTTTAACAACTTTTAAATTTTTATTTTTTTTACTTAAATAGGTAGCTATTTTTTTAAAATGTAGGTAATTAAAATATTCTGATTGACCAGCTAAATTAAAAAAATGCAAAGAGTCAACTGGTGTAGTTTTATATTTTTTTATATCATAAGAAATAAATATACATTTTTTTCTTTTTATAACCTTATTTATTGTTTTCCATCTAAAATATTGAAATGGAATATAATATATTAACCATGGGCTAATAAGTATGGCCCAATATCTATTGTCATAATTTACATTATGATATCTGTTTAAATAACTTGAAATATATTTAATATTTTCATTAAAAATTTTTTCTAAATATTTATAATCTTTTTTTAGTGTTTTCTTATTGTCCCATATATTTTTTTCACAAATTTTTTTTTTTTTTAATTGTATATCATTAAATCTATTACACCAATCTCCTAGAAAAATAGTTTTATGTTTTAATTTTTCTGAAAATTCTACACCCGTGCTTTTTAAAAAAAAAGTTTTTCTAGACATTAAGAATTTAAATTTTTATATTTTTTTAATCATTTTTTTTAGATCTTTAATATCTAAAAAAAATTTATTGGTGTTAGAACTGTAGCTAAATCCTTCTTTAACTTTTTGTATTTTTTTAAATTTATTTTTAAATAATTTTAAAGTGTCTTTTTCATTGTCTTTTAAAATTAAATAAAATTTTCCAATATCATAGGTTGTAAAACTATCACTTGCAGTAACCATTTCCTCGTGAATTTTTTCCCCTTTTCTCAAACCTACGAACTTTAATTTACAATTTGGATTAATAGATTTTGCCACATCTGTTAATCTATATGAGGGTATTTTTGGAACTATCACCTCTCCACCAAGGGCGTTTTCTAAAGCCCAATCAACAATTTTTATTCCATCATCTAATGAGATATTAAATCTTGTCATGTCTTTATGTGTTATAGGAAAAAATCCACTATTAGCAATTTTTTTGAAGTATGGAACCACAGACCCTCTAGACCCCATAACATTTCCATATTTCACTATTGAAAATTTGATATTTGCTCCAGCGTATTCATTTGCTGCAATAAAAAGTTTATCGCTACAAAGTTTAGTCGCTCCATATAGATTGATAGGTGCAGTAGCTTTATCTGTTGATAGTGCAATCACTTTTTTAACTTTAGCGTCTATACTCGATTCTATTACATTTTGTGCACCAATAACGTTAGTTTTTATAAACTCGATTGGGTTATATTCAGCAAATGGTACTTGTTTTAAAGCAGCTGCATGAATAACGTAATCTACTTTATATAAAGCTCTGGTTAATCTTTCTCTGTCTCTTACGTCTCCTAAAAAATATCTCATGCAAGGATATTTAGTCTCACTGAAAACTTTCGACATTTCATATTGCTTAAGTTCATCTCTACTATAAACAATGCACTTTTTAATTTTTTTGTATTTAAGTAACAAAAATTCTATAAATTTTTTACCAAAACTTCCTGTTCCTCCAGTTACCAATATTGTTTTTCCATTCATGTTAATCATAATAAATTTATAATTTAATATCTTTTGCAGTTTGATTGTTAATCTTTATTACTCTATCACAATTTTTAAGTCCTGATAAATTGTGAGATATAAACAAAATTGTTATACTATTGTTTAATTCTCTCATAATTTTAACAATTTTTTCCTCTGTTTCCACATCTAAAGAGTTTGTTGCTTCATCAAAAATAATTATTTCAGGTTTGGGATATAAAGCCCTAGCTATACCTATACGTTGTAGCTCTCCTCCAGAAATTTTTACTCCTCTCTCACCTACTACTGTATCAAGTCCGTCAGGTAATTTTTCAATGAAATTTTTCAATTCAGACTTAATTAAACATTCATTTAAATGTTCATGATCTATTTTGTGGTCTTCTATACCAAAGGCTATATTTTTTGACAAGGTATCATCAATTAAAAATACAGACTGTGGAACAAAAGTTATTTTAGAAAAATTTATTTTTATATTACCGCTAGTAGGTTCTATAAGACCAAGTATTAAATTACCCAAAGTACTTTTTCCAGATCCTGAATCTCCAGTTATTCCAATAAATTCTTTTTCTTTAATCGAAAGATTTAAGTTAGTAATAATATCTTTTTTATTTTTATACTTAAATGAAGTATTTTCAAAAACTATACTATTATTTTTTAAATTTTTAGAAATATTATTTTTTGGAATATCTAGGGAATTATTATCTTCTTTATTCAAAATTAATTCTTCATAAATATTATTTAAACTTTTCTTGCCAAAATTATATAGCTGAAGTGACCCAAGACATCTACTTACAGATGGAAGTAGTCTTATAAAAGCAACACCAAAAAATCCAAGAACAACTAAAATATCTAAATTAGATTTACCTTGAGATTTCAATAAAATAATTAAACCTAAAAGTACAATTATAAAAAATAATTCCAAAACTAATCTTGGGATACTATTATATAATCTCTCAGTTTTTCTAATTTTACTTCTTTGATAATTGGGGTTAAAAAAATTTCTTAAAAAATAACTAGATTTTTTAAAAACTTTAATATCTTTAATCGCCTGAAAACCTTGAAGTAAGGACTTTATTCTTTGATTTTGAAAAATTTCTTTTCTTTTTCCAAGTGATATTACTCGAACTTTTATAAATTTATGAATTGTAAAAGTAATAATTCCAAGTGAAAAAATTGAAATAGATAATCCTGTTGGTTCTATAAAGAATAATAATAAAACTAAAAATAAAATTAATATAAAATCAGTTGCAATTGTTATTAAACTTTCTAGTGTATCTGTAAAAATATCTACATTTTCTGCTGAGTTATAATACATTCTACTAGAATTTTGATCTGTGTGATAAAGAAAAGATTTTTTAATATATGTAGTAAAGATATTATTAGAAATACGAACAGTTACGTCTTCCAAAAATTTAAATTTTAATAATCCTATAACAAATAAAGTTAAATTTTTAGCAAAATATAATAAAAATAAAATTACTAAACTAAACATTAGGCCTTTATTGTGAAAAAAATCTAAAAAATTATTTATTAGTTCATTTTTATTCGATAGTATATTTTGTCCTTGATCACTTAGTAAAATAGACAAAATTGGTAATATAAAACTAACTCCTAACATTTCTAAAAAAGCACTTATAATCATAAAAAATGTAATAAATATTAGCCAATATTTTTCTTTTTTATTTAGGACTAGCAATATTTTTTTTAATGATCCCATTTTACGAGTCTGAGTTTTTTAAGTTTTTTTATTATTTTGATTATTTTTTTAAGTTTTAAATTAGTTTTTTTTTCTATTTCTTCTAAAGAATTTTTGCCATCGCAGTAGCTTAATATATTAAGCAAATTTGAAGCCTCAACATTCTTGTTTTCTTTTTTACTAATAGTGGAATATAATTTATGTTTAGTTAAAAAAGGTTCACAATAAATTTTTGATAACGGATAAATACTTCTCTCGATTTCTAAAATAATTTCTTTAAAAATATTATAACCTCCCATTAATCCTTTAGCATTAACTACATTTCCAAGAGAATCTAGAGAAGTATGATATTCTGGATATTCACCATACTTTGTTCTCATTATTGATGAAATTGGCAAATCTACTCCTGGAGAACAGTACTGCCTTTCATCACTTCCTCTCTCCATCCAAGAATATTTTTTATATTTTTTTACTTTTTTTCCTAAAATTTTTTTTGCTATTCTGTCTGAAATAGTATTTTCATCTCTTGATGGTAAAAACGAATAATTTCTATTATCACCAATACAACTTATGTTGTAACCTGCAAAAACATTTTTTTTTAATTGTTTTAAATTGTTGCTTAAATAAGCTATTGAACCAATTGTCTCTGAAATAAAAATTATTCTATATGTGTAATTTAATTTTTTTTGACTTGATAACCATTTAGCCAAATAAATTGCTACTGTTGGCCCTGAGATTTCATTATTTGCTAGAGATGGGTGACATATATAAGTTGACAAAAATACTTCTTTTTTTGATTTTCCTTTAATTATTATTTCTCCAAAATTTAATTTTCCTTTTTTAAAATTTGAGTCTATATAAACTTTATATTTATCGTTTTTCTTTAATTTTTTTCTATCTTTATAAGATAAACAAAAACCCCAATCTTTCTTATAATAAGAAGTAACATACGGTATTGCATTTGATTGTTTTTTCGAAGAATGTAAATGTTTTTGTAAATTGTTATAACTAATTCTTTTGTTAATTGACTTAGAATAACTTACTAAATGAAGATTGTTATTTTTAATATCTACAATCTTTTTTCCATATTTATCTTTTATCCATGCAGAATTAACAGACCATTCATGAGGTATTATCCAATCAAAAACTTTTTTTCCTGATTCATAACCTTTAATTTTAAGTTTTGGACAAACTTTTTTTAACAATCTAAGTGTTTTTCTATTTTGAGAGCCCGCTAAACTTCTATGAATCGGAAATAGCTTTTCTGCTAATTCGTACAATTTTTTATGTAACATAATATTATTTTTTAGAAATTGAGATCATTACATCTGATTTTCCCTTGAGAAAACTAGGTAAAGGAATTTTAGTATCGTTTCTTGCAATTAATAAATATCTTGCATAAAAAAAAGCGAAAGGTAATCGCCAAATCTTTGGATTTTTTTTTACTAACCATGGAAGTACCTTGTTTTTCTTAAAATTAAATAGATTTAAAGTTTCATTCAATTTTATTGGTGTAAAAGGATTTACATGAGTACTGTCATCATAGAAATTTTGATAGCTATATTTAAAATTAGGTGTAACAAGTATCATAATTCCATCTTTTTTTAGTACTCTGCGAGACTCATTAAAAAAATTAGAAACATCTTTAAGATGTTCAACTACAGAATTGGAAGTAATAATGTCTATACTTGAATCTTCTATTGGAAATCTATCTTTTTCAAAGTCAACTTTTTCTATATCGAGTCCTTCTCCCTTAATTTGATTTGTTTTGAGAACACTCAAAAAACTTCCATCTCCTTCCCCGAGATCTAAAACTTTCTTATTTTTAAAATCTTCATTGTAAAATTCTTTTATAATTGAATTAAAGGTTTCAAAAACTCTTGTAGCATTATAAATATCTTTATTATCGTTTGATAAGCTTAATTTATATTTTTCTTGTAAACGGGTGATCATTTTATTAAATTGCTAAAAAATTCATTAACATGAATAAATTATCGTCATATTTATTTGGCTTTCTATAATAATTTATATCTTCAATTACATTTGAAAAAACAAAATGTCTTGTTAATAGTCCAATCATTAATGAATAAGGCATTCTAAATACTTCGTAATTTTTATCTTTAATTTTATTTTTCGATAATTTGATTACATCTTCCTTTTTTAAATCTAATCTATAAACAAAATTTTCATCTACTTGAATATAAGGAATTCTTTTTGGTAAAATTAAATTTCTTTTTTTTCTGCTTATATTTAAATTTTGAATTGCTCTTTTTAAATAAAATGAAAGATTTAATTCTAATTTTTTTGTAATATTAAAACTTCCTCCTAATTCATACTTACTAGATTTATTTTCTAATTTTTTCATATATTTCGGTAATTTTTTAAAATTAGTATCAGTAAATTTTCCTGTCATTTTTTTAATTTTAAAATCATATATTGATCCAGGTGACATTAATAAAGGTGTAAATTTTTTATTAAATTTTTGAGCATATTTTACAGCATTTTTTTTTGTACCTATGCCAGATGTATCACTATAATTTTTTGCTTTATCTCCTCCTAAAACTACTTCTCCTGCAAAAGGAAGAACATACTTGGGTTTTATTACTTCTATGTACTTTAAAAAATTTTTTTCTGTTTGTTTGATTTTTTTTAAGCCCTCTATTTTTTTTTGTTTTTTACTCAAGCTACAATAAAGGCGGAACTATTGGAGGGGTGTGTGCTGCCAAAGTATCTGAGGCAGAGGTAATGGTTAATGGTGGAATCTCAAGTGTATTCATAACTAGTGAAATTGTGGATGCCGGCAAGATAGAACGGCTTTGTAATTTAGCTGGTCAGAGTCAAATTTTAGTGGCTTGTGAAAATGCTGTTAACGCCCAAAATTTGTCCAAGGCAGCAATGCATTATGGTGTAAACCTTGGTGTAGTGATAGAGGTCGAGACAGGACTGACCAGATGTGGCATACAGGATTTTGATCAAGGGGTAGACCTAGCGAGAGAAATAAGTGCGCTTCCAGGACTAGATTTTCAAGGCATCATGAGCCATCAAATGATGGAACAACCTTCTTCTGCTAAAGAAGACCGTGTAATTGAAGGTCGTCAGCTAATCCAGAAAATTTTAGATACCAAATCAGCTATAGAGTCAGAGGGCATCTCCGTGAATATCGTGTCGACGGGGGAGACTTGGAGTTACGATGTAGCAGGAGAGATTCCAGGTGTAACTGAAATACAAGGGGGAAGTTACCTTGTCATGGAAACTAGTTATGACTATATGACAGACTTTCAATTTGCTGGAAAAATACTGACTACAATAATCAGTACACCTAGAGAAGGAGTGGCAATTGGTGACGCTGGAATCAAAGCGGTCGGATCATTGAAAGGAATGCCTCAAGTAGATAACAGACGGGATTTAACAGTGGAATCTATGGAGGCTAATCGGACCTTATACAGGGTTGAAGAGGGTGGCCATGCTAAAATTGGGGACCAATTATTGTTGATTCCAGCTCAGCAGGACGCCATGGTCAGCCGCTGGGACAGGTTTATCGGAATAAGAAATGAAAAAGTTGAAACTGTATGGGAAATTTCAGCGAGAGGATGCCACAATTAAATGGTGAATAGGCGCCAACGGTATCTCGTATGATTTCTTAATAGGTTAATGGCTATAGATACAGGGACTTAATAACCAAGGACTATCGATATGGATATAGGTGTGGTTTTCCCGCAGACGGAAATAGGTTCAGATCCTGGGGCTATTCGAGATTATGTTCAAGCAGTAGAAGACTTAGGCTATTCACATCTGATAGCCTATGATCATGTATTGGGCGCAGACATCACACATTATCCTGGGTGGTCCGGGGGCTATAAGTCCGATGATATATTCCATGAGCCTCTGGTTTTGTTTGGTTATCTAGCAGGCATCAGTAAGCGTATAGGACTAGTCACGGCTATACTTATCCTGGGTCAACGCCAGACTGCGTTGGTTGCTAAACAGGCTGCAGAGGTAGATGTACTTAGTAATGGTCGCTTGAGACTGGGGGTAGGTGTAGGATGGAATAGTGTTGAGTACGAGGCTTTAGGGTCCACTTTTCAAGATAGGGGCCGCCGAGCAGAAGAGCAAATTGATGTACTCAGAAAATTATGGACTAACCCGGTTATAAACTATCACGGGCAACAGCATACCATTATTGATGCTGGAATTAATCCTCTGCCTGTCCAGGCTCCAATTCCCATATGGATGGGAGCGGGAGGCCGCTTAAGCCCGATACCCTCTTCTCGAGTTTTGAAACGGATTGCAAAAGTTGCTGATGGCTGGTTTCCTCAATTCCCTCCTGGGCAAGATGGTGAGCAGGCGGTTCTACAAGTCCAAGAGTACGCACGGCAATTTGGCAGGGACCCGGCTTCCATTGGACTTGAAGCCCGTATAAATTATTCAGATGGGGATCAAGAATTTTGGGTAGCCAGAGCGGTAGATTGGCGGGAAATGGGTGCCACTCATGTCTCAATCAATACGATGCGAGCAGGACTGAAGGGCGCTGATGATCATATTAAGGCGATCCAGCAGTTTAAAGATGTCGTGAATAGTTGACCTGACGACAGTCAACCGTTTTTATTAAAATCCTTTGCCAACCAGGTTTTCAATATCATCAATCTCTGAAGGGATAGATGACGATAATACTTTGTGTCCTGTGTTGGTTACTAGTACGTCATCTTCAATTCGTATACCGATACCCTTTAGATGAGATGGAGATTCAGTGGCCTGTGTTCCGAAATACAGCCCTGGTTCTATGGTAAATACCATCCCTGATTGTAGCTCTGTTGCCCTATCTGCGTTTCTGTAAGGTCCTGAATCATGTACGTCTAACCCTAACCAATGAGAAGTTCCGTGCATATAATATGGACGGTATGCTTGTTCTTCGATTAATCCGTCCACGGATCCATCCAGAACCTTTAAGTCTTTTAGGCCCTGAACCAATGTACGAAGAGCAGCCATGTGTGGTTTATCGAAACCTGCTCCCGGAATTATTGCATCAAAAGCATTGGCTTGTGCGTCTAAAACTATCTGGTAGACTGCTCGTTGCTCTGGGCTAAACTTGCCATTGACGGGCCACGTTCTAGTTATATCGGCAGTATAGAAATCAATTTCTGCGCCGGCATCGATTAACAAGAGATCACCGTCGTTCAATCTAGCCCGGTTCTTGATGTAATGCAGGATGCAAGCATTACCGCCCGAAGCTACGATAGAGGGATAACCGTTCCGTGGTGAACCCATGCGACGGAAATTCACTTCCATTTCTGCTTGGACTTGGTACTCGTAAGATCCTGGATTAGTGGACCGCATAGCAGATTCAAAGCCGCGTCCAGTGATATCTATGGCGTTTTGAAGGTATTCTATCTCCAATTCGGATTTTATGAGTCTCATTTGGTCTATGGCTGATTGGGGATCAGTTACGTTGAGTAAAGGTGGGCCACCTCGTTGAGACCCGGATCTCCTTTGGCTTACTAATTTCGCTATCATAGGATCCACTATCGAATCTGACCCTATCGAATATTGTAGATCTGCTACTTCTGATAACAGATCGGGCAGTTTCTCTGCCAACTCTTCTACTGGATATGCTAGGTCAGCCCCAAAATTCGATACCGCACCGTCTGTTCCAGCACGATGTCCGACCCAGATTTCAAATCTAGGGTCATATGGGTTCACGAATAAAATATACTGATTTTCGCTGTTGGGCCGTATCAATGCGACGGCGTCGGGTTCATCGAACCCAGTAAAATACCAGAAATCTGACAATTGTCTGAATTCATGATCTACATCGTTGTTTCTAGGCGTATCATGACCAGCGGTTAGAATGATAGCTCCATTACTTAGCGTATTCATAAGTGTGGTGCGCCTTATCGCAAATTGGTCTGAAGATACGTTAGCCGTTGTAGAAGTCATTCCTTCACCCATATTAAATCTGGCTTTATTTTACAGCAATTGTAACACGGTGTTATAAGTTGCTTTTGCCATATAATATCCACACCAGTATCTTGATCCAATTTTTAACGGTCAATGAGTGTGAAGTCAAAATTAGCCTGTATTCTCGGATTTCTGATAATAATATGGATAGTCGAGATTTTTAATGGATTTGTCGGGCATCGGCTAAATTTATGGGGTATTTACCCAAGGACTATATCGGGCTTGATTGGCATACCGATTGCTCCATTTCTCCACGGTGGTTTAGGCCATATCATCTCCAATACAATCCCATTTTTAATTTTAGGTAGTTTGGTGAGTTTAAGGGGTAGTACGAGATGGATAGGCGTTTCCTTAGTCATAGTCCTTTTTGGTGGACTGGGAGTCTGGCTAATAGGTCGTCCTGCTGTCCACGTTGGAGCGAGCGGTTTGGTATTCGGCTATTTTGGATACCTGGTTGCCAGTGGTTGGTATGATCGCAAGATTAGCTCTGCTTTGATCTCTATTGCGGTAATTATTTTCTATGGTGGCATGTTGTTTGGGGCTTTGCCGACCAAAGGTTTTATTTCATGGGAGGCTCATTTGTCTGGATTGATCTCAGGGATTCTCGTAGCAAGATTGATGAGGCAAGGTAAGGTTAACCGGAAAAAGTAATGCTTTCTTAATGTAATTGACTCAAGAGAAATGCAAACATAGACTACGATTTAGTAAATCAGTAAAGTCAGTTGTTTGCGAATATGGAGGTTCGATGCGGATTTGTTCATTTCAGCCTGGAGCTACTGAAATAGTTTTCGCGTTAGGTTTAGAAGATCAATTAGTAGGGGTTACTGCTCGTTGTGATTATCCCACCGCGGCCTCTACCAAGCCTGTGTTGGTGCACAGCGTATTCGAAGGAGCTCACCATACAAGTGGTGAGATAACTCGAATAATGTCAGACAGGATTGGTAAAGGATTGGGCCTCTATGAAACTGATATTGCCGCGTTGGAGAAAGCCGCCCCGGATTTATTGTTAACCCAAGCTATATGCGATGTTTGAGCTCTATCCTATCGGCAGGTGGCCGAATTAAGCAAAAAATTGCCAACCGAACCCCAGGTTATTTCGTTAGACCCCACATACATAGGGGATGTATTAGACGATATTCGAAAAGTGGGCATTGCCACTGGCAAATCGGACATGGCGGATAATTTGGCAGATAGTTTAGAAACCAGGATCAATACTGTTCGAGAGATCGCGCTTAAGTCTTCGAATCGTCCTAGAGTATTACAATTAGAGTGGACAGAACCTTTATTATCAGGTGGGCATTGGGTGGTCGAAATGGTGGAACTTGCTGGAGGGATTAGTGTATTTGGAGATAAAACCCAGAGTTCTATGCGCTTAGACTGGGATGAAATAGTAGCTAGTCAGCCAGAGGTAATCTTGTTGATGCCATGCGGATTTGATTTGGATAGAGCCCGGGAAGATATCCCCACGTTAACTTCTTTAAGGGGATGGGATTCGCTCCCCGCAGTTCAGCAAGGAAGGGCGTATGTGCTGGATGCCTCTGCTTACACAAGTCGATTGGGGCCAAGGTTGATTACTGGGTTGGAGATAATGGCCGAGTTAATTCATCCGGAGTTGTTTTCGGGTATGATACCAGAGGGATCAGTAGATGTGATTTAAGTAGTCACAAATGCAAGGTTACTAACCAATGTTCTGGCTAATGATCCAAGTCTAATTTCTCTTTATAGTCTGGATCATACCTCGCCACCCAGCCTAACTCTTCTTGTCGACGTAATGGCACCATGGAAGGAATGCTCGCACCAGCTAAATGCTTACCTATAGCTTCCTTTTCATCAAGGTACGATATGTCGGATTCTCCTAATCCAAGCATATCTCTTAGCACATAATCGTTAGCTTCTCCCATTTGAGGAGCTTGTCCTCGGATCGTGACGTCGCTACTTTCAAGGTGCCACCCGCGACTCACATATTCGCGTTTACCGAGGCCAGTTTCAGGGGTGTGTTCTACGCTTTCAAAGAAACCACGAGCACGAAAATTCGGATCTGATAACATTCCAAGTGCGTTTAATACTGCTCCGCAAGGGATGCCATTATTTTGCAATATTTCCATGACGCGGGTTTGTTTATACTGGCGTGTCCATTCTTTTATAAATGGATCTAAATCGTCTTGATGCGAATGGCGCGATACGGGGTCTTTAAACCTATTATCTTGGGCCAGATTATCCTTTCCTAATAAACTACAAAATGACTTCCATTCATCGTTGTTTCTTATAGCTAAAACCACCCATTCGTCTTTGCCTTTACAAGGGAAACACCCGTGTGGTGCGAAATATTCGTGGCGATTGCCAATACGCCTGGACCGAGTTTGATTGAATGTATAATCTAAAAGTCCTTCACCCATGAACGAAGTGCCAACTTGGTACATGGCTAAATCTACCCAGCTACCTTGACCCGTCTTAGTCCTGTGGATGAGGGACCCCAGTATAGCTAACTGTGCTGTCCAACTAGCCAAGAAATCAGTATAAGAATTAGCTATTTTATTTGGAACTGTTCCCTCTATGCTGTGTCCATCATAAGTGGAATCTCGGTAGCCCGTGAATGCTCCCGTTCCGTGGGTAGGTTCTAAGGCGGTTGCCATAGCACCAAAATTCGAAAAAGGACCATTATGTCCATATCCTGTATTAGACACCATTATTAAATCGGGCTTTATATTTTTGAGAGTAGGGTAATCGAGCCCAAACCTAGCTAAAACTCTGGGTGTGAAGTTCTCTAAGAATATATCGCTTATCCGGATCAAATCTTTAATTATTGAGATAGAATCAGGTACTCGTAGATCTAACGTTAAACTACGTTTGCCCCTGTTTAGGGTTTGGAAAGTACCTCCCCGTTCCCAATAATTGTCCCCGGGTTGGTTTTCAGGATATGGTCCATTTAAGGTTCGGGTGGTATCTACGAACTGAGAATGATGGGTATCAATCTTAATCACTTCCGCACCCATATCCGCCAAGTACGCTCCAGCGTAAGGCATCGCGAATACCCTACTTAGATCTACAACTCGGATTCCTTGGAGAGGCTTATTTACCATTATTGATTACACCCATACCTATTATCACAGCTCTAGGTTTCTTTTCAGATTATCCCGTTTGATCGTAATAATGATAATTCTTTACGTTTAAAACCAAGTTGGTTAAAGATTTCCCAATTGTGTTGTCCCAAAAGAGGAGCTGGTTTTTCAATCTTGAATTCCTGGTCGGATATTACGGGGCCGAGCCCTGGGTATGGATGTTCCCCGACTACGGGATGGTCTACGTTTACAAAGAATCCCCTGGTATTGAGATGAGGGCATTCCACTAGATCTCCTGCATCTTGAGCCATTCCGAAGACAAGGCGTCGTTCTCCTGAAGCTTGAAACAAAGGCTTACGGTCCCATTTTTGTAATCCCTGTTCTAGTAGGC
>JBJLCZ010000002.1:0-76169 GCA_045567335.1 Candidatus Pelagibacteraceae bacterium
ATTTAGGTTTAGATTTAGTACGAGCAGACTCATTATTTTGCTGATAATCTCGCAAACAAACATTGCAGGCTTTTTCAAGATAACCATGACTATTTTTTAATTTAGATAAATAACTTTCTTCGTCAGCTATAATTGATTTTGATATATTATGGTTTACCATTAAGTCATCAGATAGTTTAGAAACTTCTCTAATTTGATCTTTTTGTATTTTGTCTAAATCCTTTTCAATTTTAGTTTTTGTATTATTGTATTCTTCTCTTGCTTCATTCAATTGACGGTGAATTTTTCCATAACCCGGATATGCGTCATCCATTTTATAAGATGTTACAAAAGCTATAACAGCTGCCACAAAACCAATTAAAAATAAAAACCAATCATTGAGTGATAAAGGATTATTAAATGTGAACATATTGATAAAAACTTCATTAAAGTTAAAAGCTGTTTCGTTATTTGTTGCTAGAGTGGCTATTGTCCTGTAATTGGCCACAAAATAATTTAACAATAAAGAAAGTATTAAAAATAAACTAAAAGAAGCCCAGCCAAAAATTGCTTTTGTTTTATTGATATGATTTTTAAACCAAAAACAATTTTTACCAAAAAACCAACCTAAAACACCAACATTTATTAAAGATAGAACAAAAGCAGTAATTACCCCACCTATAATATAATCTTCAGAAACATCTTTAAAAAAATTAAAGTTCAAAATAGTTTCACCTAATACTTCAGCAAAAAGTATACCAATGAACAAAATTTTACTAGCTGGATAATATGGTTCATATTCTAATTGGTTGTTTTGTTTAAATTTCAAATACTTTTTTGTTAAACTTTCAAAACTTACTTTGGATGAGTGCAACATATCATCGGCTTCTTGTATAATTTTTTGAAAAGCATTCTTGGCACTTCTTGCAAACGTATTAAGTTGAGAAACCATTTCACTTAATTTCATGTCGCTAAACTGTCTTTCTAAATCTTGGATATAAGATATTGCCTGATTTTTTCTTTCCGTTAAAATTCCAGAGAAACTAACTATAATTTGTTGTTCTTTTGATCCAAAACTTGAGGTAGAAGATGATGGTATATTTTTTTTACCGTCCTCTTCTCCTATTTCTGCTAGTCGCCACTCTTTACAAAGTTGTTCTAAATCTAATTGGGGAAATTCAGTAGTGGTATTTGTTAAAGCATCAAGAGATTTCTTCTCAAAGATATTTGGAAATTTAAATAAAAAATTTTTTACACCCATACGAGGCCAATTTGTTATAAAATAAATTTTTTAGCAAGCTTATAAAAAGCTATATTTGTAGCTAATTTCTGTTCTATCTTACGTCCCAGGGGTATTCAAATTTACTTTTCCACAAACCAAGTTTATTTGTTTCAGCAAATTCTTCATCTTTAATAAATTTTTTAGAATATTTTCTAAAAGCGAAAGCGTAACCTGATTTAACCATGTATGCAGATAAGCTCTCACCATTAACAAAACATTCTGCTAAAATTCGATTATAATAATCTTTTTCCTCTTCTTCGACACATGTAACTTTATGGCCACTTATTTTATTTTGTAAAACTTCTTTTGCTTTTGCGCCGCAAAGGAATAAGGCACCATCTTTTTCGCATGATTGTTTAATTTCAGGAGCATCAATACCAGAAAAACGATATTTCTTTTTACCAATATAAATTGTGTCCCCATCAACAATTCTTATAAAATTTTTTGTACTTGAATTTTCAGATTTTTTTTTTGGGTTATGGCAGTGGTATGTATTGTTACTTTTTTGATTATGACAACCTTCTGAGTTGGTTCCTCCAGAGTGAGCTGAAGCATTTCCATTAACTAAAAAAAATAAAACTAATAACCCTAAAAGTTTTTTCATTAATAATCTTACCAAATTTTCCGTCTCTGTCTCCTAGTTATCTCCTAGTCTGCACAAATTAACTTGCCTTGATTTCTAATGCTAATTGAAGGGTTAAATAAGAAAGTTAGGAGTGATAATGTTTTGAGACTACCTGAGACTGTCTGAGATAATGAAGTTTGTGAATCCCTGGGGTTTTAAGTCCTTTGCGTCTACCAATTTCACCACGAGGGCATCCTGTTTTTATTGTTATTGTTATTGTTAATATATTAATACATTAGAATTTTAAAGTGGCAAAAAAAATAAATTTTGATTATTTTTGTATATTATGAACAAAGATTAAAGAATAATGAAATTAAAAATCTTAATCGGTATCGCTTTTATATCAATTTTCTATTGGGTTATAGGAACATATGTCATTGAGAATGATAAATTAAAATTTGTAAAAGACAAAATTCCCAACTATTTCAATTGGAAATATATTGTAAAAAAATTTATTTTTTTTAAAGACAATAAAAAAAAAATAATAATAAAATCAGATGGATCTAAGATCTTTGAGCTATCTGAGGATAATAATATATATATATATACAGATGAAGATGAAGATCAAAAATTAAGAATTAATGGTATTTTAAAAGATAGAAAAATAAATTGCTTAAATACTTCATTTAGAAAAGATAAAATAATTGAAATCAATAAATTCAATTCAGATTGTAAAAATGCAATTTATTATATTGGTATTGTTGAGAATAAATTTTATAAAAATTTATATTTTAATTTTGGTGTTAAGCAAAAAGAAGGTAAAAGTAAAAATTTATTAGTTTTTCCTTCTACAGCTTTTTATAACTATAACTCTAATATTTATAATTTAAACGTTTACACAACAAAAAATTCTGAATATGTTTCAAATTTATCTGAAATTCCTTTAAATACATCAGCTAATTATATTCATAAAGTTGGAAAATCAATTCATAATTTAAAAAGTGTTTTTAATGATTTTGATATAATTAATGATTATAATATAGAAAATGTTTCATTAGAAAATTATGATTTAATAATTTTACCTTTGCATCAAGAATATTATTCAAAACGCTTCTTTGACAAACTTTTAAATTTTATTAAATCAAAAGAAAAAAATATTCTATCAATAGGAGCCTCAAATTTTAGCAGAGAAATTTATTTTAAAGAAAATTCAATAATCTATAAAAATTATGATAATTGGAAAATTGGAGATGTTTACAATCAAATTTCTTTAGGTTTAAATTTTTTTTATGACACCGATAAAGACAATTTTAATTTAAGTTGTACATTTGTAAATGACAAAGATTTAGCGTTAGGTTACATAGCAAGACCTGTAATCACTGATAATATAGATTATTTTTTTTATGATATTAATTGTGATGATAATATTGAAATTCCTTTACTAGGCAGCCAAACTTTTTTTAAAGATGGCGGTAAGTTTATACAAATACTTCCGGATGGGATTGGATTAAATTTTGATAAAATTGATTATTTAAAATCAGAGATTTTAAATCAATTAAATTAAAATTACTTTGAATTTTTTATTAAATAAACAATTAATGGACTTTGTTTAATCCAATGAAATTTTTTTATTTATCTGTCTTTGATGAGTTAAATTTCAACTATTATATCTTAAAGACTTTAAGATATTTTTGTTTTCAATAGTTTTGATATCTATTTTGAGATTTTTGTTAGTTCTCATGTCTTTCTCGTCAACCCAAATACCAGCGGCAAGATGAAGTATTCCTATATTGTTATGAGGTAGGTTGGGTTCAACGAAAGTATTAATTTTTTCATTATATTTAGGTAGCAAATTACTAGCAATCCAATTGCAGTATAGAGGTAAAAACTCTGTAGGTACTTTATCAATGTATACTGAAATATTAATAGCTAATCCCTCTGAACCAAATATTCTACCTTTTGATAAAGTTTTTTTTAAATTTTTTTGCCAAACTTTCCAGCAATTGGAATTTTTTTCTAATGAAAAAACTCCTATATTTAAATGCGGTGCAAAAGCTATTTTTCTAGCATCTTTTTCATTTATGCCAGATGATTTAGCATGTTTATAATTTTGAGAATTTATAATAGCTATTTTACTAAATAGCCATTTAACATTTGCCATTATACGATATCCAGGTCCTATTGACTGAACGATTCCAAGCTTACCGTCATTACAAGCTTTAAAAAATAAGTCTATACATTCCCAATTATTTACCCAGGCATCACAATCAATCCATAAGTATTTTTCAAAATCAGGAAAGTATTCTGGCAAAAATGCTCTTGAAACTTGACTCTTTAACCATTCTTTACCTAATGTTTTATATGAGGGTACTTCAATATCCCAATTAGCCTTTTTGATTAAATGAACCTTTGTTTTTAATATTTCAATTTGTTCGTCTCTTAATCCAGCATCTAAAACACAAATAGAAACATTTTCACTTTGTTTAAAACTTTTAATAGAATCTATAAGTTCAATCAATAATTCAAAATATTTCTCGTCAGCCAGAGTGACAATAGCATTATTTTTCATTTATTTTTTCTAACCAATCTTTATATTTAATAGTATTTTTTTGAATATATTGAGGAAGCTCATTTATATCTGAAATAGTTAAGCTTTGAGTACCGTCAATTTTATCACTTTTCATGTCTGCTTTTAAATTATACACCGATTTTTTATTTTTCATGATTTCTTTGATCTTTTCTGTTCCAAGAGGTTTTAAATCATATTCTCTGTGATGAAGATATGTCCTCATTTTTTTTTCTATATCCTCTGCAGATTTCATATTAGAAAAATGCCAACCTCCATTTTCAATAAAATCAATATTTGAATATTTTTTGTCAGAAAATAACGTATCAAATCTCCACAATGGATATTTTTTATCTTTAATATTTCTTAGCCATTGAGGTGAAATTAAATTCTTTTTTTTGCAAGCCTTTGATCCATACCATTCAAATAAATCTAATTTTAGATTAAATTTGTAATAATAAAATTTTTGTTTGAAAAGAATAATTTTGTTTTTAATTTTTTCTAAATTTATATTTTCTAAATTGGGTATTTCATCCACATCAGATACTATAACTAAATCTTCATCAGATGCTTCCTCAAGACCTTTTGAAATTGTATTTCGTTGTAAATTCTCACGCTTTAATGCGTTTAAAATATACTTTGAATTTTTTTTGTTAACATTTTCATTATCATCTATGGCAAATAAATCATCAGGTTTTTTATCTAATATAATATAATTAATTTTATTTTTAAATTGGCTATATTTATTAATATCAAATAAAAGTTTTCTCTTTTCTCCGCTATGAGTAAATGTGCTTTCGATTATTACGAATTTATCTACAAAGCTATTTAGATGATTTAGCCTCAAATCAAGTATCATATTCTCATCATAGAACATAAAACAATCAAAAATTTTCATAGGTTTATTATTTAGTTAATTTGTAAACTATATATTATGTATTTCTAACTTTAAATATTTTTATACTCTTTTTTTTAATTAATTTTTTTATGTCATTCAAACAAGTATTAAGTTTACTTTTATCTGTAGAACGTAATACAATTGATACTCCAACTTTTCCTAATCTAAAAAAAGGATAACTTCCTATCTGAACTTTAGAGGAATGTTTTTTTTGAACTTTACTTAATTCTCGGGCAATATTACTTTCAACTGTCATAAGATTCATTGAACTACTAATAGTTTTTTTTCCTTTAACTAAATATTTTTTACAATTTTCTATCATTGATTTAATAATTGATGGTATTCCTGGTAAGCAAAATACATTCTTAATTATAAAACCAGGAGCAGCACTAGAAGGATTGTAAATTAATGATGAGGTTTTTGGCATTTTAGCCATTTTTTTTCTACCGTCATTAAATTTAATTTTTCCATAGTATTTTTCTAAAATCGAGAATGCTTCAGGATGATATTCATACTTAACTTTGAAAGCTTTAGAAATTGATTTAGCAGTAATATCGTCATGCGTTGGTCCTATACCCCCAGTAGTAAAAACATATTTAAAATTTTTACTTAACTCTAATATATTTTTTATGATTTTTTTTTCATCATCTGGAATAATTCTTACTTCATCAACATTTATTCCACATTCTAAATTTAACCATTTAGAAAGAAATGCCACATTTAAATCTTGGGTTCTACCTGATAATATTTCATTGCCAATTATAAGAATTGATGCATTTATTTTTTTATTCTTTTTTATCATAGTTTGGTACATTTATATATGAATTTTGAAAATCCATTAATACCAGGTGTTTTAATAAAAAGATATAAACGTTTTTTTGTAGATATTAAAATTAAAAATAAAATAATTACTGCTCATTGTCCTAACACAGGCTCAATGATGGGTCTTTTAACTAAAAATAATAAAGTTTGGATCAGTTTTTCAAATAATAAAAAAAGAAAATTAAAATATACTCTTCAGGTAATTGAAGTAAATAAAAAAAAAGTAGGTGTAAATACACATTTGACGAATAAAATTGTGTTAGAAGCGTTAAATAATAATTTTTTTAAATATTTTACTAATCCAACTATTAAGTCAGAGCAGAAATTTGGAGAAAATACTAGATTTGATTTTTTAATATCTGAAAAAAATAAAAAATCTTTTTTAGAAGTCAAGAACGTTACTTTATCTAGAAGCAATAAATTAGCTGAATTTCCAGACTCAATAACATCCAGAGGTTTAAAACATGTTAACTCTTTAATTCAGGCAAAAAGAAAAGGTTTTGATTGTTATTTGTTATATGTGGTTCAAAGAGAGGATTGTAATAGCTTTAAAATTGCTAAAGATATAGATTCTGAGTACTCAAAATTGTTAACAGAAGCGATTAAAAATGACATTAAAATACTTTGCTATGATTGTAAATTTTCAACAAAAGGAATAAAACTTAACAAACAATTAAAATTACTCAACTATGAATAAAAATATTTCTGAGTCTTTTGAAAAAACAAGAATTGCTGGCAGTATAGCAGCTGGTACACTAGATGAGGTTTCTAAATTTATTCGCCCGGGTGTGACAACAGATCAAATTAACGATCTTTGTTATGAGTTTATAAATGATAATGGTGGTTACTCTGCTCCACTTTTTTATCGTGGATACCCAAAGTCATGTTGCACTTCGTCAAATCACATAGTTTGTCATGGTATACCAGGTGACAAATATCTCAGTGATGGTGACATTGTAAATGTAGATGTTACTGTTCTTAAAAATGGATGGCACGGAGACACAAGTAGAATGTTTGCTATTGGTGATATCTCTATTAAGGCAAAAAAATTAATAGAAATAACTTACAAATCAATGATGAGTGCAATAAATATTTTGAAAAAAGATATAACTATCGGCGATATTGGCAATAAAATACAAACTTTCGTAGAAAAGGAAGGATTCTCAGTTGTTAGAGATTTTTGTGGTCACGGAATAGGAGAAAAGTTTCATAAAGAACCTAATATTTTACATTATGGAAAAAAAGGAACAGGTCCAAAATTAAAAGAAGGAATGATTTTTACTATTGAACCAATGATAAATGAGGGCGTATTTGAAACAAAAACTTTAAAGGACGGTTGGACTGCTGTGACTAAAGATAAAAAATTATCTGCACAATTTGAACATACTGTTGGTATAACAAATAGTGGATTTGAAATTTTTACTAATTCAAAAAATAGTTTAAATTTTCCTTTTTTAAAATAATGATTGAAAGATACTCTAGAAAAGAACTTAAAGATATTTGGGAAGATTATAATAAATATTCTATATGGTTGGATATTGAATTAGCCGCGGCCGAAGCTATGGAAATGTTAAAGATAATACCAAAGGGAGTTTCAAAAAAAGTAAAGTCTAAAGCAAAAATAAATGTAAAAAGAATACTTGAAATAGAAAAAAATGTTAAACATGATGTAATTGCATTTTTAACTTCTATAACAGAAAAAGCTGGTCCAGAAGCAAGATATCTTCACAAAGGAATGACGTCATCCGATGTTCTCGATACATGTTTTAATTTACAGCTTAAACAATCTGGAGAAATAATTTTAAAAGATATAAATAATCTTCTTGCATCTATTAAAAAACAAGCTATTAAACATAAGCTAACTTTGTGTATAGGTAGAAGTCATGGAATTCATGCTGAACCAATAACTTTTGGATTAAAACTTTTATCATTTTATCAAGAATTTAAAAGAAATCATAAGAGACTAGAAAATTCAATTGATGAAATTTCTACTTGTGCAATTTCGGGTGCTGTTGGTACTTACGCTAACGTAGATCCAAGAGTAGAAATTTACGTTGCAAAAAAACTTAAACTTAAAACTGAACCAATATCTACGCAAGTAATACCAAGAGATAGACATGCTCAATTTTTTAGCACATTAGCTATTATTGCAAGTTCAATTGAAAGATTTGCTATTGAAATAAGACATTTACAAAGAACTGAAGTGTTAGAAGTAGAAGAATTTTTTGGAAAAAAGCAAAAAGGTTCTTCTGCTATGCCACATAAAAAAAATCCAATATTAAGTGAAAATTTAACTGGCTTAGCACGATTAATAAGATCAGCTGTAATACCTGCTTTAGAAAATGTTGCTCTATGGCATGAAAGAGATATTTCTCATTCTGCCGTTGAAAGAAATATAGGCCCGGATTCAACTATTGCTCTAGACTTTGCTTTAAATAGATTGAAAGATGTAATTAAGAATTTAAATATTTATCCAAAAAATATGTTAAAAAATTTAAATATTACAAATGGTTTATTTTTCTCTCAGAGAGTATTATTAGAATTAACAACTGTAGGATTTTCTAGAGAAGAAGCTTATAAAATTGTCCAGAAAAATGCTATGATTTCTTGGAATAACAATAGTTCATTTTATGAGAATATCTTAAATGATAACAAAATTAATAAAAAAATACCTGTTAATAAATTAAAAAAACTATTTGATTTTAGTTATCATACCAAGAAAATTAATATAATTTTCTCTAAAAATCTAAAAAAATAAATATTTATGAATAAAGGAAAAAAATTATACGAAGGAAAAGCAAAAATAATATATGCAACCAATGAAAAAGATTTGGTAATTCAACATTTTAAGGATGATGCAACTGCTTTTAATAATTTAAAAAAAGCTAACGTAGAGGGTAAGGGGGTTCTTAATAATAGAATTTCAGAACATATTCTCATGAGTTTAAATCAATGTGGAATTAAAACTCACTTGATAAAAAGATTAAACATGCGAGAGCAATTAATCAAACACGCAGAAATTATTCCTATTGAATTTATTGTAAGAAACATTGCAACTGGGTCTCTTTCAAAGAGACTTGGTATAGCCGATGGAACAATTTTGGAAAAACCTTTATTTGAGTACTGTTATAAGGATGACGCTCTCGGGGATCCATTAATAGCTAAAGAACATATCTATGCTTTTGGATGGGCTAAAGAAAACGAAATTAAAGAAATAGATAATATGACATTTAGAATAAATGACTTATTACAAGGAATGTTTAGAGGAATAGGAATTAAATTGGTCGACTTTAAACTTGAGTATGGAAAAGTTTGGAATAAAGAAAAAGGAACTCAAGAAATTGTTTTAGCTGATGAAATCAGTCCTGACACTTGTAGATTGTGGGATGTTAAAAGTGAAAAAAAATTAGACAAAGATCGTTTTAGAAAAGACTTAGGAAACATAATTCAAGCCTACCAAGAAGTTGCTAGAAGACTAGGAATAATGCCAGAAGAGACAAATATAAGTGAAGTTAATTTTGGTAAAACTACTTCTATTAAGTTTAAGAAAAAATAAATTGAAATTTTCAGTTACAGTTACATTAAAAAAAGATGTTTTAGATCCACAAGGAAAAGTTGTTCAACAAACTTTACAAAATATGGGCATGAAATCATTAAAATCTTTAAGACAGGGAAAATATTTTGAAATTGAAATTAATGAAAATAATGAACAAAAAGCAAAAGATAAAATTGTCGATATGTGCAAAAAATTATTAGCCAACGTGATAATTGAAGACTTCAATATAACTAAACTATAATGAATTCATCTGTAATAGTTTTTCCAGGTTCTAACTGTGATAGAGACATTGAAGTAGCTCTCGAAAAAATGCAGTTCAAAAATAAAATGGTTTGGCATAAAGACACTCAATTACCTAAATCGGATTTAATAGTTGTGCCTGGCGGCTTTTCCTATGGAGATTATTTAAGATCTGGTGCTATTGCAGCAAAGTCAAACATATTAAATGAAGTTATCAAAGCAGCTAATGCAGGTTGCCTTGTTTTAGGTATTTGCAATGGGTTTCAAATATTAATAGAAACAGGTCTTTTAAAAGGTGCTTTATTAAGAAATAAAAATTTAAAATTTTTGTCTAAGGATATCTACATTAAAGTATTAAATAAAAAAAATCTTTTTTGTAAAAAATATTCTAAAGATCAAATACTTAAATTAAATATAGCGCATAACGAAGGAAACTATTTCACAAGCCAAGAACATTTGAAAGAATTAGAAAATAAAGAACTAATTGCTTTTAAATATTGTGATAAGAATGGACAAATTAACGAAAATTCAAATCCAAATGGATCTTTAAATAACATAGCAGGTATATTTAATGAAAAAAAAAATATTTTAGGAATGATGCCACATCCTGAACGTATGGTAAATAAAATTATTTCTAATGAAGATGGTTTAAATCTTTTTTCAAGTTTGCTTAATTAAATGAAAATTACAAATGAATTAGTTGAAAAGCATGGTCTTAAATTAGACGAATATTCTAAAATTAAAGAACTTTTAAATAGAGAGCCAAATTTATTAGAGCTGGGTATTTTTTCTGCGATGTGGAATGAACATTGTTCTTATAAATCTTCAAAAATTCATTTAAAAACACTTCCAACAAAAAATAAATATGTAATTCAAGGTCCGGGTGAAAACGCAGGTGTAATTGATATAGGAGATGATGATGCAGTTATTTTTAAAATTGAAAGTCACAATCATCCATCTTTTATAGAACCTTATCAAGGCGCTGCTACTGGTGTTGGTGGGATTTTAAGAGATGTCTTTACAATGGGCGCAAGGCCTATAGCACTATTAAATTCAATTCATTTTGGCGATCCTGATAATAAAAAAACTAGGAATTTATTACATGGAGTTGTTTCAGGAATTGGAGGATATGGAAACTGTATAGGAATACCTACAGTAGGTGGTGAAACTAAATTTAATAGCTCTTATAATGAAAATATTCTTGTAAATGCAATGGCTGTGGGTCATGCAAAAAAAAATAAAATTTTTTATTCTAAAGCAAAAGGAATAAATAAATCTGTTGTATACGTAGGTTCAAAAACAGGAAGAGACGGAATACATGGTGCCTCTATGGCTTCTGCTGAATTTGATGAAAATTCAGAGGAAAAAAAACCAACGGTTCAAGTAGGAGATCCTTTTACGGAAAAGTTATTAATGGAGGCATGTCTTGAGCTTATGAAAGACAATTCAATTATTTCTATTCAGGATATGGGTGCGGCAGGTTTAACATCTTCTAGTATTGAAATGGCTTTTAAAGGTGATCTTGGAATAGAAATAAATTTAGATACAATTCCTTGTAGAGAAGAGAATATGGAGCCTTACGAAATGATGCTATCTGAAAGTCAAGAACGAATGTTAATTATTTTAGAAGATGGAAAAACAGAAAGTGCAAAAAAAATATTTGATAAATGGGATTTAGACTTTGTAGTAATTGGCAAAACTACAAATACAAAAAAAATAACTCTTAATTTTAAAAATCAAATTGTAGCTGATATTCCTATCGATGCTTTGACTTCAAATGCACCTATATATGAAAGAAAGTGGAATAAAAAAAAAATACCTGAAAAAAAAATTCAATTTAAAGATTTAAAAAAGAAAAAATTTGAAGATTCGTTTATAAAAATATTTTCTTCAAGTAACCATTCAAATAAAGAATGGGTAACAGAACAATACGACCAAATGGTAATGTGTGATACTATTCAAAAATCTGGAGCAGACGCCGCTATTATTAAGATACACAATAAAGAAAAAGCTATTGCTATTACGGTTGATTCATCAGCTAATTACTGCAAAGCACATCCTTTAACTGGAGGAAAACAAATAGTTTGTGAAAACTGGCGTAATTTAATTTCTGTTGGAGCCAAACCATTAGCAATCACAAATTGTTTGAATTTTGGAAACCCTGAAAATCCAGATATCATGGGAGAGTTTGCAGAAGTTATAATTGGCATGAAAGAAGCATGTGAATTTTTAGATTATCCTGTTGTCTCAGGAAATGTCTCTTTTTACAACGGAACAAACAAAAAAAATATTCACCCAACTCCAGTTATAGGCGGTGTCGGTTTAATTAACGATTTATCAAAAAGAGTTAATAAAAGTTTTAAACAAAATGGAAGTACTATAATTTTGATTGGTAAAACATTTGGATATTTATATCAAAGTACTTTTTATAAAGAGATATACTCAATTAATGACGGACCACCTCCTGAGATAAACTTAAATAATGAAAAAAATAATGGAAATACAGTTGCAAAAATAATTAAAGATAAGTTAATTCTATCTGCTCATGATATATCTTCAGGTGGATTGATAATAGCTTTAGCTGAGATGTCAATTGGATCAAATTTTGGAGTTAAGATAGAAATACCAAATAAATTATCTAACATAAATGAATATTTTTTTGGTGAAGATCAAGGAAGGTATTTAATTGAGGTTGATAATAATAATTTGAATATAGTAAAAAAAATTCTTAAGGATAATAACATTTTTAATGAAGCAATCGGTACAGTTCAAAAAGAATATTTTGAACTTAAGGGTGAGTTAAAAATGCACATAAATGACCTATATAAAATTAATAATAAATGGTATTATAACTATTAATGTCGTTAACTATAAAAGAAATAAAAAAATTAATTGCCGAGTCAATACCTGATGCAATAATTGAAATTAAAGATTTAATGGGAGATAATAATCATTATTCAGCTAAAATTATATCTACAAAATTTAATGGTATTTCTAAGATTGAACAACACAAACTAGTTTACAAGTCATTAAAAGGTAAAATGGGTAATGAATTACACGCTTTAACCCTAATAACAGAGGGAAAAAAATGAATATAAAAAATAAAATTAAAGAAATAACAGAAAAAAATGATATTTGTCTATTCATGAAGGGAACACCTGAGGCACCACAATGTGGATTCTCAATGACTGTTTCAAATATTTTAAAACATTTAGGAGTTAAATTTCATAGTATTAATGTTTTAGAAGATAATGAAATGAGACAAGGAATCAAAGATTTTAGTGATTGGCCTACTATTCCACAACTATATGTTAAGGCTGAATTTATTGGAGGTTGTGATATTATCAAAGAACTTTTTGAAAATGGTGAATTAATAAAGACCTTAAAACAAAAAAATATTTCTATAGAAAAAAATTAGCTTATAAATTGTCTAACTAATTTACTTATATATTTTTTAAACAATATTAAAAAAGAAATTTTTTTATACTTATCATTATTAATTTTATTATCTAACATAAATTCAATTTTATCTTCCCAAAGTAATTCTAAAACCATGCTTTCCCTAAACATATGATCAAATTTTTTTGATGTTGATACTGAAAGGAAAGGTGATATTGATTGATTTCTTCGTGATGCTATTAAAACTTTATTAACGTCATCAAATACAAACCACCAAATATGATCTTTTACATTTTCAAATACTAGATTATCTCCAAGTCTGGTAGGAAGTTCAATATATCCTTTTTTTGAAATTCTTTCCAATTCTTTTAAAAAAAATTGGAAATCTTCTACATGTTCGATTACATGACTAGCTATAACAAAGTCGAACTCTTTATCTTTAAATGGTAATTTTTTTTCATTTATTTTTATAAAATTTTTATCCTTATAAAACTTAGAAAAATCTTGAACATCAGCAATAGTCGTAGCTCTATTGTGAGCTGTATAACCACAACCTATATCTAATATTTTAAATTTTGGATTTTCTCTAAGAATTTCATTAATATGATTTATAGAGGTTCTCTTTAACAATTTATTATTTATCTTGAGTAATATTCAATAACTAAACTTGGTTCCATAATTACCGGATAAGGTACTTCAGAAAATTTTGGAACTCTTATTAATTTTACTGATTTATTTTTGTCATCTGATTGAATGTATTCTGGAACATCTCTTTCCTTACTTTGAAGAGACCCATCAATAATATTTAATTTTTTTGATTTTTCTCTAACTTCTATAATATCAGTTTCTTTTACTAAATAACTAGATATATTAACTTTTTTTTTGTTAACTCTTATATGACCATGATTAATAAGTTGTCTAGCAGCAAAAACTGTGGGTGCAAATTTTCCTCTATATATAACTGTATCAAGTCTACTCTCTAATAACGCTACTAAATTTTCAGTGGTGTCCCCTCTTTTAGATAGAGCTTTTCTGTAAATGTTTCTGAATTGCCTTTCATTAATATTGCCATAATAAGATTTTAATTTTTGTTTTGCTTGTAGCTGGACACCGTAATCTGTTGGTTTGCCTTTTCTACCTTGTCCGTGTTGACCTGGTGGGTATGCTCTACTATTAAATGGGCTTTTTGGTCTTCCCCAAAGATTTACTTTTAACCTGCGATCTACTTTATGTTTTGATTTAAGTCTTTTTGTCATAAATGTTGTTAAGCTTTATAGGATATGTGCAGAATTTGTCAATTAGGCTTTATTATTATTTTTACTCAAAGAACTAATAATACTAGCTAAAACCCTTAATTCCTTGTCACTAGGCTCCAACCTATAAAATAGATTATTAATATTCATTAACATTGAGTGTTTTTTTTCTTCAGGGATAAAAAAATTTTTATTTTCTAATATAGCAATAAGATGTTTCATAAAATGGTCTATTTCTTTTTTTGAAGAAATTCTAATATTTTTAACTCTAAATTTAAATTTACTATAATTGAATAATTTAAATATTTCATAACAAATTATTGTCAGTGAGTGTGAAAGATTCATTGATTTAAATTTTTTAGAAGTTGGTATTTGTAAAATATAATTAGAATACGATATATCTTCATTAGAGAGACCGGACGCTTCGGGACCAAACATAAAACCAAATTTTTTTTTGTTTTTTTTTGATATAATTTTAAGAAATTGTTCTACAGAAATATGTTTTTTATTAATATCTCTTTTTCTAGCGCTTAAAGCAAAAACTATATCAAAATTACTCAAAGCTTCTATCGTTTTGTTATAAATTTTAGTTTTTTTAATTAAGTCATATGCGCCCACAGAAGTAGATTTTGTTTTTGGGTTGGGCCAATTTTGTTTAGGAGAAACTATTGACAAATTATTGAAGCCAAAATTTTTTAATGATCTTGCGGAAGCACCTATATTTTCACCTAATTGAGGTTTTATTAATACAAAACCAAATTTATTTTTCATTAGTATTTGCAGGCGCTTTTTCCTTATAAAGCTTATAATCTAAGCTGTCTATTAGTGCTTTAAAAGAAGCTTCTATAATATTAGGAGAAACTCCAACAGTAAACCAGCTAATACCTGATTTGTCAGTACTTTCTATAAGCACTCTTGTTGTTGCTTCAGTTCCAGTATTTAAAATTCTCACTTTATAATCTAATAATTTTAAATCAGAAAAATATTTGTAATATTTATCAACTTTTTTGAAATTTGATCTAATTGCATTGTCTAATGCGTTAACAGGTCCGTTACCTTCTCCCTGGCAGTTAATTTCTTTATTATCAATTAAAAAGGTTACATTAGCATTGGTGCTTATGTTTTTTGATTTAGAAACAGTAACATTATAATTTAAAACTTTAAGATATTCAGGCACTTTTCCAAGCAATCGATTAGCAAGTAGTTCAAAAGAAGCATCGGCTCCATCGTAAGAATATCCACTAAATTCTCTATCTTTAACTTCATCTAAGATTTTTTGAACTTTAGGATCTTTTGAATTAATTTTAACTCCATATCTCTCTAACCTTGATAATATATTTGAACGACCTGCTTGATTAGAAACAATTATGCTCCTGTGATTTCCAACTAATTTAGGATCTATATGTTCGTAAGTTTTAGGATTTTTTTGAACAGCTGAAGCATGTAATCCACCTTTATGTGCAAAAGCTGATGAGCCAACATAAGCCAAACTTTTGTTTGGTTTCTTATTTAATATTTCGTCCAAAAATCTTGAACACTCTGTTAATGCTGAAAGTTTATCTTTTTTTATATTTATTTCAAAATTATCTACAAAAGTTTTTTTTAAAAATAGAGTTGGAATTATTGACATTAAATTTGCATTTCCGCATCTTTCTCCTAGTCCATTAATTGTCCCTTGGATCTGTCGAGCTCCAGCTAATACTGCTGTTAAAGAATTGCTGACAGCATTTTCTGTATCATTATGAGCATGTATTCCTAAATTTTTTCCTGGTATTACTTTTGTAACTTTGTTTACAATTTCACCAATTTCGTTTGGTAAGGTACCTCCATTTGTATCACAAAGAACAATCCACCTAGCACCAGAATCGTAAGCTTGTTTCAAACAATCTAGAGCGTAATTCGGATTAGCCTTGTAACCATCAAAAAAATGTTCAGCATCAAATAAAAATTCTTTTTTATTTTTGATAAAATGTTTAGTTGTTTCTTTTATATTTTCTAAATTTTCCTCATTTTTAATACCTAAAGCAACTTTTACATGAAAATCCCAAGCTTTACCTACTATACAAACTGCTGGACAATTAGCGTTTACAAGAGAAGATAAACTTGGATCATTATCAGCACTTCGACCTGTTTTTTTTGTCATACCAAATGCAGTAAAAATAGTTTTATTTAAATTTGGTGGTTTTCCAAAAAATTCTGTATCAACTGGATTGGCTCCAGGCCAACCTCCTTCAATATAATCTACTCCTATATCAGACAAGATTTTAGCTATCTTAAACTTATCTTCTAAAGAGAAATCTACTCCTTGAGTTTGTGCACCATCTCTTAAAGTTGTATCAAATATGTATAATTTTTCTTTGCTCATTTAAATTTCCAAATTGTTTTACCTTTTTGATCTTCAATTACAATTTTATTTTTTAATAATTCATCTCGTATTTTATCAGCAAGTTCGAAATTTCCTTCTTTTCTAGCTTTCAATCTTTTATCTATCATGTCTAAAATATATTTCTCAGAAATTTTAGTTTTAGATTTTTTTAAATTATCCCATTCAGTTTTACTAAGGTCAAATAAACCTATCATTTTACAAGCGTTGTTAAATAAAGATTTACTTGCTCTATCGCCTTTCAAAGCTTTGTTGTAAAGTTCATGAATTTTAGCAATAAATCCAGGAGTATTTAAATCATCTAATAAAGACTCTGAAATATCAAGAATATTATGATTGTTTGAAATTTCGTAAAGATTGTACCATTTATCAATCGTATTTTTTTGATTATTTAACAATTCATCATTCCAATCAAGTGGTTGGCTATAATGAGCGCTTAAAAGAGATAATCTTACTACTTGGCCAGAATATTTTTTAACAGCATCGGAGATAGTCACAATGTTACCTAAAGATTTTGACATTTTTTCTTTATTCATTGTAACAAATCCATTATGCATCCAGTAATTAGCAAATTTTTTTGTTGAATTGTTGCAACAAGATTGAGCAATTTCATTTTCGTGATGGGGAAAAATTAAATCTAAACCACCTCCGTGAATATCAAAAATTTTTCCTAAATATTTTTCACTCATAACTGAGCATTCTAAATGCCAACCAGGCCTTCCTCTACCCCAAGGAGAATCCCAACCAGGATCTATATTTGCAGAAGGTTTCCATAGAACAAAATCCATTTGATTTTTTTTAAGTGTTGAAGTTTCTATTCTAGTTCCTGATTTCAATTCATCTAAATTTTTATTTGAAAGTTTTCCATAATTCTTAAAAGAAGTTACTGAAAAATATACATGTCCATTTTTCACATAGGCAAACTTTTTGTTTATTAAAGATGATGTCATAGCAATCATTTCTTTAATGTGGTTTGTTGCCTTAGGTTCTAAAGTAGGTTTTAAACAATTCAAACTTTGACAATCTTTATGAAATATCTTTGTTACTTCATTTGTTATTTTTTCAATTGGTAAATTTTTTTGTTTTGCAATTTCAATTATTTTATCATCTATATCTGTAATATTTCTTATGTATTTTACATTTTTTCCATACAACATTTTTAAAACTCTAAATAAAACATCAAAAACTACCAATGTTCTTGCATTTCCTACGTGAGGATTGTCATAAACTGTTGGCCCACATGCATACATTTTTATTTCTTTGGGGTTAATAGGTTTAAATAATTCTTTTGTTTTTGTTAATGAATTAGTTAATTTTAAATTAAGCGTCATCAAATTTACAAACTGGTATAGGATTCATCTTATGTAGATTTTTTTTTCTGATTTCTAAATATTTTTTGTAATTAGGATCATTTTTATCTTTCATGGCATTTTCAAGCTCTATATAGCTCATGCCTAATTGATCTTTATCATTACGTCCGTCATTCCATAATCCATCAGTTGGTTCAGCATCAATAATTTCTTTATAAATACCTAGATATTTTCCTAATTCCCAAACCTGTGTTTTACTACAGTCAGCTATTGGAGATATGTCTACTCCACCGTCGCCGTATTTAGTATAAAATCCAACTCCAAAATCCTCTACTTTATTACCAGTGCCTACAACAATTCCAGAGTTAGCGGCAGCTACTTGATACAATGTCGCCATTCTTAGTCTTGCTCTAGAATTAGCTAAGCCGTGAGCATTGTCAAAGTTTTCTAAAGTATCTTTAAAAGAATTAAATATTTTCTCCATTTCAATTAATTTAAATTCAACGTTTTTAAATTTAGATTGGAGCCATTTGCCGTGTTTTATACTAAGATCGTGTTGAGACTTTATTTGTTTTATTGGCATACTTAAAACAATAGTTTTTCTCGAAGTTAAAGCACACAAAGTGCTTACAACAGATGAGTCTATACCACCCGAAATGCCAACTATTAATGATTCAGGAGAAAATGAAGTATTTTTACAATATTCATTTATCCAATTCTTTATAATTTCTGCTCTTTTTTCAATTTTCATAATTTATCAATTCTTAATCCTTTTAAAGATTTTATCTTAACAATTATATAATAATTATTAAGATGCTGCTTGAATAATATTTTTTGAATATTGTGAATTTTTCTTTATTTCCCCTGAGATTAAAAACGCTAATTCTAAAGCCTGACTTGCATTTAATCTAGGATCACAATGTGTACGATATCTGTTTTGCAAATCAGCATCGGATATTTTTTGAGCTCCACCAGTACATTCTGTCACATCTTGTCCTGTCATCTCAACATGTAATCCGCCAGCATAAGTTCCTTCAGACTGATGAATGGCAAAAACATCTTTGACTTCTTTTAAAACATTGTCAAAAGGCCTTGTTTTAAAACCTGTAGCAGCTTTAATAGTATTTCCATGCATGGGGTCACACGACCAAACAACTTTTAAACCCTCTTTTTTTACAGCTCTGATCAATTTTGGTAAAAATTTGTCTGCACTGTCGTGACCGAATCTTGAAATTAATGTCAATCTTCCTGCTTCATTTTCAGGATTTAAAATATTACATAACTGAATAAGTTCTTCAGGTTTTAATGATGGTCCACATTTTAAACCAATAGGATTTTTAATTCCTCTACAAAACTCAATATGTGCTCCATCTGGTTGTCTTGTTCTGTCACCAATCCACACAAAATGGGCTGAAGTGTCATGGTATTCGCCCGTTGTAGAATCAACTCTTGTCATTGCTTCTTCAAAAGGTAATAAAAGAGCTTCATGAGAGGTGTAAAAATTAACTGTTCTTAATCTTCTATTTGTATCTGCGTTTATACCACATGCTTCCATAAAAGATAAAGCATCACTTATTTTATCTTCTATTTCTTTATATTTGCCTTTAGTTTTTTCATTAATAAATCCTAAGTTCCATAAATGCACTTGTCTTAAGTCGGCAAAGCCTCCTTGAGAAAAAGCTCTTATTAAATTTAAAGTTGATGCAGACTGAGAGTAAGCTCTAAAAAGTCTTTTTGCATCTGGAATTCTGGCACTTTCGGTAAATTCCATACCATTGATATTATCTCCTAAATAACTTGGCAATTTTTTATTATCTTTAACTTCCGTTGGAGAACTTCTAGGTTTTGAAAATTGACCAGCAATTCTTCCTACTTTTATGACAGGCAATGAAGCTGAATGTGTTAAAACTAGCGCCATCTGCAAAATTGCTTTAAAAGTATCTCTAATATTGTCAGGATTAAATTCAGCAAAACTTTCTGCACAGTCACCACCTTGTAATAAAAAAGCTTTTCCATCAACTACTTGAGCTAATGATTTTTTTAAAGAACGAGACTCCCCAGCAAAAACTAAAGGTGGGTATTTTTTAATTTTTCCTAAAACTAAATCCAACTCTTTCTTGTCCTGATATTCAGGTAAGTGTTTTGCAGGAAACTTTTTCCAACTATTTAAATTCCATTTTTTCATATTCAACCTGTGATATATATAGATTATAAAAGCAAATATTAAAAGAGTTTTTAGAAAAATTTACTCTACAGTGACTGATTTAGCAAGATTTCTAGGTTTATCGATATCACAATTTTTTAACAATGCTACATGATATGCTAATAACTGAAGCGGAATTGTTATTAAAAAAGGTGATAAAACGTTTTCTATTAAAGGAACTCTAATTCCAAATCTAATATTTTCATTTAAAACTTCTTTTTTTAAATCTGTGATAAGCAATATTTTTCCTCCTCTTGCTATGACTTCTTGCATATTTGAAATAGTTTTTTGAAAATATCGATCATTAGGTGCTATAACTATTACTGGTAAGCCATTCTCTATTAAAGCTAATGGACCATGTTTCATCTCACCAGCAGGGTATCCCTCGGCATGAAGATAAGATAGTTCTTTCAGTTTTAAAGCACCTTCTAAGGCTATCGGAAAAGACAAGCCTCTTCCTAAAAACATTGAACCTTTTGCATCAAGAAAATCTTTAGCAATCACCTGTATTTTTTCTTCAGTTTTTAAACTTTCTTTCAACATTGATGGTAATCTGGTTAAACTTTTTATTTTTTCTTTATAAGATTTTATTTTTAAGTCTCCTCTAATAAACGACATCTTTAAACAAAGTATATATAAAACTAGCATTTGACCTAAAAAAGCTTTAGTGGAAGCAACTCCAATTTCTGGACCTGCATGTATTGGCAAAACCCAATCTGAATTTCTAGCAATAGTGCTCTCAACTACGTTTACAATTGAACAAGTTTTAACTTTATTTTTTATACATAAATTTAAAGCAGAAGCAGTGTCTGCAGTTTCACCAGATTGAGATACAAAAATATATAAATTTTCTTTATTAAATCTTATATTTCTGTATCTAAATTCAGAGGCAATATCTATTTCGACATCTATTGTTGATAATTCTTCAAACCAATATTTAGCAACTAAACAAGAATGATATGCAGTTCCACAACCAACCAAAACTAGCTTTTTAATATTTTTTGGTTTTATAGGAAACTCATAAAAATTAATATCTTCTCTTAAACTATCAACATACTCATTTATACAATTTTTTATTGTATTAGGTTGTTCAAATATTTCCTTAGACATAAAATTTTTATAATCACCCTTTTCACTTAAATTTTTATCTTCGGTCAGTACGAAAACTTTTTTGTTTACTTTGTTTTTTTTAGTGTCATAAAAATCCACATTATCTTTGGTCAGAACACAGATGTCTCCATCATCTAAATAAGAAATTTTATTTGTCATAGATTTTAGAGCATATGAGTCTGAACCAAGATAATTTTCATTTTTAGAGTAACCTACAGCTAAAGGACTTCCGTTCCTTGCTCCAATAATCATATTGTCAAAATTTTTAAAAATTATTCCTATCGCAAAACTACCTTTTAATTTTTTTAATGTTTCATAAACGGAGTCTAAGGGTTTTGTAGTTTTTAAAGCTTCGGTTATTAATAAAGTAATTACTTCGGTATCTGTCTGAGATTTAAATGTAGCACCCTTTGTTTCTAACTCTTTTTTTAATTGTACAGAATTTTCTATAATACCATTATGTACAACTGAAACTATCTCGCTCGAATGAGGATGTGCATTAATTTGATTTGGAACTCCATGTGTGGCCCACCTGACATGTCCAATGCCAATATTTCCTGAAGCAGGATTTTTAAATAATATTTTTTCCAACTGTTCTACTCTTCCTGAACATTTTTTTTCATTAATTTCTTTATTGTTTAATGTTGCTAATCCTGCTGAGTCATATCCTCTATATTCTAGTCTTTTTAGAGAGTTAATAATGTTGTTTGAAACAGGTTTATTGCTAGCTATACCAATTATTCCACACATTATTTTTTCTTTTTTCTTTTATACTTTTTAATTTCTAATTGAGGAGATCGCGTTATTGCTAAAGATTGTTTTTTGACATTGTTTGTAATTACTGATCCTGCACCAATTGTGGAATTTTTTTCAATTTTAATTGGAGCAACTAAAGAGGAGTTAGAGCCTATAAAAACATTATCGGCAATCTTAGTTTTATTTTTGTTAACTCCATCATAATTACAAGTGATTGTACCTGCTCCAATATTAGAATTTTTTCCTATCTCTGTGTCGCCTATATAAGATAGGTGATTAACTTTTGAACTAGAATTAATTATTGATTTTTTTGTCTCCACAAAGTTTCCTATTTTAGACCCTTTTTTTAAAACTGTTCCAGACCTAATTCTTGCGTAAGGTCCAACTATGACTTTGTTTTCTATTTTAGCTCCCTCAATATAACTAAAAGATTTAATTATTGTATTGTTTCCAATTTTTACCTTTGGTCCTAAAACTACATAAGGTTCAATTATTACATTTTTTCCAAATAAAGTATCTTTTGATAGAAATATTGTCTCTGGGGCTATAAGATTAACTCCTTTTATTAAAGCGTTATTTCTTAGTTTTTCTTGTTTAAGTCTATAAGAGTTAATTTTTTTAAATTTTATATTTGTCTTCATAAAAAATTCTTTATATTAATTATGTAATTGTAATAAGTCACAAAATATTTCTTTTTAATACTTATAAATATGACTCAAAATTATACTATTTTATTCGATTTAGATGGAACACTAGTTGACACAGCTCCAGATTTAATGGCTGCACATAATCATGTAATGAAAAAATTTGGTCATGAACAAAAAAAAATGTCAGATATAAAATCTTTAGCTGGAAAAGGAGCTTGGGTAATGATGCAAAGATCATTTAAAAAAGAAATTAACGATGAAACTATAAAAAAAGAAATGACAAAAGAATTTTTAGATTACTATAGTAAGAATATTGATAAAGGTAGTAAACCAGTTAAAGGTATAATAGAATTTTTAGAATGGGCAAAATCAAATAATATTTCTTCAGCGGTTTGTACAAATAAACAAGAAAGATTAGCTATTGACCTTCTTAAAAAAATTAAACTTTTTGATTACTTCGAATATGTTGCTGGTTGCGATACTTTTGATTTTAATAAACCAGATCCTAGACATTTAACCAATGTAATTGAAATTATAGGCGGCGATCTAAAAAAAACAATAATGGTAGGAGATAGCGAGGTAGATTCAAATTCAGCTCAAAATGCCAAAATACCATTTGTTCTAGTTGAAGATGGGTATACAGAAAAATCAATAAGTGAAATTAAACACAATTTTTTAATTAAAGATTTTGTTAGTTTTGATAAAATTATTAAAAAATATCTATGATTAATTTTACTTTATTTTCTGCATTAGCAACCTTTTATTTTACAATGTTTTTTACTCCAGGGCCGAATAACGCAATGCTTACTGCATCAGGAATGAAATTTGGTTTTATTAGAACTCTTCCACATGCAATTGGTATTCCTCTGGGTCATATTCTACAAATTGGCTTAACGTGTTTTGGATTGGCGAACCTTTTTTTAATCTATCCTCAAATACAATTTTATATGAAGATTTTATGTTTTTTATATCTACTATATCTTGGTTGGAAAATGATTGGTTCATTCAGTTTAATTCAAAAAGAAACTGGTAGGCCACTTAAATTATATGAAGCATCTCTATTTCAATTTGTAAATCCTAAAGCTTGGTCAATAGCTATTGCGGTTGCATCTGGATTTTTTCCTAGTGAAGAAAATATTTTTGTAGGAGTGTTTTTTGTTACCATAACTGCTGCAGTAATTTGTTTTCCAACTATAAGTTTATGGGTATTATTTGGAAGCGGGTTAAGAAAATTTATAAATAATGAAAAAACAAAAAAAATAATAGAATATCTACTTGCACTATTATTAGTTTTAACTGGCTTATTTATTTTGATTAAATAATCTTTGATTTTTATATCTCTCTCTAATATAAGTCTATCCAATGCATTTTACAAAAAAAACATCATTGGAAAAAAGAATAGATTTTGTTAAAAAATTACAATCGAAAAAATTATTAAGATTTCCAGGTGCTTATAATCCTTTGTGTGCAAAACTTATTGCAGAAATCGGTTTTGATGGTGTTTATATTTCAGGAGGAGTAATGTCTAACGATTTAGGTCTTCCAGACATAGGGCTAACTACATTAAATCAAGTAAGTTATAGAGGTGAGCAAATATCAAGGGTCTCTGACCTACCTACTATAATTGATGCTGATACAGGTTTTGGTAACTGTAAAGAAACTATTATTACTTTTGAGAAAAAGGGATTGGCAGGATGTCATATAGAAGACCAAATAGCTGAAAAAAGATGTGGTCATTTAGATAACAAAGAACTCATTTCAAAAAATGAAATGATAAAAAAAATTAAAGAATCAGTTAACGCAAGAAAAGATAAAAACTTTTTAATTATTGTTAGAACAGATGCTAATACAGTTGAAGGTATTGATAAAACATTAGATAGAATAAGAGCTTATGAAGATGCAGGAGCAGATATGATTTTTCCAGAAGCTATGAAAAATGAAAAAGAATTTGAAAAGGTCAGAAAAATTTCAAAAGGTTTTTTATTGGCCAATATGACTGAATTCGGAAAATCAAAACTTTTAAATAAATCTGAATTAGAAAATTTAGGATATAATTTAGTTATTTATCCTGTTACAACACAAAGATTAGCAATGCAAAATGTAGAGAATGGCTTGAAAACAATATTTGATGATGGTCATCAAAACAATGTTATAGATAAAATGCAGACTAGAAAAAGGTTGTATGAGCTAGTAGAATATGAGAAGTACAATACGCCAGATAAAAAAATTACAGATTTTTCAACTGAAGGACACGAATAATGAGCGATGACATAAAGAAAGGCCTGTTAGGTATAGTAGTTGACGAAACAACAATTTCTCAAGTTGTTCCCGAGCTTAGCGCCTTGACTTATAGAGGTTATAAAGTTCAGGATCTTTGTGACAAATGTGATTTTGAAGAAGTTGCATATTTAGTTCTTCATGGAGAGTTGCCAAGTAAAAAACAATTAAAAAAATTTATTAAGGAAGAAAGATCAGAAAGGAAGCTTTCAAAAAAAATAATTAAAGATATACAAAATATGCCAAAAAACGCACATCCTATGGATGTAATTAGAACTTGCGTAAGTTTAATGGCTTTAGAAGATAAAGATACAAAAGATAATTCTCCAAAAGCAAATATGAGAAAGACAATGAAAATATTTGCTAAAACACCTACTGCTGTAGCTGCTTACTTTAGAGTAAGAAAAGGTAAAAAGATAATTTCACCAAATGCTAAATTATCTTTTGCTGAAAACTTTTTTAAAATGATGTTTAACAAAGTTCCAGATAAAGAGATTGTTAGAGCTTTTGATATATCTTTGATCTTGTATGCGGAACATAGTTTTAATGTCTCCACATTTACTGCGAGAACAATTACAAGTAGTTTATCTGATTTGCATGGCGCTATTACTGGAGCTATAGCATCTTTAAAAGGGCCATTGCATGGAGGTGCAAACGAAGCTGTGATGCACATGATGAAAGAAATTGGAAAACCTGAAAAAGCAAAAACATGGTTAGAAAATGCATTAGCAAAAAAGAGAGTTGTAATGGGTTTCGGTCATAGGGTTTATAGAACAGGCGATTCAAGAGTTCCAACAATGAAACATTATATGTTTAAAGTAGCAAAACTACTTAAAAAAGATAAATACATAAAAATGTATGAATCTTTAGAAAAAATTATGCTTGAAAAGAAAAATATTCACCCAAACGTTGATTTTCCATGTGGGCCAACTTATTATATGATGGGAATTGATATTGATTTTTACACTCCAATATTCGTAATGTCGAGAATTACAGGTTGGTCTGCACATATAATGGAACAACATACTTCTAATAAGCTAATAAGACCTTTATCTAAATACAAAGGTGAAGAAGTAAGGGAAGTTATAAATTTAAACTATAGATAATATTTGTTTTTAATTGCTTGGATATTTTCTTTATTTAAATCGATTAATTTGTAATTTTTTTTTGTTCATTTCATTAATTGTTCTAGATTATAGTTAACAGGTTTGAGCCTATTGACACAAATCCGAAATTAGACAATTTTATCCCTTAAGCAAAAACCTCGCCCCAAGTTCCTTGAGTAGATGCTTTAGAATATTCTGTAGCTCTACCTTCAAAGAAATTCATGTGTTCGACACCATTTAACATAGTGTCTAACCACACAAGAGGATTTTTCTTAACATCATATATTGGTTCAAGACCTAACTGTTCAAGTCGTCTATTTCCAATAAATCTAATATATTGCTTAACTTCGTTAGCTGTTAATCCAGGTAACGGACCCATTTGAAAAGCTAAATCTATAAATGCATCTTCATGTACTACAATTGTTTTACATGCATCTACTATTTCTTTTTTTAGTTTATCATTCCAAATTTGAGGCTCCTCTTTTATGAATTCCTTAAAAAGTCTAATCATAGAATTACAATGCAATGTTTCGTCTCTAACGGACCAAGTTACAATTTGACCCATACCTTTCATTTTATTGTGTCTAGGAAAATTTAATAAAATTGCAAAACTTGCAAATAATTGAAGTCCTTCTGTAAAAGCAGAAAAGACTGCCATTGTCATTGCAATATTATGTTTAGACTTTACATCAAAACCTTGCATGTAGTCGTACTTATCTTTCATTTCTTTATATTTCATGAAAGCTGAATATTCAGTTTCAGGCATGCCAATTGTGTCAAGTAAGTGTGAATAAGCAGCAATGTGAACTGTCTCCATTGCAGCGAACGCAGTCATCATCATTAAAACTTCTGTCGGCTTAAACACAGTTGTGTAGTGCCGTAAATAACAATTATTAACTTCTACATCTGCTTGAGTAAAAAATCTAAATATGTGTGTTAAAAGATTTTTTTCAGCTGATGTAATATTTTTTTGCCAATCTCTAACATCATCACCTAATGGAACTTCTTCTGGCAACCAATGAATTCTTTGTTGTGTTAACCAAGCATCGTAGCACCAAGGGTACCTAAAAGGCTTGTAAACTGGATTTTCTACTAATAATCCCATTTTTTTTGGTTGAATTAATTCTGACTTAGTTTTTTCTGCTACTGACATGATAAACACTCCTCATAGTTATTTTCTTCATTGTTTGATTGATTTTTTTTCTTATAAACGTTTTTTGTTACATCAGTTGATGATCCAGCAGTTACGTCTTCTGCTCTTTGTATCGATTTAGATCTACAATAATAAAGACTTTTCAAACCTTTTTTCCAAGCTTGAAAATGTATTGCGTGTAATTCTTTTTTATGTATATCAGCGGGCACAAAAACATTTATTGATTGAGCTTGTGAAATATGAGGTGTTCTATCTGCCCCAAGCTCTATAACCCATCTTTGATCTATCTCAAAAGCTGTTTTAAAAGTATCTTTTTCATCTTTAGTTAAAAACTCTAAATGAGATACGGATCCTTGATTGGTTGTTATACTAGACCATGTTTCTTCATCGTCTTTTTTATATTTTTGTAATAATTTTTTTAGATATTTGTTTCTTACATTAAATGAACCTGACAAAGTTTTGTGGGTGTAGCTATTTCCTGAAATTGGCTCTACTCCAGCAGAGGTTCCTCCACAAATAATTGAAATAGAAGCAGTTGGCGCTATCGCAGTTTTATTTGAAAATCTTTCTTTAATTCCATAATCAGCTGCGTCCGGACACGGTCCCCTCTCTTCAGCTAGTAATATAGAAGCGGTATCTACTTTCTCTTGAATATTTTTAAAAATTTTTTTATTCCAAACTTTGCTCATAACTGAACCAAAAGGAATACTTTTTTGTTGAAAATATGAGTGCAAACCCATAACGCCTAAACCTACACTTCTTTCTCTCATCGCAGAATATTTTGCATTGGCAAACTCATTTGGAGCTCTAGTAATAAAGTCAGTCATTACATTATCTAAAAATTTCATGACATCTTCAATAAATTGATTGTTATCTTTCCACTCATCATAGGTATCGAGATTTAAAGAAGAAAGACAACAAACAGCTGTTCTTTCTTTTCCATCATTATCAATTCCAGTTGGTAGAGTTATCTCACTACATAAGTTTGATGTTTTAACTTTTAAACCAGCTAGTTTATGATGTTGAGGAATTTGTCTGTTAACAGTATCTATATAAATTATATACGGTTCACCTGTTTCAACCCTAGCAGTTAAAAGTCTAATCCATAAATTTCTTGCCGGTATTGTAGATTGTACAGATCCATCATTAGGACTTCTAAGAGCCCATTGACCGTCTGTTTCTACTGCTCTCATAAAATCATCAGTAACTAATACACCGTGGTGTAAGTTTAATGATCTTCTGTTAACATCGCCACCAGTTGGTCTTCTCATTTCGATAAATTCCTCAATTTCTGGATGGTCAATTTGTAGATAACAAGCTGCTGAGCCTCTTCTTAATGAACCTTGACTTATAGCTAGTGTTAAAGAATCCATTACTTTTATAAAAGGTATAATTCCTGAAGTTTTACCTACCTTACCTATTTTTTCTCCTATAGATCTTAGATTTCCCCAATAACTTCCTATTCCACCACCTCTAGCTGCTAACCAAACATTTTCTTCCCACAAGTTGGTTATGCCCTTGAGGCTATCATTAGCTTCATTTAAAAAACAAGATATTGGTAGTCCTCTTTCTGTACCTCCGTTCGATAAAACCGGTGTTGCAGGCATGAACCATAAGTTACTTATATAATTATAAATTCTTTGAGCATGTAAATTATCATCAGCGTATATACTTGCTACTCTGGCGAACAAATCTTGAAAAGATTCGTTCTGTCCTAAATATCTATCTCTAAGAGTTTCTTTTCCAAAGTCAGTAAGATTTGAGTCTCTAGATCGATCGATTTTTATAGTAATTCCTTTTTCATTTTGAAATAACTCTGTTTCACCAGATAAAGAAAAAAGGTCAGGTTTTTTTGGACCATTATTTTTTTGTTCATTTTGGTTTTTTTGACTTAGGGAGCCCACAGCTTTTTCTATTGCCAAAGATACGTTTTTATTCATATTGTTACCTATTTAGTGATCGATTTAGTATAAAACAACTACATGTTGTGTTACATGCTTATTCATATACTATATGCTATCATAATCAATAGAACATTATAAGAACATTTAATTAAATTTGCAAGTGGAAAAGTGTGTTAATAAAGCTTTTTTAAAAGTAAAAACTAACAATGTTAATTAATCCAAATGGTTTTAGAGAATACGATGCAAGGTGGCTTTTTGAAAAAGACATCGATATTGAAGGAATTACGAATCTAGGAAAAGGACTTGGAAGTCAAATAATCAGACATACAAAAAAAGATAATCCTAGGGTAATAGTTGGCCACGATTACAGATCTTATAGTGAAAAAATTAAAATAGCTTTAAAAAAAGGTTTGGTATCTACAGGATGCAAAGTAGAAGATGTCGGCCTATCGTTATCACCAACTGTTTACTTCGCACAATTTAATTTAAATTCTGATGCAATAGCAATGGTTACGGCAAGTCATAACGAAAATGGTTGGACAGGAGTAAAAATGGGAATCAAAAAAGGCTTGACTCACGCCCCAGAAGAAATGAACGAATTAAAAGATATTACATTAAACAAAGAATTTTTAAAGGGTAAAGGATCAGAAAAAGAAATTAAAAATTTTAAAGAAATATATATTCAAAATTTAATTAAAAACAATAAAATAAAAAAAAAAATAAAAGCTGTTGTAGCTTGCGGAAATGGAACCGCAGGTATATTTGCCCCTGAAATTCTTAGAGGAATTGGCTGTGAAGTTATAGAATTAGACTGTAACCTAGATTATACATTTCCAAAATATAACCCTAATCCAGAAGATTTAAAAATGTTAGATGCAATATCAAAATGTGTAATAGAAAATCAAGCTGATATAGGATTTGGTTTTGATGGAGATGGTGATAGAGTCGGAGTAATTGACAATAATGGTAAAGAAATATTTTCTGATAAAATAGGATTATTGATAGCAAGAAATTTATCAAATAATTATAAAAATTCAAAATTTATTGTCGATGTTAAATCTACAGGTCTTTTTGAAAAAGATAAAATTTTATTAAAAAATAAATGTGAAACAGTATATTGGAAGACTGGTCATTCACATATTAAAAGAAAAGTTAATGAGGATAAAGCTTTAGCGGGATTTGAAAAAAGTGGTCATTTCTTTTTTAATAAACCTTTGGGATACGGGTACGACGATGGAGTCAATTCTGCGATACAGATATGTCATTTACTAAATTCCCATAATAAAAAGATAGACAGCATATTAAATGAATTACCAAAAACTTTTCAAACACCAACAATGGCCCCATTTTGCAAAGATATACGTAAGTATGAGTTAGTAAAAAAATTAACAAAAGAAATACAGTTGATGAAAATTAATAAAAAAGAAATTGATGGTTTGAAAATAAATAAAATTTTAACTATTAACGGTGTAAGATTTACTCTTTCTGATGGATCGTGGGGATTAATAAGAGCATCATCTAATAAACCATCTTTGGTAATTGTGACTGAAAGTCCTACATCAGAAAAAAGGAAAAAAATTATTTTTGAATTTATAGATAAGCTGCTTCAAGAAACAGGAGAAATAGGAGAGTATGATCAAAAAATTTAGGTTAAGGTGGCTTCAGTCTCCCTCCACCACCATGATTTAATTATACTTGATTCGCTTTTTAAAAAATAACTCGTTATAATTGCATTTATGGCAGATAAAAAAATTAGATCGGTTGCAAAAACATTTTCATGGAGATTATTTATTTTTATTTATTGGACCATATTTGGCTTTGTCTTGACCGGTACATTTAAAGGCGCTGGTATACTTGGACTGGGCTCTATTATCCCATTATTCTTTTATTATTTTCACGAAAGAATCTGGAATAAAGTCAATTGGGGCACTGAAAAAAGTAAATAATTATAAAAAAGCTTTCACTTTATTAGAGCAAATTACTTCCTTGTTATTTACAAAATTTACGTGATTTTTTTCAATATCGCTAAGTTCGTAAAGGTAATTTACCATTACTCCAAAAGATCTTTTATATCCTGCTTCAGATACATTTGCATTAACAACTATATCATCAATGATTGCGCCATTTCTTAAATGAAACCTAGTAACATCTCCAACTGGAAAACCATCTTGATTTTTTTCTTTAATCAAATAATGAGCAACTAACTTAACAATATCTTTTTTATTTGAGGCGATTCTACTATCACCTAATTTTAAATCGGCTGATTGTAAAAAAGATAAATTTTCATTTGGTTTTTCTAAAATAGTTTGAATCTTGTTTTTATCCTGGTAACTAAACCATTCAGCAAATCCAGGTATAGGTGATAGTGTGCCGAATTTGTTAATATTAGGCAATTCTTCTTGAATTTCATAGAGTACTCTTTTAATAAGAAAATGTCCTAATGTTATTCTAGCTAAACCCTCTTGACAGTTGCTAATTGAATAAAAAGTAGCTGTATCAAATTTTTTTTCTCCTTGAATGCTAGGTTTCATAATATCTTGAATTGATTTACCCAAACCTTTTGTCAAAGCTACCTGCACAAAGATTATTGGCTCATCTTCAAGTGTTGGATGAAAATAAGAAAAAAATCTTCTATCCTCACCTAATCTTCTTTTTAGTTCATTCATATCCTTCATCGAATGAACTCTTTCATATTTTATTATCTTTTCTAAAATCAAAGCTTTTGTTTCCCAAGTTATTTTCTCTAATTTTAAAAAACCAGGGTTAAACCATGCTTTGAATAAATGTATTAGATCATTATCTAAATAAATAAGATCTTGATTATCTTTTGTAAATTTAATTAAATCTTCTCTTAATTTAACAATATTTGATGTCCCATTGGGGGGCATTATTCATTCTTCTAAAAAGCTCTCTCCGTTTTCCTTCTGCAACTAAAAATAAATTCGCTAAATTTTTTTCATTTTGAGATTTGCTATATACTTTTATGCTTTCATTAACTTTCGTATAATTTGGTTTATATTTCTCATTTATTTTTTTAAAAAAATTTAATTTATTTTCATTTGATAATTCTTGATATAAATTTAATATATCTCTAGCAACTGTAATACCAAAAACAACACCTTTATTTGAAAGAAGATCGTCACATAATTTTAAAATAGAATTTAAATCATTTTTTTTAATTTCAGATTTTCTGAAGAGTTTTTGGCCTGCATCAGCTATTGAAGATATAATTTTTTTTATCAACATATTTATAAAATTTATACTAACTAATATCTAAATATTCAATAAAAGACCTGATGGAAACAATAAGTAGAAATAATCCAAATATTTTGCTCAGTAGATTTTTGTTTATTTTATAAACAGCTCTTGCTCCAATTCTTGCCATGATCATAGTAACTGGTACAAAAACTAAAAATCCAAGTAGATTTATATAACCAATGCTATACGGTGTATTTACATTATTAATTATCTTTCCTCCAGTGATCATTGTTACCGTTCCACTTACTGCAATTAAAAATCCGACTGCAGCAGCTGTACCGATTGATTTTCTTATATCGTAACCAAAAGTTCTCATAAATGGTACCATTAGCGATCCGCCTCCAATACCAAGTGGAATCGAAATAAATCCTATAACAATTCCTGAAATATTTTTTATTAAATCTGAAATTTTTTTTGGATTTTCAACTAATTGCTCTCTTAAAAAAATAAAGAATAATCCAACTATAAAAGCAAATATTGAAAAAAATAAAACCAGAGCTGGGGTTTTTAAGTTTACAGCCAGAAAAGTGCCAAAAATAACACCAATCAAAATATAAATGCCAAATGATTTTACCATTTTAAAATCAACAGCATCATATTCCATGTGAGTTTTAGTTGAAATTACAGATGTAGGAATAATAATAGCTAAAGAAGTACCAACAGACAGGTGCATTCTTGTAATAATATCAAATTCTAATACTGTAAAAGCGTAATACAGAGCAGGCACCATTATAATTCCACCACCAACACCTAAAAGACCTGCCATAAAACCAGCTATTGCAGCTGCTACAGCTAAAACTGCTAAGAGATTAAGTATCTCACTTAAGTTTAAAATTTCCATTATGAATTAGCCTGAATAGCTTTTTCATTATTTTGTACGATTGACATTATATGTTTAGCTTTTTGAAAATCAGAATCCCTAGCCATCATATTATCACTTAAGTATCTTTTCCAATTTTTAGATCCAACTTGACCGTGGTATAAACCAACAGTATGCCTCATAATATGATTTACTTTAGTTCCAAGCTTAACTTCTTTTTCAAGATATCTTAACAATTTCTCTGCAACTTCCTCTCTTGATGGGGAATATTTAGTATTAAAAATTTCTCTTTCAATTTCAACTAGTGAATAAGGGTTTTGATAAATTGACCTACCAATCATCACGCCGTCACAACGCTCTAGATGTCTTTTTATTTCTTCTATCTTGGAAATTCCACCATTAATGATAATTTCTAAGTCAGGATTTTCAGATTTTAACTTATAGACCATTTCATAATTTAGCTTAGGTACATTTAAATTTTGTTTTGGAGAGAGGCCTTTAAGCATAGCTTTACGAGCATGCAATATAAATGTTTTACATCCAGCGTCTTTTAATTTATTTACAAAAGAATTTAAATATTCAAAATTCTCAGTTTCATCGAAACCAATTCTTGTTTTGGCAGTAACTGGAATTTTACATGAGTTAACCATTGCATTAATACATTCAGAAACTAAATCTGGCTCCTTCATTAAACATGCGCCAAATTTATTTTTTTGAACTTTTTTACTTGGACATCCCAAATTTATATTTATTTCATTATAGCCCATACTCTCTGCTATTTTTGCAACTTCAGATAATTCATTTTTATCTGAGCCACCTACTTGTAATGCTAAAGGTTTTTCTTCTTCACTATAAGAAAGTAATTTTTTTCTATCTCCATGAATAGCTGATTTTGTTGCAATCATTTCTGAGTAAAGCATTACATTTTTACTCATTAATCTTAAAAAGAAACGATCGTGCCTATCGGTACAATCCATCATGGGCGCAACTGATATTTTTCTGTTTATTTTATTATCCAATTGCTTTTCCCATTAATTTATCTGGTAACCATGTTACGATTTCTGGAAAAATACATAAAATTACAATGGATAAAGCCATCATAAACATAAAAGGTATCGATCCTCTTAAAATTTTTGAAAGACTAACATCTGGTGTAATTCCTTTAATAATATATAAATTAAGACCAACGGGTGGTGTAATTAATCCGATTTCCATATTAATTGTAAATACAATAGCAAACCAATAAGGATCGAAACCTAGTGTGGTTATTACTGGAAGTAAAATTGCAGAAGTCATCACAATTACTGCTACTGGAGGCAAAAAGAAACCAGCAACTAAAAGAAAAATATTTACAAGAAAAAATATTGTCCACTTATTGGCACTTAATTCGATCATGCTTTGTGCTAGTGACTGAGTTACATATAGTTGAGAAAGAGTAAAAGCAAAAAGATAAGAAGCTGCGATAATAAACATTATCATTACACTTTCTTTCATTGAAATTTTTACTATGTTCCATATTTTTTTTGGCTGATAAATTTTGTAAACTATTGCAATCATAACAAATACCAAGAATGCACCAACACCTGATGCTTCTGATGGAGTGGCAACACCACCATAAAGCACATATAGAACACCCAAAATTATTGCTAAAAAAGGAAAGACTCTTGGCAGAACTTCCAATTTTTCTTTTAAAGTTGGTGGTTTTTTATTTCTAAGTGCTTTAGCTGAATCTTTATCTATAAAATAACTGTGGAATAAAGCCCACAAAGCAAACAAAGAAGCTAACATAAAACCCGGAACAACTCCGCATAGAAAAAGCCTTCCAATTGAAGTTCCAGTTGCCATTCCGTAAACTATTAGGACAATGCTAGGTGGTATTAAAACACCTAGTGTTCCTCCAGCAGCTATTGTTCCTGTTGCTATTTCATCTGAATATCCTCTTTTTCTCATTTCAGGAATTCCCATTGTTCCTATAGCTGCACATGTTGCTGGACTAGATCCGCTTAAGGCCGCAAATATTGAACAAGCCCCTATATTTGAAATTACTAAGCCTCCAGGAACTCTCCATAACCATCTATCTAAACCTGTGTAAAGATCTTTTCCCGCTGGAGAGTTAGCAACGGCCATTCCCATTAAGATAAACATAGGTATTGAAAGCAAAACAAAAGAATTTAGCCCTGCATAAAAAGTTTCGGCAAAGACATCCAACATCTGAACTCCTTCAAAAGCTACAAGCAAAGCTAAAGAAACGAAACTTAAACCGAAAGCTATAGGAATACCTGAAAATAAAATTAGTAATGTAAATATTGCTACAATTAAAGCAATTGTTAATGGTTCCATTATGAAAAATCCTTTTGATCAAATAATTTAATTATTTCAGCAATGTACTGAAGTATCATTAGCACCGCGCCTATGAGCATTGATGAATAAGGAATCCATAAAGGAGGACTCCAAACTGTACCTGTCGTATAATTTTTTGTAAAAGCTTCTTCGACCATTAAAAAAGTAAAATAAAATAAGAATAAAAAGAAAATTAGGCTTATAAATGAAGTAAAAATTTTTAACTTTATAATATTTTTTTTAGATAAAAAGTCATAAATCCATTCCATGCTTACATGGGCTTTTTCACTTAAAACATATGCACTACCAATAAATGTAGAAGCAACTAACAACATTGTAACAAGTTCAGTTTGCCAAGTAATCGCCCTTTGAAAAAAATACCGTTCAAAAACTAATTCTACAATTACTAATATAGATATTAGTAAAGCTGCGATAGCAAAAGTGCCACACGCTTTAGAGGTGTAATCACAAAACTTAAGATAATTATTTTTCATAAAAAAACCCCTACTTAATTTTTAAGCAGGGGTTAATTATATATTATTTTATTTAACTGCTAAAGCCATTTCCATAAGTTTAGCGCCACCTGGCACTTTCTCAGCAAATGCTTTATGAGAAGTTTTCTTAGCTATTTCTACCCATGCAGCGTGATCTGCAGCTGTCATATATGCTAACTCTACTCCAGCTTTCTTATAAGTATCTTCAAATACTTTATCCAGATTAGCTACTTGTTTTGTCATATATTTTTCAGCTTTTTTTCCAGCTTTCATAAGAGCTTTTTGTTGCTTAGAATTTAATGCATCAAAAGATTTCTTAGACATAAGAATTGGTTCGTACATAAACCATAACCCAAATTTGCCTGGAGGCGTTGCACACTTTACTTGTTCATAAATTTTATAACTTACAAAACTTCCAGAACTAGTGTTAGCGCCAGTTAATACACCTGTTTGTAGACCTGTATAGATCTCTGAAGATGGCATACTTTGAATACCAGCTCCTGCACCTTCAAGCATTTGGTTAAATGCTTTTCCAGCTGCTCTCATTACCTGACCTTTAACGTCACTTGGATTTGTAATACATTTCGTTTTTGAAGCAAAACCACCACCTAACCAAGCATCAGATAAAACTACTACACCTGCATCATTAATTATTTTTTTAATCTCTTTCATCATTGGAGATTTGTTAAATTTTAATGCGTGTTTGTGATTTTTTACTGTTCCTGGCATTAAAGTTGCATCAAATTCTGGATGAAACTTTGCTGCATATCCTAACGGAAAAGCACTGATATCTAATTGACCAGTTGTCATTGGTTTCCACTGTTCTTTAGGTTTGTATAAAGATTTTGCAGGATAAATTCTAATATCTAGATCGACATTAGATTTTTTTACCTCATCTGCAATTATTTGTACCATCTCATGACGTGGGTCATAAGAACCATCAGCTCTTGGTGTTCCTGGCCATTGGTGACTAGCTTTTAATGTTTCAGCATAAGACGAACCAATAGTTAAGAATACAAAAACTAATGAAGTAAAATATAAAGATATTTTTTTTAACATTGTTTGTTCCCCTTTATTATTAATTTATAGGTGCATTAAATGAAAGATATTGGTAAGAGTCAACATACGTAATATCAATATTTTATTATAGTTTATGGATGGGCCTTTAAAAAATTTATTAGTTCTTGATCTGACCAGAGTTTTAGTTGGTCCTTACTGCACTATGATCCTTTCAGATTTAGGAGCTAGAGTAATTAAAGTTGAAGCTCCAGAAGTTGGTGACGATTCCAGAAAATTTGGTCCTTTTATTAAAGATTACTCTGCATACTTTATGTCTTTAAACAGAGGAAAAGAAAGCATAGCTTTAAATTTAAAAAATTTAGAGGATAAAAAAATATTTGATAAAATATTATTAAAAGCAGATATTTTAGTTGAAAATTTTAAACCTGGAACTTTAGAAAAATGGGGTTACGGGTGGAAAGATGTTAATAAAAAAAATCCTAGACTAATTTATGCGTCAGCATCTGGTTTTGGACAAACTGGACCTTTGAAAGAATTGCCTGCATACGATATGGTAGTTCAAGGTATGGGAGGTCTAATGAGTGTTACTGGTCAACCTAATACTGATCCAACAAGAGTAGGAACTTCAATTGGAGATATCACAGCAGGATTGTTTACAACAATAGGAATAAACGCTGCACTATATGATAGGCAGAAAACAGGTAAAGGAATGTTTATTGATGTTTCTATGTTAGATTGTCAAATTGCAATTTTAGAAAATGCAATAGCTAGATATTTATCAAAAAATGAAATTCCAAAACCTATGGGTTCAAGACATCCATCTATAGCACCTTTTGAAGCATTTAAAACAAAAGACAGTTACATAATTATTGCAGCAGGAAATGATAAATTATTTTCCGAACTATGCAATGCTTTAGGAAAAGAAAATTTAATAAAAGATAAAAAATTTATTTCTAATGATAGCCGTTGTAGAAATATGGATGAACTTAAAAAAATTCTTGAGACAATTTTAAAAACAAAAAATACTAATGAATGGATACAAGAATTTACTCCAAAAAAGATACCTTGTGGTCCAATTAATAATATTAAACAAGCAGTTGAAAACGAACAGATACAATCTAGAAATATGATTGTATCAGCTGTTCATAAGGTAATAGGAAATTTCAAGCTAGCAGGTAACCCAATAAAAATGTCTAATTATAAAGATGAAAGTGTTAGAGGAGACATACCTGACCTAGATGAACATAGAAAAAAAATACTTAAAGAATTTACTTAGTTTCAGAAGCTTCATCTTTAAGCTCTAATGGTTCCTCTTTATCTAAATTTTCTTCTTTAATTTCTGGTTGCTCAGCTTTAAGTTCTGATAAGGCTTCATCCGCTAAACTTGGTTTTTTAACTTCTGGAATTTTTCGAGTTCTTTTTGAAGGAAGAATTGCAACCCCACTTTTAGAAATTTGACCTTTATATAAATTTTCAAAATTGTCATTTTCATCTTCTTCAATCTCTTCCTGCTCAAAAACTTCATCAGGTTCTTTTCTTAATCTTAAAACGGCACTATTTTCTAAGTCTTTAATTTCAACTTTTCCTTCAGCTATTTCTCTGAGTGAAATTATTGTCTTTTTATCATTGTCTTCCTCTACTAACATTTGCATACCAGAATTTAACTGGGTAGTTCTCTCTTTTGCTAATAAAACTAGATCGTATTGATTATCAACTTTTGTTAAGCAATCTTCTACTGTTATACGTGCCATAATTAATTGTTTCTTATTCAATTAACATAAAAAAATCAAGCTTATTTTCTTAGAATTGTAGGTTCTAAATGTTTTCTAAAGAATAAAAGTAAAATTAAAGAGAAAAAAATATAACCAATCGCAATTAAAGCAATATTCTCAATGGATAGGCCTTTATCTATTAATAATCCAAAAATAGCAGTTCCAGAAGCTGTAGAAAAGACCATAAATGCTGTGGTCAAAGCTTTTATAGAACCAATATGTTTAACGCCATATATTTCTGCCCAGGTAGAAGTGCCTAAAACGTTTGCAAATCCGTTGGATATTCCAATTAGGCCTAAAAATAAATAAGCACTATAAGACTCATTTAAAAAAAACAATATGGTCATTGCACAAAGCAAAGGTAAATTCATTAAAGGAATTAGTCTTCTGCTAGTAAATCGATCAACTAAAAATCCAGAAAAAAATAGGGTGAATATTGAAGCGATGGAATAAACCATAAAGGCTTTTGGAATGGTATATATTGTCCAAAATTTCGAGTCAGAAATAAAAGACTGATAAACAGCTATACCCGTAAATATCCATGGCATTGCCAGCATATTTAATGAGATAATGTAAAATCTATAATCTTTTAAAACTTCTATTCTTTTCCAGTTTTTAATTTTTCTTTTTTTTTTTATTATTAAATTTTCTTCTCTAGAATCAAAACTAATATTTTTTATTGTAAAATAAATTACTAAAGGTAAAATTAAAAATATCAATAAAGAAATACCTTGCCATACATGTCTCCAAGAATAAATTGTTAAAAAATAAATAATTAAAGTAGGTAATATAAATTCAGCAGTTGAAAGACCAAGCCAACTAATGCTGATCGCTTTACCTCTATTTTTTTCAAAAAATCTAGAAATAGCAGTTGAAGATGTATGACTCATTAAACCCTGGCCTGAAAATCTCATTAAAAAAATTCCTAAAGCCAATAAAAGAATATTATTTATAAAAGAAAAAAAAAAAGATGAAAAAAATAAAAGAATTATTACAAAAAAAGAATAGTTGAAAAGTCTAAATTCATCAATTTTTTTTCCTACCCAAATAAGTATTAGACTTGAAAAAATTGTGGCTATTGCATAAATTGTACCAAATTGTCCATGAGTAATACCTAGCTCATTTCTAATCGGTGCGTTAAATAATCCTAAAAAAAAACTCTGTCCAAAACTTGAAAAAAATGTAAATATGAAACCAAATATTATTACTTTTTTATTTAAATTAAGGTCTAACATAGTATGACGTGCAAAGTTTCTTTCATAGGTTTAGGTGTCATGGGATACCCTATGGCTGGTTATATATCAAAAGCTGGTCATAATGTAACTGTTTATAATAGGACAAAATCAAAAGCTGAAAAATGGATTAAAGAACATAAAGGTAAGTTAGCAGAGACACCAATGGAAGCTGCGAAAGATTGTGATTTTATTTTTACATGTGTAGGAAATGATGAAGATTTAAGAGAAGTAACTTTAGGTAAAAGTGGTTTATTTTTAACGGCTAAAAAAGGCGCCATCTATATAGACAACACTACTGCTTCGGCTAATATTGCTAGAGAACTCTACAAAAATTCAAAAACAAAAGGATTTGATTTTTTGGATGCACCTATTTCAGGCGGACAAGCAGGAGCTGAAGGTGGTACATTAACAGTAATGGTTGGTGGAGATGAAGCTCCTTTTAAAAAAGCAGAACCAGTCATAGATTGTTATAGTAAAAAAATTAAATTACTTGGACCATCCGGTAGTGGTCAATTAACTAAAATGGTTAACCAGATTTGTATAGCAGGATTAGTTCAAGGTTTATCAGAAGCTATCAATTTTGGAATAAATGCTGGATTAAATATGCATAGCGTTATTGATGTAATTTCGAAAGGCGCTGCTCAATCTTGGCAAATGGATAATAGGCATAAGACAATGATTGAAGATAAATTTGATTATGGTTTTGCTGTAGATTGGATGAGAAAAGATTTAAAGATAGCCATGGATGAGGCAAAGAAAAATAACTCACCTCTTCCTATTACTAAATTAATAGACGAATACTATTCAGAAGTTCAAAAGATGGGTGGACAAAGATGGGACACTTCGAGCTTAATCAAAAGATTTAGAAAATAAATTGTGTCACAAGAAGTTGTAAGCTACTACGAGGATTTTGATGAAATCAAAAAGAAGATTTGGAGTCTTTTAACTAATGCTGTAATAGATCGATCTTCTGAATTTAGAACTCCAGTGTTTATATGCGGTAATGACAAAGATCTTGATGGAAGAGTGGTTGTTTTAAGAAAAGTAAATCAACAAAATAATTTTATTCAATATCATAGCGATATTAGATCTTCAAAAATTGATAAAATCAAAAAAAATTCTAATTGCTCCATCTTGTTTTATGGTAAACAAGAAAAAATTCAACTTAGAGTTAAAGCAGAGTGTGAAATTAACTTTAATAATAATGTAACTAAAGAGTCTTGGAAAAAAACCGGTCATATAAGTAGAAAGTGTTATTTAGTATCAAATGGACCTGGTTCTGAGTCTGTCATGCCTACTTCGGGATTAGATAATAAATTTGATAACTTTAATTTTACAAAAGAGGAAAGTGAGGAAGGTTATAAAAATTTTTGTGTAATCAAATGTAATATAAAAAGTATTGAGTGGCTTTACTTGGCTGCTAAAGGTCACCGAAGAGCCTTGTTAGATATTAAAAATAATAAAAAAGTTTGGTTAATTCCCTAAATTTCGGCATCAATTATTTATAATCCGATTAAAAATTTAATTAAAGAGCAATTTAAATTTTATTTTTTATATTTCTTAAAATTTTCAACATAGTGCTTGGAATTTTCTTTGATATGTTTGATTTCTTCATCAGTAATTTGTCTTACTACTTTACCCGGGCTTCCAAGAACTAATGATCTTTCTGGTATGATTTTATTTTCTGTCACCAACGCATTTGCACCAATAATAGAGTTTTTACCTATTTTGGCTTTGTTTAGGATTGTCGCTCCAATTCCAATTAAACAATCATCTTCAATTTCACATCCGTGTAGCATAACCATATGTCCAAGTGTTACTCCCTTACCTACTTTTACTGGGCATCCAGGATCAGTGTGAATTACACTTCCGTCTTGAACATTTGATTCTTCACCAATAGTAATTTGCTCTACATCTCCTCTAAGTACCGCATTGAACCATATATTCGAATTTTTATTTAATTGCACCTTACCTATTATAATTGCGTTAGGAGCTACCCAACATTCTGGATCTAATTTAGGTATATTTTTTTCTAATTCGTAAATCATAAAATTAGTGTATAATTTATTTTTATAAAATATAATACATAAATGTTCTTAATATCTACAAGAAATTTTCCTCCAGATGTTGGTGGTATTCAAAATTTAATGGCAGGGTTATCAAACGCTCTATTAGATCATGGTCCGGTAAAAGTTTTTGCTGATAGTTTTGAAAATAGTAATGAATACGACTTAAATTCTAAGCTTAATATTGAACGTGTATCTGGATTTAAAATTTTTAGAAAATATAGAAAAGCAAATCTTGTAAAAGAATTTATAAGTAATAATGTTATTAGAGCCGCTTTTTTTGATCATTGGAAAAGTATTGAAAATATAAATCAATCTACGTTAAAAAAAACTAAAACATTCTGTCTAATTCATTCAAAAGAAATAAATCATCCTAGGGGATCTTCGCTCAATAAAAGAATGTTAAACTCTTTAAATAAATCAGATTATATAATATCAAATTCAAATTTTACAAAAAATTTAGCTTTTAAAAATGGAGTAAATGAAAATAAAATTAAAATTATACACCCGGGTTGTGATTATCCAAAAAAAATTAGAACTGATTCAAATAAAATTGCAAAACATATTTATCAGAACTCTTCACCTAGATTAATTACTATCGCAAGGTTAGATGCTAGAAAGAGTCACCAAAATATACTAATGACTATAAAAAATTTATTGCCTAAATTTCCTAAATTAAAATATATTTCTATTGGTGATGGAGATGAAAAAAAAAATATTGAAAAATTAATCAATCAGCTTGGCTTAAACAATCATGTAAAATTTATATTTAAAGCAGATGAGCAACAAAAATTGGCTTTACTTGAAAATTCAGATTTATTTATAATGCCATCAATAGCATATAAAAAATCAGTAGAAGGATTTGGCATAACATTTATAGAGGCTGCAGCCTATAAAAAGGCTTCTATAGGTGGAATTTTTGGTGGAGAAAGTGATGCTATAATAAACGGTAAAACTGGATATTTGTGTGACGGCAATGATTTAAATTCTTTATACGACACAATTTTAAAATGTTTTGAAAATAATTTATACAAGACTTTAGGAGAGAATGCTTTTGATTTCTCAAAAAATTTTAAATGGAATAAGATTATTAAAAAATATATTCAATTAATCTAAATTTTTTTTAACCTCAGAAAAAACTGTTTCAACATCTAATTTTTTTAAATCTTCTACACTTATTACTTTAAAATTAGAACTTTCAATACTTACCTTTTTTGCAGAAGTGTGGGGTCCAAATAAGGCTATTCCTTTTTTGTTAAGATGAGATGCTATATGAGCTGGTCCAGTATCATTTGATATTATTAATTTAGCATCATAAATTATTGAAATTAATTTTTTTATATTTAGTGCCTTTCCATTTTCTAATACTACTTTAGCATTAAATTCGTTTGCTTCATCTATTTCATCTGGTCCTGGAACAACTAATAAAGAATATTTATTTTTAAAGTCATTTTTAATTTTTCTAACAAGTTCTTTAAAGTAGGGCCATTTTTTTTTTATATGTTTTTTTGAGCAAAAAGGAAATATGATAATATATTCTTCATTCGAATATTGTTTGATCAAGCGAGAAAGGTCAACCAAAGCCCAACTTAAATCAATTTTTTTGATAAATTCAGTTTTAATATTTTCTTTTTTTAATTGAATCTCCATCCGATCTAATACAGGATCTTTATCAAAATCACTTTTTTTTTGTCCTGATTCCAATGATGTTTCTGTAGAAGACCATATCGGTTTTGTTAATAAAAACTTTTTATAAAATTTTGTTCGATTTGAATTTTGCAAATCAAAAACTTTAGTAAAGTTATATCTCAATAATAATTTTTTTAAATTTAATAAGAAAAATAAATTCCATCTTGGCAATCTCTTATCAATTATAACTCCATCTATATACGGGCATTCGGACATTAGCATCGCATAAGGTTTTGAAGTAAGTAATATTACTTTTGATTCAAAATTAGAATTTTTTATATCTTTAAAAGCTCCGTTAGCTTGTATTAAATCGCCTAAGGATCCATGTTTTATAATTAATATATTTGACATGACATTATTTTATCTGCATATAATATTTTATAGTATAGTCAAAAAAAAAATTATGAATACAAAATTAAACAAAATTTTAGCAGAAATATCTGCGGGAGAGCTTATAGACAAAATTACTATATTAGAGATAAAAAAAGAAAAGATTAAAAATACAGATAAACTTATTGATATTGAAAAAGAATTAAATACTTTAAATAATACTATGGCAAAATTTATTCCAGATACTTCTGTAATTGATGAATTCATACAAAAACTTAAAAGTATCAATATAAAGCTTTGGTATATAGAAGATGGAAAAAGACTAGCGGAAAAAAACAAGGAATTTGGAGAAGATTTTATTAAACTTGCTAGAGATGTTTACAAAATTAATGATGAAAGAGCAGAAATAAAATTAAAAATTAATAATGCTCTAGGATCTAATATAAAGGAAGTTAAATCTTACGAATAATTAATTTAATTTTAAACTTGGTATTATATTTCTTAATTTAAGTGATAATTTAGGTAATATTTTAGCTGTTATAACACCTTCTTTTTTTTTCAATTCTTTTAATATTTTACCATCGGGTGAAATAATTAATGAATGGCCGTAAGTTTTTCTTCCATTATAGTGAGTTCCACTTTGAGCGGGAGCAAAAATATAACAAAAATTCTCAATTGCTCTTGCTTTTAAAAGTGCATGCCAATGTTTTTTTCCTGTAGTTTCGGTAAATGCCGATGGTATGGATAAAAAAAGCGCTCCTTTTTTGGACATTTGTCTGAACATGTTTGGGAAACGCAAATCATAACAAATACTTAAACCAAGTTTCCCCCAAGGTAATTTTGTTACTTTATTTTTTTTTCCAGAGGCAAAGATTTTGGACTCTTTATAAAATTCATTTTTACTAAGTTTAGCATCATACATATGGATTTTATCATAGTATGAAACTATAATACCTTTTGGATTAATTAAAATTGATCTATTTACAAGTTTTTTTTTATTTATTTTAATTATTAATGATCCAATTAAAATCCATTTTTTATATTTTTTTGCTAATTTTTTTATTCCTTTTAAATAAATGTCCTCTGACATACTAGTACAAACTTTTAATAATTTTTTTTTATTTAATGAAAATAGTGAAGATACTTCAGGCGTTAAAATAAAATCAGCTTTATCTTTTACTGCTTTAAGAATTAACTTTTCGGTTTTTTTTAAATTAAAAATAATACTATTATTAGATTTCAGCTGGATGCAAGATGCGCGAAACATTACTTCATTATAGAAGAAGCAAAATTCCAATTACAGTCAAAACTAGGAACATGGACTCCTGAAACTTTTACATTTCCGAAACTTTTGTCTAAAACTTTACACCAATTTTCCACCTGCTTAGGTTTTTTGTCTTTGCTCCCTACTTGAGCTGTTAACACACCACCTTTTTTTAAAATTCTTTTTAAACCCTTCATATTTTTTTTTGCTAAATCAATACAATATTGATCATCATTTAAATCTACAAATATTTTATCATATTTAGAATCTTCAATAAATTTTATACTATCAAAAGCGTCTCCCCAGTATGTGTTAACTCTATTACTTTTTTTTACTTTTGAACAAACTTTTGGTAAGTGTCTATAACAAGACCCAACAATTTCTGGATCTAATTCATACCAATCAATATAGTTAGTGTTGTTTTCCAAACATTCTCTAGCGACACCACCATCACCTCCACCGATAATAGCTACATTATTGTTTTTCTTGCTTAAGTCATAACTAGATTTAAAAAAGTTTGAACTATAAATTTTTTCATCTTTTTCGGCTACTTGAATTTCGTGATCGATAAATAAAGCATTACCGAATTCTTCTAAATTCATCACTTCAACAAATTGACCAACTTTAGAAGTGAACGACTCTAATACATTATTAACCACATAGTATTTTTTTTGACCAGGAGTACTATAAATATCATCGTAAAGACTGACACTACTCCTATCAAAATTTTTAGTAACAATTCTTTCGTGTTGAATTTCTTTTTTAAGTATTTTTAAAGCAATTTTTGGATGAACTTTGCCACAAGTAAAAAAATCAAAACTAATTACACCTTTTTCAGGAAAAGTGTGAAAACTAAAATGACTTTCAGATAACAGTGCTACTAGTGTAAACCCTTGAGGTTCAAATTTGTGACTACTTACATTGAGTATTTCTACTTTTGCTGCTTTTGCAATTTTATAAATAATTTTTTCGTAGAAAGATGGAGCATAATCTTTCTTTACACCTAAAAAATCTAATGTGATGTGTTCACCAACTTTTATCATTAAAAAATTAACCTTTTTTATAATTTTTAAACTTTCCTAAAACAATTCTCATTTCTTTTTTTGAAAGAATTTTAGGTATACCAATTCTTAGGGCATTTATATATTGATGGCAAATATTTTCGATTTCTTGAGCAAGCTCAAAAGCTTTTTCTAAATTATTTCCAAACGCAACTTGTCCGTGATTTGCAATTAAACAAGCTGATCTATTTTTTAGAGCTTTAATAATATTTCTTGAAAGTTGTTTAGTTCCAAAAGTTGCGTATTTAGTGCATTTTAAATCCTCACCACCTGCTACTGCAACCATGTAGTGAAATGCTGGAATATTTTTTTGATGAGTTGAAACGGCTGTTGCACAAGTTGAATGAGCGTGAACAATGGCTTTAGCTTCTTTTTTATTCACATAAATATCTTGATGAAACCTCCATTCAGAGGAAGGTTTGTTCTTTTTTTTATCAAAGATTCCTTTTAATGAAACAAAAACAATATCTTTAATTTTTAAAGTTGAATACTTCATGCCAGATGGTGTTATATAAAAACCATCTACACCTTTTTCTCTTGCTCTTACTGAAATATTTCCTGATCTTAAAGCTGATAAGTTAGTTATATTTAATTTTTTAGAATATCTTATAACTTGAAATTTCTTCACTATAATAAATTTTGTTTAAAGAAATTTATATATTGAGGCATATAAGCATTTGCATTATCTCCTCCTATAGTAACTTCTTTTGAAATACATTTTTCTTTTTTCATTTAAATAAACCTTTCAAACCTTTTTCTGATGCTTCACAAATTCCTTTTTCTGTAATTAAACCTGTAACTAGTTTAGCAGGTGTAACGTCAAAGGCCAGATTTAATGATTTACTTTTTTGTGGGTAAATTCTCACCTTTTTAATTTTGTTATTTTCATCAATTCCCTCAACATGTGACAATTCTTCTGAATTTCTTTCTTCGATAGGAATTTGATTGTGATCTTTAATATTCCAGTCAATTGTTGAACTAGGTAAAGCAACATAAAATGGAACGTTATTATCTTTTGCTGATAAAGCTTTTAAATAAGTTCCAATTTTATTACAAACATCACCATTAGATAAAGTTCTATCGGTTCCTACAATACACATATCAACCTTCCCTCTTTGCATTAAAATTCCACCGGCATTGTCGGTAATAATTGTATTTGGTATTCCCTCTTCATTTAACTCATAAGATGTTAAATTAGCTCCTTGATTTCTTGGTCTCGTTTCATCCACCCAAACATGGACTTTAATTCCTTTTTGATGCGCGTGATAAATTGGAGATGTTGCTGTACCCCAATCAATTGTTGCAAGCCAACCAGCATTGCAATGAGTTAAAATATTTACTGTATCTTTTTTTTTATTAGCTATTTCTTTAACTATTTTAAGACCATTTACACCTATATTTTTACAAAACGTAACGTCCTCTTCTACGATCACTTTGGCTTCTTCTAAAGCTACCTTTAAAACTTCGTTGTTGTTAATGCCTGATAGTTTTTTCATCATTCTATCTACTGCCCACTTTAAATTAATGGCTGTAGGTCTAGAAGCTATTAAATCTCCACTGGATTTTTTTAAGAAAGATTGGTCGTTTTTTTCAAGAATAGATAAAACTAATCCATAAGCAGCCGTAGCCCCAATTAAAGGAGCACCTCTGACTTCCATTGTTTTAATTGCATTAATTGAATCTTTAACCGTTTTTAAATCTTTAATAATAAATTGATGAGGAAGCTTTGTTTGGTCAATAATTTTTACAATATTATTTTCAAACCAGATCGTTCTATAAGCTTTATTGTTAATTTTCATTACTTTTTATTAAGAGCTCTACCTGCAATATATTTTAATTTTTTTATAGTTTTTTTTGTTCTTAATTTTGGATCTGTAATTATTGCGGTATCTAAACAATTATTTGCGGGATCTTTATCTACTGAAAAATCTTTAAAAGTTTTAATAACTTCTTTAATCATATTTTGTGCATTTGAAGCATTTTTTTGTAATGTTTGAATTACCATTGCCACATCAACTTCATCATGATCTGGATGCCAACAGTCATAGTCAGTCACCATAGCCACTGTGCAATATCTAATTTCAGCTTCCCTGGCTAATTTAGCTTCAGGCATATTAGTCATACCAATTACATCTGCTCCCCATGACCTATATAAGTTTGACTCAGCTAAAGTTGAAAATTGAGGTCCTTCCATGACAACATAAGTCCCTCCCTTTTTATTTTTTATATTCAATTTTTTTAGTGCTACCTCACAACAATTAGCTAAGCCAGGGCTTATGGGTTTTGCCATAGAAACATGTGCTATAATTTCTTCATCGAAAAAGGTTTTAATTCTTGAAAAGGTTCTGTCAATAAATTGATCGACTATTATAAATTTTCCTGGTTCTAATTCTTCTTTTAATGAGCCTACTGCGGAAACTGAAATAATATCAGTCACTCCTAATTGTTTCATTGCGTCTATATTGGCTCTATAATTTATATTAGTTGGATTTATTTTATGACCTCTAGAATGCCTTGGTATAAAATAAATTTCTTCAGAGTCTACTCTTGCAATTAAAATTTCATCTGAAGGTTTTCCCCAAGAAGTTTTTATTTTTTTCCATTTAGATTTTTCAAAACCTTCCATTTTATATAGTCCACTACCACCAATTATCCCTAGTTTTCTTTTTTTCATCATTTAATTATTAATGCTTTTTTGATAAAACTTGAAGCTAAATATGAATCTAAAAAAATATATAAGATCTATAATTGATTATCCAAAAAAAGGGATTTTATTTAGAGATATAACTACTCTTATTGAAGATCCAGTAGCCTTTAATTACACAATAGATAAAATTGTAGAAATATCAAAAAATGTAAATTTTGATAAAGTCTCAGCCATAGAATCTAGAGGTTTTATATTTGCATCAACAATTTCTTATTTAACAAAAAAACCATTAATTTTACTTAGAAAAAAAAATAAACTTCCTGCTGATAGACATTCAATTGATTTCAAACTTGAATATGGTGAGGCAACAATAGAAGTTCATAAAAACTCTATAACAAAAAATGATAAGATTTTGGTGATTGATGATTTAATTGCAACTGGAGGTACCGCAGAAGCTGCAGCAAAATTAGTTGAAATATCTGGTGGATCAGTAGCTGGTTTTATCTTTATAATAAACTTATTTGATCTTCCTGGTGATAAACTTCTAAAAAGTAAGGGTTATTTTACAAAAAGTTTAATCGAATTTCCTGGACATTAAATTTCTTTATTTTTCCAGGTTGACGGAGTTAACTCGTTATCTATTTCAATATTTATATGATAGTCAAACGGTTTTATTCCTCTGTCTTTTATATATTCAAAAGTTTTTTGAATACCATCAAATAAAGAAACTTTTGTTTTATAATCTAATAAGGTTCTTGCTTTATTTGCAGAGCAAGTTGCGTGTTTTACCTCTTTTGGTCTGTCTTTTTTATAGATAGGATTTAAGTTTATGCCTGTCACATTTGAGCATAATTCAGCAACTTTATTAATTGTAACAAACTCTTCATCAGGACCTATATTAATAATTTGTTTATTAAGATTTTTTTGATCTAACATAGGAATTAAACAACTCAAACAATCATCAATATAAGAAAAACATCTGGTCTGTTTGCCATCTCCATATATTATAGGTGCTTTGCCTTGCAACATTCTATTAATCATAATTGACACAACATTTCTAAAAGGATCATCATATTTTTGTCTAGGACCAATAATATTATGAGGAACTGCAATTACCCATTCTATATTATTTAAATCACAAAGGTTTTTTAATACAGCTTCAGAAGCCACTTTTGAAATAGCATAAGGATCAACTGGCATAGGTTGCATAGTTTCTGTAAAAGGAGATCGTTGAGATCCATAACGAGCCATCGAAGAACAAAATATTATTCTTTTTACTTTTTCTTGAACTGCTGCAGAAAATATTGAGACAGAAGCTAAATAATTATTTTTTGTTATTTCATATGGTGAAAAAACTGATAGACCTTCATGTGCCGTTGCTGCGCAATGATAAATTATCTCTATACCTTTCATAATTTTTTGAACATCTTTTAAATTACAACAATCAATTTTATGAAATTTTATATTCTTAGGCACATTATCTGAATATCCACCGATCATATTATCTATTCCTATAACTTCGTGGCCTAAATTGGATAATTGCTCTGATAAATGTGAACCTAAAAAACCAGCCGCTCCGGTAACTAGAATTTTATATTTTTTATTTGGCATGCGTGTATGTATAATTTAAATTATAATAAATCAATTTTTTTATTAATTCTAGGTCTATACCATGACTTTCTACAAAAAATAGAATTTATTAGTCCAGAAAATCTTTGATAATAAATAGCACTTTTATTTCTTTTAAGAATAGTTAAATAAAAAAATGACTTTATCAAAGATAAAAATAAAATTGGTATACTTTTAAATAATGCTACTAAATATCCATCATATTTTTTTTTAAAATAAAACTGAGACCACATCCAATGCCAATTTCTAGATAATTCCATTGGATAATTAACAATTGAATTGTGTGATTTTCCACCCTCGTGAAAAACTAATATATTCTTACAGTAATAGATTTTTTTATTATTTTTAATTAATCTTTTACATAAATCAATTTCTTCAAGAAAAAAAAATATGTTTTCATCGAAAAAACCAACATCTTTAAATTCTTTTAAGTTTAAGAACATTGCAAATCCTTTTACAGAAAGTACTTCGTCGATCATTAACTTTTCGTTTTGAGTTGAAGATTTTTTGTTATTTAAATTTATTTTATCTTCTATAACTTCAGGTCCAATTATTGCAAAATCCTGTTTATTTTTCGCTAAAGTTAAAAAATTAATCAATGTATCTGGAAACAATTCAGTATCAGGATTTAATATTAAAGCATATTTTGTTTTTACTTTATTAAGTCCTATATTATTTGCTTTTCCGTAACCTAAATTACTTCCTGATAAAATACATTTAACGTTTGCAAATTCTGCTTCTATTTTAGATTTATAGTTAATATCTGATGAATTTTCTATATTCAAAACTTTGCATTCTTTATTGATTGAATTTAAACATTTTCTTATTTTACTTTCACTGTTAAATGAAGCAATAACTATAGTGAGGTCTTGAAAAGCCATATTTGTTAACATTTGATTTTATATAATAATTCTTTTATTAATTTATCACAAAAGTTAATATTCTTTTAAAATAATTATGAAAAAAGTCATTGTTACAGGTGGATCAGGATTTATTGGAACTAATTTAGTCAATTACCTAATTAAGAAAAATTTATATGTAATTAATCTAGATAAATTAACTTACTCATCAAATACTTACTATAAAAGAAATGAAAAAAATTATAAATTCTACAGGGTTGATATAAACAATCAAAAAAAAATATTAAATATAATTAAAAAAAATAAACCGATTGCAATATTTAATTTAGCTGCTGAAACTCATGTTGATAGATCTATTGATTCTCCAAAAAAATTTGTTTATTCAAATATAGTAGGAGTTTTTAATATTCTAGAAATTTTAAGAAAAACTAAAAATAGAAATATTAAATTAATACATGTTTCTACAGACGAAGTTTATGGTGACATTATAAAAAAAAACTATAGATCCGACGAAAATTATCCGTATAGACCTAGTTCTCCTTATTCTGCCTCTAAAGCGAGCGCAGATCATTTAATTAGATCTTATATAAGAACTTATAAATTAAAAGCCATGATATCAAATTGTTGTAATAATTACGGTCCTTACCAATTTCCTGAAAAATTAATTCCAAAAATAATATTAAATATCTTTAATAATAGACCTCTACCAATTTATGCAAAAGGCCAAAACAGTAGAGAGTGGATTTATGTTAAAGATCACTGTGAAGCAATATATAAAATATTTTTAAAAGGTAAGATTGGAGAAAGTTATAATGTTGGATCTGGAAAAAATTTAAAAAATATAGATCTAGTCAAAATAATTTTAAAAATTTGCAAAAATAAAAATATTTACTTGGGTTCAAAAGTAAAAATAAAATTTGTTAAAGATAGACCAGGTCATGATCTCCGGTATGCACTCAATAGTAAAAAAATAAAAAAAAAATTAAATTGGAAAAATAAAACTCACATTATTGAAGGCTTATCAGAAACAATTAAATGGTATGTTAACAATAGAAAATTTTTAAGCTCTATTTCAAAAAAAAATTATGATAAAAGATTAGGTTTAAAAATATGATTAAAAAAGGAATTATTTTAGCTGGAGGTTTAGGAACTAGAATGAGTCCTTTAACAAAAGCTGTTAACAAGCAGTTATTACCCATATATGACAAACCTTTAATATATTATCCATTATCAATTTTAATGTTAGCGGGCATTAAAGATATATTAATTATAATTAATAAAGGTCAATTAAATCAATTTAAAAAAATTTTACCTGAGAGGAACAACCTTGGAATAAAAATTTCATACAAAGAACAAAAGCGTCCTGGAGGTTTACCAGAAGCATTTATAATCGGAGAAAAATTTATTAAAAATGAAAATGTTTCACTAATTTTAGGTGATAATTTTTTTTATGGGCAAAGTCTTACCAAAAAATTAAAGGAATGTACTAAATTAAAAAAAGGAGCTAAAGTTTTTCTTCACCCTGTAAAAAATCCTAATTTATATGGTGTGGCTACAATCAATAAAAAAAATAAAATAATTAAAATTATTGAAAAACCAAAAAAAACTAAATCTAATTTAGCTGTTACTGGTTTATATTTTTTTGATAATAAAGTAATTAAATTTAGTAAGAGCTTAAAACCTTCTAAAAGAAATGAACTAGAAATAACTGACTTATTAAATAAATATAGATCTACTAATAGTCTTAAAGCTGAATATATTGGAAGAGGCGGCACCTGGTTGGATACAGGAAATATAAATGATTTTTACAGTACCTCTAACTTTGTTTATACTTTAGAAAATCGTCAAGGTCTTAAAATAGCTTGCTTGGAAGAAATAGCTTTTAATAATAGATGGATCACCAAGAGTGAAATTATTAATTCAATTAAATTTTATGGAAATTGTGAATACTCTAAATACCTAAAATCAATTTTAAAATAAGAATTAGAAATCAGACAAATCCTTAAATAAAATAGACATAGTCTTAAATTTAGAATATTTTTTAAACCAATAGGATAAATACCTTTCAGCTAGAAATCCATAAATTCTTTGTAGCCCATAACTATCTAAATTGTTAAAACCAAAAATATTTTCACATCTCTTGAGCCAAGGAAAAACAGATTCATAATAAGCAATAAGTAATTTTTTAGATTTACATATAAACATATTTTGTGGATTAAATGATACCTCATTATCAACAAATTCTTTAAAATCTATTTTTTCTTTTTCATCAAGCAAATTTATTGCTTTTTCTAAATTTCCTTTTCCATGCCACATATCAAAATGAAATCTTATATTTCTATTTTTTTTATTTATAAATAATGAAGGCTTTTTAATCATTTCTTTTAAGTTTCTCTTAATAAATTTTGTGAATCTAAATTGATTAATAAACATAGGTTCTGCCAAAATACTTTCGTAAGCTTCATATTCAACTGGTATTTTTTTTAATATAATATTATCAAAATTTTCAAAATTATTATCTATTGTTGTCGATTTTGTATTTGTCCAAAATTTTCTATATTGACAAAATCCAATCCAATTATCATTTATTTTTTCTAAATGATTTTTCCAAAGAAAATAATGAAATGTATATTCTCCATAAAATTTGTTTTTATTAGAAATATTTTTTCCTTTGTTATCCAATATAAATTCATCACTAAAAATTTTGTTTCCTAAACCTACTGGGATATAATTAATTTTTTTTATTAATTTTAAGTGATTGGGATTAAGTGTTAAACAGAACATTGAAATATTTTTATTCATTGGTAAGTTTTTTGACTGTTGATGATTTTTTCATAATTTGTGGTAGCGAGAGGCGGATTCGAACCGCCGACCCCAGGCTTATGAGTCCTGTGCTCTAACCAACTGAGCTACCTCGCCATAATGTTAGATTTATAATAGTTTATTTTTTGATGCAATCAATTCTTTCATATTAAGAATTTATATCTTGTCGTATCCATTACAATATTTAGAAAATCTAGTCCTTTGTAAATGAAATTTACTTATAAGTAGATCCTGATCTTTGTTAAAATTTGCTTTAATTTCAACAATGCAATTTTCGTCTTCACCAAGATCTCTTCCATTATATAAATTATATTTAATATTTTGATCAATCGAAACTCTGTAATCTTCTATTTTAAAATATTCACGCCGGTAAGTAACTTCTAAAAAAGGGAAGCAAATTCCATATTGCGTGTCGTAAATACCTAAATTTTTAAATTTTAAAAACTGCATTTTATTTATCTTTTTACTTGTCTTAAATCTTCCCTCTATACTAGAGATTTTATTTTCTAAATAAAAACCTTTGTCAGCTGTGTCAGGATAAGTTCTTATTCTTATTTTTTTACGTGGCACCAAACCTTCGATTGAGTCATTATATAAATCTTTGTTATTGTTTTCAAAATATAAACTTTTTACAGATCTTGGTTTGTGTAGAGCCTTAGCTTCTTTAAATAAATACTCTTTAAACTCTATAAGTTGATTTTTGTTTACTAATAATTTCTCTTCTATTCTAAAACTCATTTTTAATTAAAATTTTTGAATATTTATCTACATCAGTTTTAGTATTATAGTTTTTACATTTAAAATTATTAATACTTAATAGACCTCCGTCAAACTCTTGTTTTTTTCTATAAGCAGAGGCGCAAGTTTTTAAATTAGTAAAAGAAGCATTAGATAAATTGCTTAAAGAACTATCTTTTGAAGCTATGCCAATATTTGAATCTTTAACTAAAATTTTATCTACATAAAGCATAGATTTTTCTCCGACAGAAAGAGCTTTATCTCCACATTCAATCAATTTTGTATTTAAAACGTTGTATTTACCAAAAGATAAATCTAAACAATCATTTTTAGAATTTTTTATATTTATATTTTTGATATTTAAATTTGAAAAATCTATATCTAAACCATCCATAAAAGAATCCGTTATTGTAATATTGTTAAGATCTCCTTTCACATTGATTAAATTAACGGCATCTTCACAAGATGAGTTATTTGCGTTTATTGAAATATTTTTTAATTCTATATTTAAAAACGACAAGCATCCAGTGAGGCCATTTAAATCAATCGGGAATTTGTTTAGAGAATTATTTTTATTTAAACCATTAAAATTAAAAGTATAATCTTTTATTGAACCATTTATGATAAATATCCGTGCTTCTTCTTTTGTCTGCAATATTTCTATTATCTTAAGTTCATTATTAATATTTATTTTAATTCCATTTTCATAGAATATTTCAGAATTATCAAGCTGAATTTTATTTACTGTGTTTTTTTTATTTAAACTTTGAAATTTTAAATCTTTTCCTAAATATTGATAAGTAGAATTGTTTAAAGATAATTCTCCTTCTAATAAATTAGCTAAATGTTCTTTTGAAAATTTAAGAGATTCACATTTTTCTAAAAAGATTTTGCAAACTTCAAAATTTTCTTTTTGATCTTGATTTTTTACTAAAATAACCGTCGGATCAATTTCAACTAAAGTTTGACTTAATTTATTTAAAATATTATCTACAGGTTTAAACTTATTATGATTAACCATTTCTTGGTTTATTTGTGAATAGTTTCTTTTAATTAATTGGAGGTTTAATTGAATTTTTTTGACTTTATTATTTAAATAATTCTCACCAATATTCAATCCTGACAACTTAAGATTTTTATTGATTTTCTTTAAATTCAAATTTTCGAGTTTTGACTCTAACTTGTTTATAGCTTGTGTATAGTGATCTGAAACTGGAAATCTAAAGGTAGTAGTTGTAGTGGTTGGTAAATTATTGTCAATGTGAGGGTTGGAGTCATAATTAATTGGTTCAAAATAATTTTCTAAAGAATTCCAATAAAATTTTCTATTATTCGGTGTAAGTCCATGTTGACTATTTGTAGATTGCATTAATAAATTGTAAATTTCTAATTTTATAATTTTTTTAGTATCAAACAAAGCTAGTAGAGAGTTGTCTAAATCATAGTTAAAAAAATTAAAATTATTTTTTTCATCTTGAAATCTATTGGCATAATAAAGATATATTAAGTTAAGATTATTGAGAGCTTGATAGGAAATATTTTTATGATTATTGCTTTTATGAATTATGTTTGAATTTGATTGTTTTGACAACATAGCTTTAATACTTTTGCTTCTTAAAACTGGAGTTCCAACAGACCAATTACTTAATTGATTATCTGGAATATCCTCTACTAACTTAAAAAAAAATTTTTGATCTCCTTCAAGAATAGGTCCCTCTCTACGATGATTAAATTCTAAAAGTTCTTTGCTGGATTTTTCCTGAAAAAGCATTATTGATTCTGCTTGATTCAGTCTTGCAGTAACTTTGTAAGATCTGGGTGCTAAGTAATTTAGCTCTCTAAGTATTTCGGTTTGAATAATTTCGTCTTCCATAACACCTCTTACTTCGGGAAGGTATAGTTTAAATTTTGTTATTCCTTTTATATTTCCTGTTTTTAAATGTACATCCAAACTTTGCAGAATATTATTTCCGTGTAATTTAATATGATCTTTTGCATCTCCACTATGCCTAACTCCTGCAGTTAAAAAACATTTAACATTTCCTTCGTATGTCACTGTTACTTTAGATTTGAATCTTTTTTTATATTTTTCAGGAATAAATCGGGTTCCAGAGGTAATTATACGTACACTATTTACAGTCCATTTTTTATAATTATTTACATCTATTTCAACTTTTTTAATTTTTTGAGTTTCAAATGCTTTTGGATTTACTTTTTTATTACAATATGGTTTGGAGATATTTTCTGATAAAGTATAGTTAGAATGAGAAGAAGAATTAATGTGAGCAAAAATTAAAAGAAAAAATAAAATTCTTTTCATAATTTTAATTTAATATTACATTAATTTTTTTGATACTATTTTGATTTTCTATTTTATTTTTAAATTCTTGAAGTGATTCTTTATTATTAAAGTTTAACCTATAAACAACTTCATCTAAACTTTTATCTATTATAGAATTTACTAAATATTCACTTTTTTCCACATCATCTATTTTTTTTTTTGAATACACTTCAAGTGTATTAGAAATATGTCCTTCATTAAAAGATATACTATAAAACGATTTGCCCATTTTTTTTGCAAAAAATTGAAATAACTTAACTAAAAATATTATTAAAACTGTGCATAGTACTAACTGTATGGCCCATTTAGTTCTAACACTTGTTGCTATTCCTATAGTAATTAAATCAAAATACATTATTAATTCGAGAGCACTTTTTACCGGGTGTCTAAATCTAACAATTGATAGTGCTCCAATCATTCCTAATGAAAGAGCTATATTGCCTGAAATAGTTTTTGTAATAACGTAAGTGATAACAGGTAAGATCATGAATGCTACTGTTTGAGAGTGTGATTTAGCCCATGACTGTCCTGTTAAACTTAAAGAAAATCTTAACAGTAAACCGCTTGATATTAATAATAGTAATGGTTTTAATTCATCCACAATCTTATTTTATATATTTATTTTATATTAGTTCAACCAAGAAATAGCATTTGTTGAATAAAAGTATATATTATCATAAATTAAATTGTTTTAACTTATCTTTTAAAATATTAATTGGTATTTCAATATCTCCTAATTGAAGATGAACGATTGTTTTGGGTTTTTGATGAATGCATTCATAAGTTAATTTATTTTTTTTAGATAAATTTTTAATTATAATTCCAGCATCTTCAGACCTTAATTCTAAAATTCTAGTCCCTGGCCTGCAAAATATAGTATTAGCGAAACCCGCTCCATGCAAGCCTATTACACATTCAGCATTATTAAATAATCTCACTTGATCAATAAAGTCGTATTTACTTAAAGTTAAAAACTCAAAATTTTTTTTTTTTAAAAAATCTCTAACCTCTTCTTCGTTTATAATAGATCTCATGCCTCCGTGTGAAGAAAAAGAGTCAGATCTATCAATATAAATTCTTTTAGGTAAATTAATATGACGGGAAGATTGATTTACTTTAAAATTATTTTTTAAAGATTCAATCAGCCAAATAGGGATATTTAATGAGTCTTTTTTTGGATCATTTAATAAATTGTAAGGATGGTCTGTTGCTATAATTTGGTCTGCAGAAAAGTGCTTATAACTTTTACTAGATAATCTCTTATGTTTAGGTATGTTAAGCAAATCCAATGTTTGATTTTGAAATTTTTCTTTTAAATCTGGAAATAAAAAAAAATCTATTTCATCAAGTTCTATAAGTTTTTGAATTATAAAAAGTCTTGGCAATACATCAAACATCCAGTGCCAATAATTTGAATTACCACCTCCTCCTGTCAAAGTAGACATTACTACTCCTTTAATATTTTTTTTTATATTTGGTGTGCCTTTAGAGAAAACCACATTTTCTTCAACATTTTTATTTTTATTATTTTTTAATTGAAAGGAGGCTCCTTCGACTATTTTGTTATTAATTATAATTGCTGTATTATGAATTCTGTCTGTGTATAATCTGCTTTTAGAAGAAAAATAAACCGAATATTTTAGATTATCTTCAATTTTTATTTCTTGGATTTTTAAATTAAAATCACTTTTATCTACTTTTTTACTAATTGAGCCGTAAAATAAAATAAATAACTTACTTACTAAAAATTTATAATTTTTTTTTAATATTGTTTTAAAGTTTTTAATCAATTTATTTATTGTATAAAGTTTTAAAAAAATTCTCAAAATGTTTTTGATAAAAAAAATCAAAAGCATTTTTTCCATGTGGTAAAGCAGCTGGAAAGTGCGGGCAAGCTTCTAAAAGCCTTGGCACTTTTAAAGCTTCTGCGATCGGAAATCCTACAGATGAATTTCCAATAAAAATCTTACAGCTTTTAATTATCATAGCCATTTCTAAAAAATCCTTGCAATCGTAATGTATTAATTTTGGAAGATCATTTTTTAAATCATTATATTCCTTTAATGTTCCTATAAAATAAACTTCTTCATAATCATTAAGAAATTGATAATTAATATGTTTATTTCTATACCTAAAAGTTCTTTGTATTATAATTTTATCAATAACATTCTTGTGTTTTTCTACATTTAAATAGGGTTCGTCAGACTTGGGCTGAACACCAGTAACGTGATATGAATATCTAAGATTATCAAAGCAAATATTTATTGGAAATTTTCTAAATATATCAAAATTAACATCTATTTTTTGAGAGGAGTATTTTTCTATATTTGTTATATAACTTTGGGCTTCTAATAAAGGTTTTAACTTTAAAAATATTTTATTATTAATAAAAACATCGGAAGCTGGATGATTGGCATAAGGTGTGCTTAAAGGCTCGTCGGTGTTTATATACAGGAAACACTTATGAGTTTTGGATAGCTCTTTTATAACTGGGAGACAATTAATTATATCTCCCAAATGTCCAGAGTGTAGAAATGATAACTCTTTTTGTGATGATATTTTGCCCATAACTTCATTAATATATGGCTCATATATAAGCTTAAAGTTATGAGAATTTTTTAAGCTTCTCATACTTTTGTATTCTTGATACTTTTGTTGATTTGTTAACTTGTACCAAATTTTTTTAATTAGCATTTATCTATTTTTTATAATTTTGTTTCGCCTTTTTTACTTACAACATGGGGGTATGGCATTGGAAACATTAATTCCCCTCCTGAGTTAATAAAATTCTGTTCTCTTTTTACTATTTCCGTTTTAAAATTCCAAGGTAATACTAGAAATGCTTTTGGGTTTTTTAATCGAGCCTCATCTTCAGATATCAATTCAATATCAGAGCCTAAACATCTAAGTCCAACTTTTTCCTGATTTCTTTCACTAATATAAGGAATTTTATTTTTATCTAATCCAAAATGTTGAAGTAAAATATTGCCTTTTGTGCTTGCTCCAAGTCCAAAAACTTGTTTTTTAGAATTAATTATTTCATTTACAAAAAAATTAGTTTTATTTTTTATTTCATCAATTTTTTTTTGATAATTTAAGAAAGTTTGCTCATCTTTTAAATTATACTTTTTTTCTTCTTCTATAAGTTCTTTAAGAATTTGTGTATATTTTGAATTTATATATTTATTACAATTTTTTTTACAAACAAATAATCTTATACTCCCTCCATTAACAGCGTTAGTTTGAGCGTAAAAACATTTTAAATTAAAATTATTTAATAAATGATTAAATGAATCGATTGAATAATATGAAAGATGTTCATGGCAAATGTCATAAAAATTATTATACTTAATCATCGAAGCAAGATAGCTTATTTGGACACACCAAACACCTTCGTCTTCAAGTATACTTTCTATATCCCCTACAAATTTCTTAGGGTCTGCTAAATCATAAAACATTGCGCAGGAAGTAATAATTTTTGCTTTTTCTTTAAAATTTTCATGATAATCATTAGCATTAAAATAATTTGAAAAAATTTTAATATTTTTTCCTTTGTCTATATATTTAATATTTTTTGCAGGCTCGTATCCAACTAAACGTAAATTATTTTCATAAAAGTTTAAAAGGGTACAATCATTAGATCCAATATCTACAACAATATCTTTTGGATTAGGTTTAACTATATTCGTAACTTCATTTACTACATCGTTCAAATCTACACGCATTGTATCGCTAGTAGCTGAACGATAAAAATATTCTCTATAAAGAAGATCAGGCTCAGTAATTTCTGATAATTGCAATAAACCACAATTATTTTTATTTTTCTCTTTTTGACAAAGCACAAGAGTTAGTGGCGTTTTAATTTCTGTTAATTTATTATTAATATTTGATTTAACAAAAGTTGCTGAAATATATTGCTCATTAAGCTGTAGAACTTCTTTTAATTTAGTGTTACCACAGATTTTACACTCTTTAAGATAACTAATGTTTTTATTTTTTGATTGCATATAGTTTTTTTTGTATTATGAAATTGATTTTTATACACAATACTAATATATGTCAAAAATTGCTCTAATAACTGGAATTACTGGCCAAGATGGTTCTTATCTAGCAGAGCTATTACTTGAGAAAAAATACCAAGTCCATGGAATAGTAAGGGAAGAGTTTAATAAAGATGACAAAAAAAATTGGAGGATAAAGCATTTAATAAAAGATTTAAAATTACATTTAGTTTCATTAGAAAATCACGAAAAAATAAAAAAAACTATTAAAGATATTTTGCCAGATGAAGTATATCACTTAGCTGCTCAGGCATATGATGGACACTCATTCGATAATGAAATTTATACTTTTAAAATTAATTTAAATGCAACTCATTATATTATTTCTTCTGTAAGGGAAATTAATGAAAACGCAAAATTTTTTTTTGCTGGGTCTTCTGAAATGTATGGTAGTAAAAATAATGCCCCTATAGATGAATTTACTATTTTTGAACCTAAATCTGCATATGGTGTTGCTAAAGTTGCTGCTCATAACCTAATTCAAAATTATAGAAATTCTTTCAAAATGTACGCAAATACAGGAATTCTTTTTAATCATGAATCGCCAAGAAGAGACATTCGATTTGTAACAAGAAAAATTTCAAATGCAGTAGCTAAAATAAAAAAAGGTTTACAAAAAAATCTTCAACTAGGAAATATTGAAGCAAAACGTGATTGGGGACATGCTAAAGATTATGTTGAAGCCATGTGGCTCATGAACCAACAAAAAAAACCAAATGACTTTATTATAGGCACTGGTGTTTTAAATAGTGTTAAAGATTTTGCTGAAAAAGCTTTTAAATATGTTGGTCTAAATTATAATGACTATATTATAATAGACGCAAGTTTAAAAAGGAAGCAGGACATAGGTGGTAGAATAGCAAATAGTTCTAAAATAATTAATACACTAAATTGGAAACCAAAAATAGATTTTGAAACTTTAGTTGCAGATATGGTTGAATATGATCTAAAGTTAATTGAGGATAATAATTCATGAATAAACTAGAAGTTAGTATTGTTAAAAAATTAATTAAAAAAAATACTAAAAAAAATAAATTTAAAAAAAATTATTACCCTTTAGTAAATGAAGCATTTACTACCAAAGATATTGTTTCAGGTATTAAAGTTTTGCTTAAAGGTAAAATCACGATGTCCAAAGTAACAAAAAAATTTGAAAATGAATTTGCTAAATACTTAGGAGTAAAGTATGCATTAATGGTAAATTCAGGATCTTCAGCAAATCTTTTAGCTCTTTTCGCATTAATAAATCCAAAAAATAAAAATAAATTAGTAAAAGGGGATGAGTGTCTTGTGCCCGCGCTATGTTGGTCAACATCTTTGTGGCCAATTGTTCAAGCAGGTCTTAAACCTAAATTTGTTGATGTAGATACAAAAACATTTAATTTTAATATTAAAGATTTAGAAAAAAAATTAACAAAAAAAACAAAAGCTATTCTAGCAGTTCATGTTTTAGGTAATTCGACAAATATGGATAAATTAAATAAAATAATAAAAAAAAATAAATTACATTTGATAGAAGACACCTGTGAATCATTAGGTTCAAAATATAATGGTAAATACTTAGGAACTTTTGGGAAGTATGGCACCTATTCTTTTTATGTTTCACATCAAATAAGTGCTGGAGAAGGCGGAATGATTGTTTGTAATGACTATAAAGATTTCGAAATAATCCATTCATTAAGAGCGCATGGTTGGGATAGAGGTTTAAAAAATAAATCAAATAATGATTTTAATTTTATAAACTCTGGATTTAATGTAAGGCCAATGGATATAACAGCTGCTATTGGTTTAAATCAATTTAAAAGACTGAATGCAATGAAATCAATGCGGGAAAAAAATAGAAATAAAATAATTTATTCCATAAAAAAATCAAACTATTGGAAAAATCAATTAACATTTTTAAATCCTGTAAATAAATTAAAGCCAAGTTGGTTTGGTTTACCAATATTAATTGACAAAAAATTTGTTAAAATTAAAAAGAAATATTTAAATTATTTAAATAAGAATGGTATAGAAACACGTCCAATTATTAGTGGTAATTTTTTAAATCAACCAAGTATTAAGCTATATAAACTTAACAGTAAAAAAGAAGTGTTTAAAAATGCTCAAGAAATTGAAGACAGAGGTTTTTTCATTGGTTTACATACAGAAAATATAAATTCACAACAGTTGAGTCATTTAACGAATAAATTGTTAAAAATTAATCAGCTATTTTAATGACTAAACTAAAATTAAAATATATATCTATTTAAATTATTTATATGAAACAAAAAACTGCATTAATTACCGGAGTAACTGGTCAAGATGGATCTTATTTAACTGATTTTCTCTTAAAAAAAAATTATAAAGTTGTTGGAGTAAAAAGAAGATCTTCAAGTTTTAACACTAAGAGAATTGATCATATTATAAACGCTAAAAAAAGAGTAAAAAATTTTCAATATGTTTACGGAGATTTAACAGATAGTAGCAATATTTTGAGATTGATTCAGTCATTTCAGCCAGATGAAATTTATAATTTAGCAGCTCAATCACACGTTAGAACAAGTTTTGAAATACCGGAATTTACAGCTAATTCAGATGGAATCGGCACTCTAAGAATTTTAGAGGCTATAAGAATTTTAAAACTTCATAAAAAAACTAAATTTTATCAAGCTTCCACATCTGAAATTTTTGGTAATACTGGAATACCTCAAAGTGAAAAGACACCTTTTAGGCCAAGAAGTCCTTACGCTATAGCGAAACTTTATGCTTTTTGGACAACAGTTAATTTTCGAGAGGCGTATAATATTTTTGCTGTAAATGGAATACTTTTTAACCACGAAGGTCCTCGTAGGGGTGAAACTTTTGTTTCAAGAAAAATAACTAGAGCAGTTTCTGAAATATATAGAAATAAAAGAAGTTTTTTTACCTTAGGAAATTTAAATGCAAAAAGAGACTGGGGTTCAGCTAAGGACTACGTTGAAAGTATGTGGCTTATGTTAAAGAATAAAAAACCTTCAGATTATGTAATTGCAACTGGAAAAAGTCATACAGTCAAACAATTTGTTGAAGAAGCTTTTAAATTTATAAATGTTAAAATATCATGGCGTGGTAAGGGCCTTAAAGAAACAGGATTTAACATTAAAAATGGAAAAACTCTTGTCAAAGTTGATCCCATCTATTTTCGTCCAACTGATGTTGATGAACTAAGAGGTGATTTTTCTAAAGCGAAAAAAGAATTGAAATGGAAACCAAAAACTAGCTTTAAAGAATTAGTAAAAGAAATGATGATTTCTGATTTAAATGAGATCAAATAAATTTTTCTTCTTATAAAGTAAAGTTTTTTATAGTTGACACATTAATTAATTCAGTCTTAAATAACCCAATATGAACTTATTTAAAACATGAATAATAGTAAAAATTTAACAAAAGATAAAATAAAAGAAATATATAAAAAAAATTATTCCAAAATTGAAGATGAGTTTTTAAACATACAAAGTCTTTTCTTATCAGATATTTATAAAAGATACCTCGCAAGACCTAGATAGTGCTAACATAGTTTTATGTTACGCCAAAAACTTACATAATTCGATTTTAAAACAAAGGGAAGAAGATTTAGAATATTGTATTTCTTTTGATAGTTTTTGGAAAAATCATAGTGAAATAAAACAAAAAAATTTTAAGATTTCAGATATATGTTTTTTAACTGGTTTGCCAAAAGAGACGGCTAGAAGAAAAGTTCAATTATTATTAAAAAACAATGTTTTAAAAAAAAATGGTAAAAAAACTTTTTGGGAACCTACGATTAAAGAAAAAAATACTTATAACCAATTAATAGATGGTCATATTATTAAGATTATAAGATTAATAAATTTAATGAGTAATTTTATAGGATTGAATATTCCAAAAGAAAAAATTATTTATGAAATTAAAAAAAATTTTTCATTTTACTGGTTTCACTATCTCAAAGTTCAATTAGAATACTTAAAAATATGGCAAGAGAAAACTAAAGATCTTGAATTACTTTTAATAATTATAGAATGTTTAATCTTGGCTAATAGAGAATATGCAAAGAAAGATATTTCTTATGAATTACATTTTTTTAATAAAAAATCCTCAGATAACGAAACGCCAGATGTCAGCGCTACATCGATTTCTGATATAACTAGCATTCCGAGAGCAACATGTATTAGAAAGTTAGAAAAGTTAGTTAAACACAAAATAATAAAAAAAAACAAAGCAACTAAAAAATATTTTTTCGATATATTTTCATCTCACAAAAATTATATTAATACTAAAGAGATTTCTTCGGAGATTATGAATATTTATAGTGATTTTTATTTAATTTTTCTAAGATCGCTTATGAGATAATTGATTTTAAAGTGTTAATATTACTCCGAGCACAGTAACGGCTGATATAGCTGCTGCAGACAATATAATATTATTTTTTCTTTCTTTCTTTTCTTCGTCTTTCAATCTAGCAACTAGATCTACCATATTAACTCTTTTATCGGCTATGTTAGGCAGTTCTTTATTTAAATAATGATTATTTTCTTGGATTTCATTTTTAGGTTGTGCGCTCATTAATTGCATTTAACCATGTTTAAAACTAAATTCAAAATTTTATAGGTTCAGATTGGGTATTAAATTTTATAAACCCAATTTTTATAGTTCAATATGGGCTAAAAAAGCTAAATAAGTCTATTTAAATATTAAATGTATTATTTCCCATCACGCGTGTTTGCGTTAAAACTTTCCGTGAATGGGATTGGAACTACAACAGCGTCAACTGGTTTATTGGAGTACTTTTTTGGTAAATGAATTTTATATTTTTTACCAAAGTTTCCAATTGGAAAACCATTGGCATTTAGATTTCCTTCATAAGGTACATATCCCATTGCAATATTCTTCTTTTTTTCAGGATGATACCAAGGTGATGTTATAAAACCTATAGGTTTTCCAATTTTGTTATCTGAAATGAGCCAAAAATCTGGAGCATATTCCTCTATAGGTTTGCCACCAAGTTCTAAACCTACTAATTGCAGTTTGTAAGGACTGTCTCCATTCTTTAATTGATTTTTCATTTTTTCTAAAGCTTCTTTACCAACATAATCAGTTTGTTTATTCCATTCACCTTTGCCAGATAAAGAAACCTGGTAACCCAAGTTACATTGAAATGGATTATGCTCATTGTCCATGTCTTGCCCCCAAGATAAAATTCCAGCTTGAATTCTTCTGTGATGTGCTGGAGCTATAACCATTAATTTATGTTTTTTTCCTGCTTTGAGAACTGTATTCCACATATCTTCAGCATATAAAGTTGCATCTCGCAGATAAATCTCATAACCGGCCTCTCCAGAAAATCCTGATTGAGAAATTATACAATCTCTTCCACCAACTTTAGCCTCTGCTAAACCATAAAAAGGCATACTATCTAAATCAACTTGATCTCCAATAAGATCTTTCATTAGTGATTTAGATTTTGGCCCTTGTATTTGTACAGGAGCAACATCTATTTCATCTATTTCAACATTAAATTTCTTATCGGCATTAACTCCTTGTAAATACATTCCTATATCTGAGTCTGATAAGCTGAACCAAAATTCATCTTCCGCTATTCTTAGCAAAACAGGATCATTTAGAACCCCGCCTTTATTGTTACATAAAATTACATATCTGCCACGCATCGGTGAAATTTTAGTTGCATCACGTGTAATTACATAGTCAGTGAATTTTTCTGCATCAGGACCTTTAACTCTAATCTGTCTTTCAACAGCAACATTCCACATTGTAACGTGTTTTTTAATTGCAACATACTCAACCATAGCTCCACCTTTTTCAGGTTTTACGTAACCACGTGGATGATAAACTCGATTATAAATTGTTGCTCTCCAGCATCCTGCTTTCATAGATAGATGCCAATAAGGTGATTTTCTTACTCTTGTAGAAATTAACATTTCTACTTTTGTAGGACCGCTTTGTCTTAAATTATAAGGAACTAAACGATCTGACTGATCAACCGAAGATACATGAAAAACTTTATCATAGTTCATTTTTGCTAATTTAGTCTTAATAGATTTTTTTTTAGCTTTAGTTTTTTTTATTTTTCTTTTTTTCTTAGGCATAATTATTTTCTTCCAACCATTTATTTGTCTCTTTTAATCCTCCGAAAGTGTAAATATGAAAATTTTTTGTTACTCCTTTTAGTTCATTAATTAAACTATTTGGGTCTTTAGGTTTCAGCAAGTCCATAGTCTGATTAACATTAGATTTAAGAAAATTTAAGGAATTTTTTGCACCAACAATACTAGCAAATTTAATTAAGTTGCTTATTTTTAAAGGCCCAGTAATTCCAACATGTACTGGAAGTGATTGTTTGGAAATAAAATCAGTTATTATTTTTGAGTTTAATAACCATTGAGTAACTATATAATCAGCGTAAGGTTTTTTATCTTTCATAGCTTTTTCCAAATCTAATTTCGATATATCAGGGGACCCCTCAGGATGTCCAGCAATTCCTACTTTAAAACCTTCAAATAATCCAGTTTCTAAAAGTTGTAAAGAACAATGATAATCTCCAACAGGTTGTGCGCTTCCTCCTATTACTAGAGCTTGTCTTACTCCTCCATCTTTACATGTTTTTACATAGTCCTTTAAGTCCGATAAATTTTTTATAGATCTAGCTGGAAAATGAGGCACTGGATTAAATCCTTTTTTTACTAATTCTAAAGATTTACTTGCAACCTTTTTAAAATCATCTCCTGGTAGCATTGTAATGTAAACATCTTTAATTTTAGGTAGCTTTGAAAGATCTGTTTTCATTGTAATTTCTAATGAAAAATTCATGGTTCTTCAGAAAAGTTTTTCTGGTGCAGAATATTTGAAGTTAAATGCATCAGCAACACCCTTATATGTAATTTCACCTCTAAACACATTTAAACCCGCTAGATAGTTTTTATTTTCTTTAAGAGTTTTTTTATAACCTTGATCTGCTAGTTTAATTAACATGGGTAAAGTGGCCTTATTTAAAGCCATTGTTGAAGTTCTCGGAACCCCACCAGGCATATTGGCTACGCAATAATGAACTACATCATCTACAATATAAGTAGGTTCTGCATGTGTTGTAGGTTTGCTAGTTTCTACGCATCCACCCTGATCAATAGCTACATCTACAATAACAGAGCCTCTTTTCATTAATTTTATCATTTCTTTAGTCACTAATTTAGGTGCTTCAGCTCCAGGAATTAAAACTCCTCCAACTAAAAGATCACATTCTGAAATTAATTTCTTTAAATCTATTTTATCACTTTGTGAAGGAATTATTTTATCACCAAACTTTTCGTGTAATTCTTTTAATCTTGCCTCAGATTTATCTACTACGTAAACTTTTCCTCTCATCCCAGTGGCAATAATAGCTGCATTTTCTCCAACTACACCTCCTCCTAAAATTACAACATTAGCAGGTTCTACGCCTGGAGCTCCTCCTAGAAGTAAACCCCTACCTTTTTGATTTTTTTCCAATGAGTGTGCCCCGGCTTGAATGGACATTCTACCAGCAACAGCACTCATGGGCGCTAATAGTGGCAGTCTGCCATTGTCATCTGTAACTGTTTCGTATGCAATACAAATAGATTTAGATTTAATCAAACCTTCTGTAAGTTCTTTAGCGGCAGCTAAATGAAGATAAGTATATATAATTTGGTTTTCTCTAATCATAGCAACTTCGTTCATTAGAGGTTCTTTCACCTTAACTATTAGATCTGCCTTCTTAAAAATATCTTCTGCATTATCAATTATCTTAGCTCCAGAATTTTTATAATCATCATTTGTAAATCCTGCTTCAAAACCACCATTGTTTTGAACTAAAACTTCATGACCTTTACTAGTTAAAACATTTACGCTTTCAGGGGTTAAACCTATTCTATGCTCTTGAAGCTTAATTTCCTTTGGAACTCCAATAATCATTTATGACTTTGCGTAATTAGAAATACCTGTTCTTAATTTTTCTATAATTTCATCTATATGTTTTTTTTCGCATATAAATTGTGGGGCTATAATTAGAGTATCGCCTGTAGATTTAAAGTTTACACCCGCATCATAGCAATGTTTGAATGCCTGAAATCCTGCTTTGCCTGGTTTATCTTTCATTTTAATATCAATTCCGCCCATCATTCCATATCCTCTAATACTGGTTATGCAACTAATATCTTTGAGTGAAAATAAACCATCTAAAAAATAAGGTGATAATTCTTTTGCCTTTTTAAAAATATTTTCTTTATCGAAAATATCTTGTACTGCTAATGCAGCAGCAACGGCTACAGGTATTCCAGAATAAGTATATCCGTGAAATAATTCAGGGGCTCCTTCAGGTCCTGATGACGCTTCTGTAACTGCGTCGTAAATTTCTTCTTTAACAGCTACTACTCCCATTGGAACAACTCCATTTGTTGTAGCTTTTGCCATTGTCATTATATCTGGTGTTACACCATATTCTATTGCACCAAAAGCAGATCCAGTTCTTCCCCATCCAGTTATTACTTCGTCGAATATAAGAAGTATTCCATGCTTGTCACAAATTTCCCTTAAACGTTTAAGATAACCTTTTGGTGGAATTAAAGTACCTGTTGATCCTGCAATAGGTTCAACAATACAAGCAGCAATATTTTCTCCCCCAAAGTTTGTAGCTATTCTCTCTAAATCTTCTGCCATTTCTGCACCGGTTTCTGGTTGCCCTTTAACAAATTTATGTTCTGGTAAATGAGTATGTCTCATGTGTTGAACACCAGGCATTAATATACTTGCAAAAGCTTTTAGATTATTAATCATACCACCAACTGTCATCGCTCCAATGTTCATGCCGTGATATCCTCTCTCACGTCCAACAAATCTAAACCTATGACCATGTCCTTTAGATTTATGATATGCCACGGCAATTTTAATAGCTGTTTCTACAGCTGTAGATCCACAGATAGTATAAAAAATTTTATTTAAATCACCTGGAGTTTTTTTTGCAATTCTAGTTGCCAATTCAAATGATCCTCCAAAACCTTGGTTGAAAGGTTGGCAATAATCCAATTTATTTAATTGTTTTGTTACTGCTTCAGTAATTTCTCTTCGACCGTGACCTAAAGGATTACAAAATAAGCCAGAGCTTCCATCAATCATTTTTTTTCCTTCGTGATTGGTTACGTAGACTCCTTTTGCTTCTACGATTAATCTAGGTTTTTTTTTAAAACTACGATTATCTGTAAAAGGCATCCAATGCTCATTTAAAGAATTTGGTATGTTAGTTCTGTTTTGTGAGCTCATAATTTCTAATCTATTTTGATTTGTAGACTATTGATTAAAATTGACAAGAAATATTGCATACAACTGAAAGTAGTATTTTGTTTTTACTAACCTTTAGCGTATATAATTAATGAAGATGAAAATTTTAACTACTAAGTTTAAGGGTTTAAAAGTAATTCAATCCAAGATTTATAGGGATTCAAGAGGGTTTTTTAAAGAGGATTTTAAACAATCTAATTTTAGCAAAAGGTTCATTTTTGGATGTACTTCGAGATCTAAAAAAAATGTTCTAAGAGGTTTGCATATCCAGACTAAAAATGCCCAAGGAAAACATATTTCTGTGCTTAAAGGTGCAATATTTGATGTCGTAGTAGATTTAAGGAAGAGTTCAAAAACTTTTGGAAAATACTTTTCTGTAATTCTTTCTGATAATAATGGAAAATCAATTTTAATTCCTGAAGGTTTTGCTCATGGTTTTCTTGGCTTAAAAAAAGAAAATATAGTTTATTATTTTAATACTAAATATAGATCTGAAAAACACGAAGTTGGTATTCATTGGGATGATAAAAATTTAAAAATAAAATGGCCTTTAAATAAACCAATAATTTCAAAAAAAGATAAAGCTAATTTAAGTTTTAATGATTATAAAGAACTTTACATTAAAAAAAGGTAAATTGTTTTAAATGAAGTGTAAAATTACAAATCAAGAAATTGAACCATTTATGTCATTTGGAAAAATGCCCTCAGCTAATGGTTTTTTAGATAAAGAAAATTTTAAAAGCGAATTTTTTTATGAGATGGAAGTAGGATTTTCACAAAAAGTTTCACTATTGCAATTAAATGAGTTTTCAAATCCTGAAAAAGTACATAACGAAAAATATCCTTTTTATACTAGCAGTTCTGAAAGAATGAAAGTACATTTTAAATCATTTGCTGAGTGGATAAATAAAAATTATTTAAAATCAAATTCAAAATTAATTGAAGTTGGATCTAATGATGGGACTCTTCTAAATAACTTTTTAGATACAAGTATAGATTTTATTGGTTTTGAACCATCAAAAACAATTGCTAATTTAGCAAACAAAAATAAAATAAATACTCTAAATTCTTTTTTTAATCAAAAAAATATCGATCAAATTAAAAAATTCAGAAATAATACAGATGTAATATGTTCAGCAAATGTTATTGCTCATATACCTGACCTTAATGATGTAATTGCAACTATAGACAAATTGCTATCCTCTAATGGAGTTTTTATTTTTGAAGATCCATACTTAGGATCGATGTTTTCTCAAGTATCATATGATCAAATTTATGATGAACATATTTTTTTATTCTCTTTAAGTTCGGTTAAAAAAATATTTGAACTTTATGATTTTGAATTAATTGATGCTATTCCTCAAAATACACATGGTGGTTCTATGAGATACATAATTGGTAGAAAAAACAAACATAAAATAAACCCAAATGTACTAAGTAATTTAATATTAGAAAAAAAAAATAATTTAGATAATATAGAATCCTGCATGAATTTTAAAAAAAACTGTGAAAGTTCAAAAAAAAAAATTATTTCTGAATTAAAAATTTTTAAAGAAAAAGGCAAAAAAATTTCTGGGTATGCGGCTACAGCAAAAAGTACTACTTTATTAAATTATTGTAACATAGGGACTGAAACTATTGATTTTATATGCGACACTACCAGTGAAAAAATTGGTAAATTTTCTCCTGGTAAACATATTCCAATTGTTCCAGTTTCATATTTTCATAATAATAAACCTGATATTGCATATCTTTTTGCTTGGAATCATAAAGAAGAAATATTTGCCAAGGAAGAAAAGTTCACTAAAAATGGTGGAAGGTGGTTTTCGCATGTTGCTTTATAAAAATAAAATTGTTGTTTCTGGTGGTACAGGTAGATTTGGCAGAGAATTAAGTAAAATCAATACAAAATTTAATATCCTTTATCCTAATAAAAAAGAATTGAATATTTTAAATTACAAATCTATAAAGAGATTTCTCTTAAAAAAAAAACCAAAATACTTTTTACACCTAGCCGGTCTGTCCAGACCTATGGATAAGCATGAAAAATTTATCAATAAAAGTATAGACCTTAATATAATTGGGACTGCAAATGTTACCAAGGCTTGTTCGGATCTTAAAATAAAACTAATCTATTTTTCAACAAGCTATGTTTATCCTGGCACAAAAGGAAATTACAAAGAAACAGATCCTCTTTTACCAAATAATAATTATGCGTGGTCAAAGTTAGGTGGTGAAAGCGCTGTGGCTATGTATAAAAAATCTCTAATATTAAGAGTCTCAATGACGGAGAAACCTTTTGTTCATAAAAAGGCCTTCAGCGATTATATAACAAATTTTATTTTTCATGATGAAATAGCTGATAAAATATTTAAACTACTCGATAAAACTGGGGTAATAAATGTTGGAGGTAAAGCCCAAAGTGTTCTCAAGTTTGCAAAAAAATATAATCCAAAAATAAAAAGAATATCTGCAAAAAAAATATTGGGCAGCAAATTTCCACTAAACCCATCTATGAATATTAAAAAGTTTAAAAAGATTATTAAAGTTTAGGCCTATATAAAGATTTTTTCAAAAAATAGGAACTTAATAAACCTTTAATTTCTGCTTTCTTAATAATTAAATTCTGTCTATCTCTTAAAATAAAAAAATAAATACAACCTTTTATTGACCTTAGCAAATTTGGTAATGTTTTTCTTATTCCATATAAATAACTGTAATGTTTTCTAAAATAATAAAACTTTGACCAACAATAATGCCAACTTCTATTAACTCTTATTTGATGACTAAATTTTTTATCTATAGAGGAATTTCCTTTATGGCTTACTTTTACTTCATCCGATAAATATATAGGAATTTTTTTTTTGTTACATCTTAAACAGAAATCAAATTCTTCAAAATATAAAAATATTTCTTCGTCAAATAAACCAACTTCAGTTATAATTTTCATATTAATTAAAATTGCAAAACCAGCAACTAGATTCATTTCATGTAATGATTTATCTTCTTTGAAATATTTATACATTTCTTCTCCATATTGATAATCGTGATCCTTTGGAGCTAAAATAGAAAAATTTTTAATTTTATCAGCTATATCGGTTAATATTTTAATAGAGTTATTTTCAATTACCACATCTGCACTAAGTTGAAGAGAATATTTTGTTTTTACTTTTTTTAGTCCAATATTAATAGCTGCGCCAACTCCTAAATTTCTTTCTGGGATTATAACTTCCACATTAGAATATATTTCTTCTAATTTTCTTTTTAAAGTTACGTCTTGTGAGTTTTCTATGATTAATATTTTAATTTTTTTATCTAATTTTTTGATTAAATATTCAATAATTTCATTAGAATGAAATGTAACGATTATAATAGTTAATTTATCTTGAAAATTCATATTTTATATCAATTATTACTTATAATTTATTTTTAATTTATTGAACATAAATATTTTATGTAATAATTTATATTTATGCGTATTACTCCAATAGATCAAATTTCAAACGAAAGCTCGGAGCTTAATTCAAGTTTAAGGCTATTCCAAATTTATAAGAAACTTCAACTTACATCTCTGAAATCTAATAGTTATTTCCAAGTTTATGAAGAGTTATTTCAAAAATTTATTGGAAAAAAAATTACTTTTGTTGAAATTGGTGTATTACACGGAGGTTCTTTATTAATGTGGAGAGAATATTTAGGAGATCAAGCTAGAATCATTGGAGTAGATCTAGATCCACGAGCAAAAGAATTAGAAAAAAATGGATTCGAAATATTTATCGGTAGCCAGTCAGATAATAACTTTTGGAAAGAATTCTACGATAATGTAGGCAATGTTGATGTTGTTCTTGATGATGGAGGTCATACAAATGACCAACAAATAATAACTACTGTAAACGCCATAAATAATATTAAAGAAAATGGTTTAATTGTTATAGAGGATACTCACACTAGTTATTTAAAAAAATTCGGCAATCCATCCAAGTATTCATTTATCAATTATAGTAAATATCTAATAGACGTGATTAACTCTAGATATCCAGATATTAATATAGAAAATAATTTTAAAAAAAAAATATACTCCATACATTTTTATGAGTCTTTATTAGCTATAAATATAAACTCAAAAAAAAGTATAAAAACTGAAACTATTAAAAATGATGGCGCACAAAGAAAAAATGTTAACGATTATAGAACTAATGATTATTTTCCGAAAATTGATAAATTCATCAAAACAAAAATGCCGTTTTTAACAAAAATTCCTATAATTAAAAAAATTGTAAGATATCTTTTTTATTCTAATAATTTTTTGATTAAAATTAAAAATCATTCTAAATTAAAAAAGTATTTTAAAGACTAAACAATAAATACAACTCGAGATAGAATTTCAATAAAACTTAGCCTAAAATAAAGTTAATTTAATCTAAAACATATTAGATATTCTTAAATAAAGAAATTCTTTCTGTTTACTTACGATTAAAATTCACATTTAATCTTGATAATTAACAAACAAGGGGAACAATATGAAAAAAATAATAAGCACAATCATTGGTATGATGATTGCCTTCTCTCTTAGTGCTTCAGTAGCTAATGCAGCTGCTAAAGAAGTAAGAGTTGCATACTTTTTAGAATGGCCATCACCAAATCTTGAAGATATGAATAAAAAAGCGTACTCAAAAGCATTAGGAGTACCAGTTAAATGGACTAACTTTAGTAATGGTGTAGCAATGACCGATGCTATGTTAGCTGGAGATATTGATATCTCTTACTCACAAGGATTAATGCCTTACATTAATGCCGTTAAAGCTAAAGCACCTATTAAGTTAGTAGATGTTGCTATGGAATACGGTATGGGTGGAACAACATGTGTTACATCAAAAAAATCTGGAATTACAAAAGCTAATGCTTCAGAACTTGAAGGTAAAAAAGTTGCAGTTCCTTTAGGAACTATGGCTGAATATGTTTTTACTGAAAGTATGAAAATAGTTGGTGCTGATAGAAAGAAAATG
>JBJLCZ010000003.1:0-73627 GCA_045567335.1 Candidatus Pelagibacteraceae bacterium
GAATAGAATATGCAAGTATATTTCCACCTCAAACCTTAATAGAAATGCAGGCTTCAATTGTTAACTTTGATAGATTACAAAAAAAGGAACAAGGTGGTCTTAAATGGGTAGATTTTTTCTTTTTTCCATCTGGAACAATTTTGTCTAGTGGCCCTAGCTGCACAGAACAAGGTTCAGGTAGATGGCTTCCAAAACCTTCGGATACGCTTAATAAATTTGCTTTAATGTTAAACCCGAATGTGGGCTTTAAACAGATTCCTTTAATTTGGTATGAAATGATGGATATAGGTAAAATTATTGGTTTTGTTCTTCCAGATTGGATTGCAGATATTTTACCAGGTGAGTACCCGGTTCATAATGAAAAAGGAGAAATTAAACCTAATTTCAAAAGTAAAGTTTTAAATGTTGTATCGGGTGATTTTGAATTATTTAAAATACCTATTCCAACAGGTCACATATGGGATTCGTTTTTAAGAGTTTTTCTTGGATTGGTAGCAGGAATAATAGTGGGTGTTCCATTAGGATTATATATGGGCTTAAATAGATTTGCTAAAGGATTTTTTGATCCTTTAATTGAATTATATAGACCTGTCCCGCCTTTGGCTTGGGCACCCCTAGTTATCTCTGTCCTAGGTATAGACAATTTTGGTAAAGTTTTCCTGCTGTTCATGGTTTCACTTTCTATAATGATAATTTCAGCAAGAGCTGGGGCATCTGGTACACAATTATCAAAAATACATGCTGCACATTCTCTCGGAGCATCTAAATGGCAAATCTTAAGATATGTAATTTTTCCAAATTCATTACCTGAAATACTTACCGGTATAAGAGTTGCTACTGGAATGTGCTGGGGAACTTTAGTTGCTGCAGAATTTTTGGCAGGAACAACAGGTGTTGGGTTTGTGGAAAATGTTGCTAAGAAATACTTTCAATATGAAGTCATATGGATCACAATATTTATTATGGGTATGCTTGGTTTATTATTCGATATAACTATAAGAAAAATAATTGATAAAACTATACCTTGGAGAGGTAAAGGCTAATTTAATAAATATTTTTTATTTAATAATTTTATAGTAATATAATATTTATTTATTAAATGAAAAAAAAAGCAAAAATTATAGCAACGTTGGGTCCTTCAATTTTTAACGATTATAAATTAAAAAAACTAATAAATCTTGGGGTTGATGCTTTTAGAATAAATTTTAGCCATAATACAGATGGAATAAAAAGAATTGTACATAAGATTCGTAAATTAGAAAGAATTAAAGAAAAAAAAATAGCTATAATAGCTGACCTTCAAGGAATTAAACTTAGAGTAAAAAAAGTAAAAAATTCAAATCAAAAAATAAAGTACAATCAAAAATTTATATTTGACCTGATAAATAAACCTGGTAATTCTAAAAGAATTTGCTTTCCATACCCAAAAATTATTAAAAAACTAAAAATAAAGAATAAAATATTACTTGATGACGGTAAATATATTTTTATTGTAATTAAAAAATCAAAAAATTCTGTTACTACTATTTGTAAAAGTCAAAATTGCTCAATTAAAAGTAACAAAAGTATACACATACCTAATTTTAATATGCCCTTTAATAAACTGACTAGTAAGGATAAAAAAGACATTAAAACTGCCAAAAAGTTAGGTTGTAACTGGATAGCATTATCTTATTTGCAAAATGATAAATTAATTTTTGAAGCAAGAAAACTAATAAATAAAGATGTTGGTATTATTTCTAAAATTGAAAACAAACATGCCCTGAAAAATATTGATAAGATAATAAATGCTACTGATGCAATTATGATCGCAAGAGGAGATTTAGCTATCGATATAGGTCACAGTGAGGTACCAAAAGTACAATTGAGTTTAATTAAAAAATGTTCTCAATTATCAAAATCAGTAATCGTTGCTACTCAAATGCTAGAAAGTATGATCGAAAGCAATACAGCTACTAGGGCCGAAATCAATGATGTGGCAACAGCTATTTTTCAAGGCGCAGATGCAGTTATGTTATCAGCGGAGTCAGCTATAGGAAAATTTCCTACCATAGCAGTATCTACAATGACCAAAACTATTATTTCAACTGAGAAATATAAAAAGTTAAATATTGAAGATTTTAAAAATTCAATTATTCCAAAAAATGATCCAGTCAAATCTATTCTTCTTTCAGTAAAAAATATTGCTTATAACCCAGATGTTAAAGCTGTTATAGTTTTTTCTAATTCTGGAAAATCTGCAAAACTTGTATCTGCAATGAGACCAGCAATTCAAATTTTAACTGTATCTCCTAATATAAATGTTAGTAGACAAGTTTCTTTGCTTTGGGGTGTGAGATCTATAAACAGTAGAGATGCAAATGGCTGGAAAGATATGATGACAATTACAAAGGAAATTGTAAAAAAATTTAAATTAGCGAAAAAAAATGATTTTATTCTTATAACAGCGGGTTTACCATTCGGAAAGGCTAGTATGACAAATATGATTAGGCTCTATAAAGTTGGTGCTAATTAACGAAATTTTTTACAATCAATAGAATCTACATACTTACCTTTTATGAAAGAACTGCCTTCAAATTTAATTTATTTGCAATATCTTGTAGTTTGCTGAGGTCATTATTTTTTGATAAGTTAATATAAATAATCAATAAATCATAAAAAATAATGAAAAAAATTTTGCTAATTATATCCGTTTTGTTTTTTTTTCAGAATTTAACTGCAGAAACAATAGTTTTTAAAGATTGCAGTAGTAAAAATTATAATTATGAAAAAAATGATTATATTCTAGACCTAAATAAAGAATTGATGACCAGAGAATACATTTACAGTAATGATAGTTTTGAAAAACTAAGGCTAAATGATATTACTGTCAAAAAAGAAAATAAAACTACTAAAGGTGTCACTAAGATTAATGATTTAATTGTATCTGAAATTGCAGGATATCCGGCTTTTTATACTCAATTAATTTTTAATGAATTTGAAAAAAGTATAAAGATAAAAACGGTTTTAAATGACACTGAAGGTGTTAGTTTAATTTCAAAATGTCAAAAAATTATAAAATATAAAAAAAGAGCTTAATGAAAATAATTATACAAATAGTCATTTCAATATTTATAATTACTTCTGTTATAGCTTTAGAAAAAACTAAAGAAGAAAAAGTTGCAAAATTTGTTTTAGAAAATATACAAAAAGACTATACTTCTTGTTATGCTTTTTACAAAATTGCAGGAGAAAGTTTTAAAAAAACAAAAGCTAAGAAATCTATCATTAAAGGCTTGGATACTAGTGCAGATGTAACATTAAAGTTTGCTCATGATTTAGGGGAAGTTCTAGCTTTAAAACCAAAAATTATGACCGAAAATAATAAAAAAGAAATAAAAAGATTAAGTGCAATTGCTAAAAAAGATTTTAATCAACTTACTAAAATTTATGGAGCTTTATGTAAGAGTTTAGTAGAAAATCAAAAAAAAAGAATTGACTACTGGGAAAATAAAGGAAATAAAATAATTAAGTGAGAATAAATCTATTAAAATTAAAAATAAAAAAAATATTTATTAAGTATGGACTTTCAAAAAAACATTCTGAAATCTGTGCAAGTTATTTAATTAAAGCGGAGCTATTGGGTGCAAAATCACATGGAGTTGCTAGACTTAAAATGTACTGTGATAGATTAAGTAAAAAATTAATTAATCCAAAGCCTAAAATTAAAATAAGAAAAATTTCCTCTGCTGTTTCTTATGTTGATGCTGATGATAGTATAGGATTTGTTTCTGCTAATATAGGAATAGAACAAGCTATCAAAAATGCAAAAAAATCTGGGATTGGTTTAGTAGCTGTTAAGAAAAGTGGACATTATGGTTTATCTAGTTTTTATGCTGAACAAGCAGTTAGAAAAGGTTTAATGGTTTGGTGTTTTACAAATGCACCACCAGCTATAGCTCCCTATGGAGCAAAAAAATCATTATTTGGAACTAATCCAGTTTGTTTTGGAACTCCAACTGGAAAAGTGCCTTTCATTTTAGATATGTCTACATCAAGAATTAATAGAGGTGTAATTAGAAGAGCAAGTAAACTTGGCAAAAAAATTCCTTATGGTGTTGCAATGGACAGGTCTGGAAAGATAACAACAGATCCAAACAAAGCTCTGCTTGGAACACAATTGCCTATTGCGGATTTTAAAGGGTCAGGTCTTGCTTGGATGGTAGATATACTTAGTGGTGTTTTGACCGGAAGTAGTCATGGTGGAAAAACAAAAGATCCATTTGATGACTTTACAGGACCTCAAAATATGGGTCATTTATTTATTACAATTAATCCTAAGATTTTTATAGGAAAAAAATACTTAAAAGAAATTAAAAAAAATATTTCTTTAGTCAAAAATCTTCCTAAAGCTAAAGGTTTTTCGAGTATTCTTTATCCAGGAGAAAGGAAAAATAAAACCTATAAAAAAAACTTAAAAAAAGATATATCTATTCCATCTTTAATATTAGATGAAATAAAAAAACTAAATGCTATCTAAAAAAGAAATTATTTGTCCAGAAAATCTTTTAAAAATTGCCAAATCTAAAGGTAAGGTAAGAGTAGTTATTGTTAATGCGGGAAAACTTGTTGCGATGGAGTCGACAAAACAAGCTGTAGATAAAAATTTAATTGAGCCTGTTTTTATAGGAGATAAATCTAAAATAGAAAATTATGCTTCAGAATTAAAATGGAACATATCAAAGTATGAAATTGTTAATGAAATAAACGAAAATAAAACTGCTCCAATCGCAGCTGATATGGCAAGTAAAGACAAAATAAAGATTATAGTAAAAGGGCATATTCACACAGATGTTTTAATGAAAGCTGTTTTAAAAAGAGACTTAAATCTAATAGGAAAAAAAAGATTAAGTCACGTTTGGCATATGACTTTAAATAAAAATGATAAGCCTTTTATTATTACAGATGGAGCATTAAACGTATTGCCAAAACTTGAAACAAAAATGCATATACTGAAAAACTCAATCGATTTTGCTAAAAGGATTGGAATTGATAAACCTAAGGTTTCTATTTTGTCAGCTACTGAAGAAATATTAGAAAGTGTTCCAAGCTCAATTGAGGCCAATGAAATTACTAAAAGAGCAAGAGATGAAGGTATATATGCTGATATATTTGGACCTATGGCATTTGATAATTCTGTTTCAGATAAGGCAGCACAAATTAAAGGTATAAAAAATTCAGTTGCAGGAAAAGCAGACATTTTGTTAGTACCAAACGTAGAAGCAGGAAATGCTTTAGTCAAAATGATGATTTATTTTTTGGGTGCCTGCGCAGCCGGTGTAGTAGTTGGTGGAAAAGTACCTGTTGTTATTACAAGTAGAGCAGATGATACTCAAGCAAGATTGGCCTCAATTGCAGCGTCAATAGTAGCTCTTTAATGAAATATCTTAAGAACTGGGATAATAAAACCTGGATTTCTTCTTATAAATATATCTCATCATTTCATAAATTTCTTAAATTAAAAACAAAAATCAACAAAGACACTCATGTACTTGATATAGGATGTGGAAGAGCAAAAATTATTAGTTTTTTACATAAAAAATATAAATTTAATAAAAAACCTATTGGTATTGACATTGTGAAAAATAAAAATATTAAAAAAAATATAATTTTCAAAAAAATTGATGCGATCAAATATTTAAAAAATACAAACAAGATATTTAATTTAATTTTAATAAAACAAACAGTTCATTTTTTTACAAAAAAACAAATAAATATTCTATTAAAGTTAGCAAAAATGAGGCTTAATAAAAACGGGCAAATTCTAATACTTTCATTAAAAAACAAAAAAAATGAAATACCTTGTTTTAGAATTATGAAATCAAAACTTATGATAAGTCTTAAAAGAGAAGAGATATTAATGAAAGAAATTAAAAAAAATTTAAAAAAATTTAAAAATAGTTATTTTAAATTTAAAGTTAATATTTCAAAATCTAATTATATAAAAATGTTAAAAAAAAGGTATATATCATGCTTATTAAATATTTCTAATAAAGAAATAAGTGAGGGTGTAAGTGAAATTAAAAAAAAATATAAGAAACAAATAAATTTTTTTGATACCTTAAATTGTATAATATTTACAAAATAAAATTTCTATAATCTTTTTACTGACTGGGTTTTGATAGTACTAAATTTGGATCAAATATCTTAATTTTAATTCTTGAATACCATTCAGCAACATTTTCAATGTCTTGTTCAGATAACATTCCAGCAATTATAGTCATTTGATCATGTTGTATTTTACCGGCTTTATAGGCTTTAAGTCTTGCGATTAAATAATCTTTATGCTGAGCTGTTATATTAGGAATGATTACAGAATTTCCTCCAGCCGCAGCTTGACCATCAATGCCATGGCATGCCGAACATATAGCTTTTGCTTTTTTTTTACCATTTTGTAATTCTGCAGATAAATTAGCTTGAACAGTGGCTCCTGTTTCATCTTTACTTTTTTTTTCTTCGGCTATTAGAGCTGAAAAATTTAAAAGAATTAACAAAATAATTAATTTTTTCATTAATTCATCATTGTATGACTGATGATCTTAATAGCTTCTTTTAATTTAGCTTCACCGTCTTTTAATTTACCTTTGTCGCAAAGTGACTTTCCTTCTTCTTTTAATTTCTTGATTTTTTCTAAACTTCCAGTAGCCCATTTGTATTGCTTTTTACCATAAGCTCTTTCAGACTCTTTCCAAATAGATTTTTGGTAATAGTTGCAAAGGTAATTCTTTGATTTTAAATTCGCTTCATACTCTTTTTTAGAAATACAATTACTTCTAATAATTTTAAATTCTCCTTCTTTTGTCCATTTTGCAAATCCGCTACAAATTTGATCTTTTTTATTATTTGTGTTGGCGTTCGCACTACAGACCAATAAGAAAAACATTGAAATACTCAATAATAATTTTTTCATAATTCCTTTCTTTTTTTACGGTAAAATTTTCTTACCTAATAAAAAAATGGACCAGTCGTTAAACTGGTCCATTAAATTTATTTATTTAACTAATGACTTAGTTGAGTCAACTAAACTAGCTGCTTGACCGTCATAACTAATACGGTAAATGACACCAGCTTTATCATCAGATACTAATATAGATCCATCAATATACTGCTGAACATCAACAGGTCTTCCAAGATATACCCCATCTTCGGTCATCCATCCTTCTGCGAAAGGTTCAGTTTTCTTTGCATTGCCCTTTCTATCTAAATAAGTGACCATAACTCTAGCTCCTCTTGGTTTGACAGCGTTCCAAGAACCGTGTTGAGCACTAAAGATTGCATTATGATACTGTTTAGGAAATTTTTTACCTGTATAAAACATCATTCCTAAATCAGCTGCATGAGCAATCATATCTACTTGAGGTTTACAATAATTCTTTGCATATGCCTCCGGTATTTTTTTATCTTTGTACTCATTAGTTCTTACATCACCACCACCATAATAAGGATGGCCATACCAAGTTTTGCTAGATAAGCTACATGCTTTATTTAACTCACCTGGAGGTGTTTCGTCTCCCATACCATCTACTTGATTATCAGTGAACCAAAGTTTACCATCTTTAGGATTAAAAGCATGTCCTACTGAATTTCTTATTCCAATAGCTACAACTTCTCTTTCAAGTTTACCAGGGAAACGATTAAATCTAATCATTCCACCGATTCCAACTTGATCATAAAGTGGATATTTATCTGGCCCAGCAACATTAAAAGGTTGACCCATGCTTACATAAAGTTTGTTATCTTTTTTATTGATAGCGCAAACTCTTGCAGTGTGATTATAAGACTCTTCTTCTTCTGGAATTAATTGTCCTTGATCAATTATTGGTATAGCAACTGTATCTGGGCTTTCCATGAAGTATTCAGCTGCAGGAAACCACAATACTCTATTTCTTTCAGCTATATATAAGTGACCATCATCACTATAACAAGGTCCATTTGGTATATCAAATTTAACACTAGGGCTAAACTCTTCAACTGTGTCAGCTACATTATCCATATCTCTGTCAGTTGCTTGCCAAACTTTAGTTTTTCTTGTTCCAATCCAAACTGTCCCCTTGTTTCTACTCACAGCCATGTGTCTAGCATCGGGAGCTAAAGCAAAAAGTTCAATTTTAAATCCTGGAGGCATCTTAATTTTTGGCAAAATATTTTTTTTAATATTTGCCGCGAACTTTGTGTCTTGTTCAATTACGACACCACGCTCAGTTCCAGTTTTTTTGAAATTACTTAATTTTTTTACATTATCGTCAGCAAACACATTAAATGCAAATAAAGAAAGTGTTAGGGTTGAAACAAATATCGAAAGTATTTTTTTCATTTTATATCCTCCATATTGTTTATAATTATTCTAATTTAAACCTAATATGAGTATTTATTTAAACGGAAATCTCTATCGGAAAATTTTATTGTATAAAAGATCTTATTTTTTAATAAAGTTAATTAAAATTTACAACTAAAGGTTTAATTATTTATATTTTTTAATTATTTTATTATTTAGAGAAATACGATCAATACTCCAATTAAAAAAAGCTACCAACAGTTCCTCCGAAGGTCTTATATTTTTTATTTTTTTATCTTTGATATCATTATAAATAGGATCCATCGCTGTATAATAACCTTTTTCAATACCTTCATCTACAATTGTCGCGATAGTTTTGTAAGAATATTCAGGAAGTTTTTTTGCAATTTCTTCTTTATAAATAAACTCATTATTTTCATTAGCATGAAAAATAACAGTAAATACTTTTAATTTTTTTATTGTCGACATGCACCATTGCATCGAAGGATCATCTGTATTTGAAAGAATCATTTTTAAATTAATAGCTGTATCTCTTCCAAATTCATCTAAATTATTTAGATCTAATTTAAATGGTAATTTTTCAATGTTAAGTCTCTGAAATATCTTTTTTTGCCTGTCCTTGATCATTTCATTAAAGATTGTAGCATAAATGAAAACAAAACTTACAGTAAAATTTTACTGTAAATTTCAATAAAATTAACAATAATTTAAGGTATTAATATAATCTTTGGAGAAATACATTTGCCATCGTGTATTTCTTTGAATGCTGCAGCACCATTTTTAAGTTCTCTATAATTAATCCAGTCAAGAGATCCTAATTTCTTTTCTGAAATAAGATTAATTGATTTTATAAAATCTTCTTTCGTGTAGCAATAAGTTCCTACTAAAGTTATTTCTTGTATAGTTAATTTTTTAAAATTAAATTTTCCTTCTGCTTGAGTTAGACCTACATGAACTATAGTGCCACCAGGTAAAATAGTTTTTATAGCTTGATTTCTGCTTGATTCTAAACCAACTGTGTCGAAAATAATATCAAAATAATTTTCATTAACTTCTTTATTTTTTGGATCAACAAATTTAGCATTTAAATATTTTGAACATTCATCTAATCGAAATTTATTTGGATCAGACATGACTATATTTTTACAATTTTTAATATTATTTAAAATTAAACCGCATAATAAACCTATAGCTCCTGCACCTTGAATTAAAATCTTACAATCAGAAAACAATTTTATTAAATTTTTTTCACCTAAAAGCACTGCATGAATTGCTACCGCGGTAGGTTCGGCAAGTGCTGCTTCTTTAATCTTTAAATTTTCAGGGATCACATAAATATTTTTTTCAGGTATTGATATGAATTCAGCTAAACCACCTTCTCTTTGTATTGGTTTGCTCATCCCAACCATTGTTCTTTGTGGACAAAGATGTTCCTTATTGTTTTTACAATAATAACAATTATCACATGTAATTAATGGATTTAGAACTACAGATTTGTCTTTGAATGTACCATTAAGCATTATTCCACTTACCTCATGTCCTAATATAAGTGGAGGGTTTCTTCTTTCATCCTTACCATGAAAGGCATGCATATCAGAACCACAAATACCGGAAGCTTTAACTTTAACTATGCTTTCATTGGTAACTTCTTTAGGTGTGTTTTCTTCTCTATAAGTTATTTCTTGCAAGCCTGTATAAACTAATGCTTTCATTAATTAGAAAAACCGTATTTTCTTAATCTCACATCCCCTGTCCTTGCGTGAGCTTCCATGCCTTCATATCTTGAAATTCTAGCCGCCGCCGCACCAACAAGTTTAGTTGACTCCTTAGTCATTCTTTGGAAACTTAAAGTTTTAATAAATTTACCAACAAATAATCCACCAGTATATCTTCCAGCTCCTTTTGTTGGTAAAATATGATTAGTGCCTGAACACTTGTCTCCGTAAGCAACTGTAGTTTCTTCACCTATAAATAAAGATCCATAATTGACTAATCTTTTGTGAAACCAATCAAGATTTTTTGTATGAACTTCTAAATGTTCTGGAGCATATTCATCACTAATTTTCGCCATTTCTTCATCTGTATCACAAAGAATAACTTCCCCATAATCACGCCATGCAGCTTCAGCGTTGTTCTTAGGAGTTTCTGGTAGCTCTGCTATCAATTCAGGAACTCTTTTTAAAACTTTTTCTGCTAAATTTTTACTTGTAGTATAAAGCCAACAAGGAGAATTATATCCATGTTCTGCTTGACCCACTAAATCAACTGCTACTATTTCAGAGTCTGCAGATCCATCTGCAATAATACCAATTTCTGTGGGTCCTGCAAATAAATCTATTCCAACTTTTCCAAATAATATTCTTTTTGCTTCTGCCACAAATTGATTTCCTGGTCCAACAATTATATCTGCTGGAGGATTTTTAAATAAACCATTAGTCATTGCCGCTATTGCAGGGACTCCTCCTAAATTCATAATAATGTCAGCACCGCATAGATTTGCTGTATAAATAATAGTAGGATGTGCTCCAATACCTTCTTTGGGAGGGCTACAAGCTATTATATTTTTTACACCTGCTACTTTTGCGGTAGTTACACTCATTACAGCTGAAGCAATATGAGCGTATCTTCCTCCTGGCACATAACACCCTGCTGTATTTACAGGTACTAATTTTTGCCCTGCAAATAAACCTTTGGACAATTCTACTTCAAATTCTTGTCCATAATTTTTTAGCTGAGCTTCAGCAAATTTTTTGACTCTTTCATGAGAAAATTGAATATCGTCTTTTGTTTTTTGATCTAAATTTTTTTTTACTTCATCTATTCTATCTTTAGAAACAATTATTTCACCATCATATTTATCAAATTTTTTTGTAAGTTCAATACATCCTTTTTCTTTGGAATTTTCAATATCTTTTAGTAATCCCTCAACTATATTAGCAGTCTTTGTATCATCTGTAGAAGATGTTTTTGGAGATTTTTTTAGATATTTAATTGTCATTTTATTCCTTGTTAATATTTTGGATTGAATTTAATTTGAATTAAATCATAACAATTTATATTTTTCAATGTTTAAACAATCTTAATTTCTGGGGAAGTAAGTTCATAGATTCTACTTATAGTTCTCTTAAAAGGTTGTTTAAGTCTATCTGCGCTATTCAGCTCGTTAGGTTTAAAATTAGAGCTGATTAATAATGGTATTTTTTTTTCATAAAATATATCGATAAGAGTAATAAATCTTTGTTGCATATCAGCATTTTCATTATTAAAATTTGGTATATTTTCTATTGTAATGAAATGGCAACAATTTGCAATTTCAATATAATCTTCCCCACCTAGATTTTGATTACACAATTCATTAAAATTAAATCTAGCAATACCCCTCAAAATAATTCAAAATTTTAAATTTTCTTCCCTTGATTAAAAGATTTTGAACACTAAATTTTTTATTTTTTGTTAGTTCTCTAAATAATTGATTTATCTGAAAATTTGTTTTTTCGTTTAATGGAAAAAAAAATCTTTCAAGTTTAGTTATTCCAGTTTTTCTATAATCTTCATCTATAACTAATTTATGTTCTATAGAATGTTTTTTAATTAATGAAATAAAAGGTAAAAACTGTTCTCTTTGTAAACCATCTTTATATAAATTGTCAATTTTTGTGTTTGATGTAATAATTATTTTAATATTCTCTTTTATAATTACTTCAAATAATTTTCCTAAAATCATTGCATCAACAATATTTGTTACTTGAAATTCATCCAAATAGATTAATTTTGAATTTTTTTTTAATTTTTTAACAAAAAATTCAATTGAGTTAGTTTTATTTTTTTTTTCACAGTCATATCTAAAATCATGAAAATAGATCATAAATTCGTTAAAATGAAATCTTTGTTTAGGCATGTTTACATAATTGTAAAAAAAATTTAAAATCATGGTTTTGCCAACTCCTACATCTCCACTTAAATAAAAAGAAGAAATTTTAGAATTATTACTTAATTTTTTAAATAAATTAAATAAACTTGTTTTATTATCTTTGTAAAATTTACTTAATAGTTCGACTGTATAAACTTGATTTTGATTTAATTGAAGTTTTTTTTCTAGACAATATTTTTTAAAAGTTGATATTAAATTCATTTTATGTCTTTAAAAACCGATGCTTAATACGCAATAATTTAATTACCGTATAAATATGTTGGAAGCCATAAGGCAATTTGTGGAAATATTACTATTAAAATTAATCCTATTACTTGCAATACCATAAATTGCATCATTCCAATATAAATGTCCTTTAAGTCCCACTCAGGAACTACACCTTTTAAAAAATAAGCAGATAATGCCACAGGTGGGGATAGCCAGGCGGTTTGTAAATTTACTGCAACAAGTATTGCGAACCAAGTCAAATTAAATTCTAATGCTTCAATTAAAGGAAGTATTATTGGAATAATAATTAAAACTATTGGAACCCACTCTAATGGCCAGCCTAATAGAAAAATCATAGCTAAAACTATTGCTAAAATAATGTATCTGTTCATTTCAAGACCAAGTAAAAATTCTGTCAAAACCATTGGCGTACCTAATCTTGAAAATACAGATCCAAAGAAATTAGAAGCGGCAACCAATACCATAATTAAAGCCGATATTTCAAGAGTTTTAACAAGAGCCTCTTGAAGTTTGGGGAGTGTTAACTTCTTATAAACAAGAGCTAAAATTAAAGAGCCAACTGCTCCACATCCAGCTGCTTCTGTTGGAGTCGCGTAACCAAATAATATACTTCCTAATGCAGCAAAAACTAATAATGCTGGTGGAACTAAACCAATTATGAATTCTTTAAATACTTCTGTCATACTAGAAGCTCTATCTTCAACAGCTAAAACAGGTCCTAAATCAGGATTTAATGCACATCTAATCGTAACATAAGCAGCGTATAAAAGTGCTAACATAATTCCAGGTATAATTGCAGCAGCAAATAAATCAGTAACAGGAATTTCCATTATTGGTCCCATAACTACTAACATAATGCTTGGCGGAATTAATATTCCTAATGTACCACCTGCTGTAATAGTTCCTGCTGCTAGCCTTACATCGTAGCCAGATTTATTCATGGATTTAGCTGCCATAATACCTAATATAGTAACTGATGCTCCTACTATTCCTGTTGCCGCTGCAAAAATTACAGATACAAATAAAACTGCATAAAATAAAGCACCGCGGACCCTTGATAGCATTAATTGAACGGCTGAAAATAATCTTTCCATTAAACCAGCATTTTCCATCATTATTCCCATAAAGACAAAGAGAGGGACCGCCGCAAGAGCTTGCTCTGTCATTACCATAGAAAACTGCAAGGTCATTAAGTAAAATACTAGTTTACCAAATCCTAAGTATCCAAAGACAAATCCTAGAAAAATTAGAGTAAAGGAGATAGGAAATCCTATAAAAATTGCAAATAACATTACAGCAATTAATATAAAACCAAGTGTAGCTGGATTAATTAGTTCTGCTATCATGCGTCAGGCCATCTTCCTTTTTTAGCTGCATAATAACTTTTAAAAAGTTCTGAAATTCCTTGTATTAACAAAAATAAAATACCAAACCACAAACAAGCTTTTATAGGCCACATAAATGGCATCCATGCTGTATCCATTCCTCTTTCACCCCTTTGTATTGACTCAATTACAAATCCAGTAGTCATGTAGAAGAAAAAAAGTAATCCTGGGAAATAAAATAGTAAATATAACCAAAAATCTATAAGTCCTTGAGTTTTTACTTTAAAATTTCTATATAAAAAATCCGCTCGTATATGAACCCCTTTGGAAAGTGCGTATCCAGCACCTAACATAAATAGAGCTCCATAAAAAAATCTACTCATATCGTAAGCCCACATTGTTGGAGCTAAAAATAATTTTCTTGCTAAAACTTCATAAACCATCGCAAACATTAAAGGTATTGTAATCCAACAAACAACGTTACCGATCCATTTGCTCGATTTATCAATATTTAAAATTGTTGATGCCATCCATTTAGGCATGTCTTCAGGCATCTTGCCTGTACCTTGTCTTCTTTCAGCAATCATCTCATCAGATTTGTCAAATTTAGTTCTTGATGGCATTTGTTCCTATTTGTTTATTTAAATAAACAAAGCGGATCGGTTAAATGATCCGCTTTATTTTAATTTATATTCTTACGACTATTTTAATGTTGCTGCGTGAGCCATTCCTAGCTTAGCATTAGACATTTGTGCGCCACTCCAGAAAGGTACTGCAATATCAGCAAATTTCTTTTGTGAGTTCCAAACTTTTGCAAAGAATTTATTTTTCGCTGCATTAGTTTCTAAACTTTTCTTAGCTGCTGCCATATACGCTGGAAAATAATCAGCAGGTGTATCATGTAAGATCACACCGTGATTCTGAGTTAAATCTGCTAGCGCTTTACCATTTTCGTAAATTCTATAACTCATAGCTTTACTTAATGATGCATTCGCTGCAACTTCCATAGCTTTTTTCTCAAGCTTAGTCATTTTTTTGTAAACATCTCCGTTTACGTATAAATCAGCATTTACCACTACTTGGTGTAAACCTTGTAAATAGTAGTGTTTAAGAACTTTTTGGAAACCAAAAACACTGTCAGGTTTTGGGCAACACCATTCAGCTGCATCGATAGTCCCTTTTTCAAGAGCTGGAAGAATATCTCCTCCACCCATTGCAACAGAAGCTACACCGATATCTTTATAAGTTTGACCTGGAATTCCTGGAGGAGTTCTAAATCTGTACTTTCTAAAGTCAGCCATGCTGTTAATAGGTTCTTTAAACCAACCTAGAGCCTCTGGGCCTACTGGCTGAAGCATAAAACCTTTTATGTTTCTTCCCATTTCTTTCCATAGTTGGTCATATAATTGCTTACCACCACCATATTGGAACCAAGATAGGAATGCGATGTTATCGATACCAACACCTGCACCTGCCACTGGCGAACCAAATAACATAGCTGCTGGGTGTTCTCCTGACCAGTAGTGTGTCCAAGCAAATCCACAATCGATCAGTCCTTTGTCAACTGCATCCAATGTTTCTTTAACCCCAACAACAGTACCTGCTGGCATAATTTCGAACTTAAGTGAACCACCTGTTAACGCAGTTACGTCATTTCCGAAGTCTTTTAACATTTTTACTTCGTCTGCTTTCGCACTGATAACAGTTTGGCATTTTAATGTTTTAGCGTTTGCTGTAGAAATTGATAAACCAATAAATGCAACTAAACTTAAAACAATAGTTAATAATTTTCTCATTATTCCCCCGTTTTTTTATTAATAAAGAAATATTAAACCAATAATGAAATTTAGAGTCAAACCAAAGAAGCTAAACCTATGGTTGTATTGTGAGTATTGGAAAATAATAACTTTCTCAACTATAAGTAATATTCTAATGGAAGAATTTGATTATATTATTATTGGAGCTGGTTCAGCAGGATGTGTTTTAGCAAATAGGTTAAGTGCTGATCCAAAGAATAGAGTGCTCTTAATTGAAGCTGGCGGAAAAGATACTTATCCTTGGATACATATTCCAGTAGGCTATTTTAAAACTTTACATAATCCAAAAGTAGATTGGTGTTTTAAAACTGAAAAAGATGAGACTATGAATAATAGATCCATAAGATATCCAAGAGGAAAAACTCTGGGTGGAAGCTCATCTATAAATGGCCTTCTTTGGATAAGGGGTCAAAGTGATGATTATGATAATTGGAGACAATTAGGAAATAAGGGATGGGGCTGGGAAGATGTATTACCTTACTTTATCAAATCAGAAAATAATGAATTAGGAAAAAGTGAATTTCATAATGATAAGGGTCCTATCTCAGTTGCAAATAAAAGAATAAATTTAAAAATGTTAGACGAATTTATAAATGCTGCAGAAGAACAAGGAATACCTAAAACAGATGATTTTAATACAGGAGATAATTTTGGTTGTGGTTTTTTTCAATTCACCACTAGTCAAAAAGGATTAAGATTAAGATGTAGCGCAGCAAAAGGTTATTTAAATCCAATTAAAAAAAGATCAAATCTAAAAATTATAGTTAATGCGCATGTGCAAAAAATAACTTTTCAAGGAAAAAAAGCTGTTGGTGTAAATTATTACCTTAAAGATAAATTAAAAAGTGTGAAAGCTAATAAAGAGATTGTTCTTTCAGCGGGTGCAATTGGTTCTCCACATTTATTGCAAGTATCGGGTATAGGTGATAGTGAAAAACTCAAGAGATATAACATTAAAATTATTAATGAATTAAATGGAGTAGGAAAAAATCTTCAAGATCATTTAATGTTCAGACCTATATATAAGGTTAAAAATTTAAAATCACTTAACGGTAAGATAAATAGTATTTTAGGAAATATTTTGATTGGGTTAGAATATATTTTAAAACAAAGTGGTCCGATGACAATGGGAGCGAGCCAAGTTTGTTTTTTTGCTAAAAGTGACTCTTCTAGAGCTACTCCAAACTTACAATGTCATGTTCAACCATTAAGCACCGATATTCTTGGAGCAGATAAAATGCATGAATTTGATGGTATTACACCTACTATTGCAAATATAAGGCCAACTAGTAGAGGAGAAGTTAATATTGTAAGTGATGATAGTAGAATTAATCCAAAAATTAAAATGAATTATTTATCATCCCAAGATGACAGATATGTTGCCGCTCAAGGATTAAAGCTTATAAGAAAAATTATGCTTGAAACCAAAACTTTCAAAAAATATGAACCTGAAGAATATAGGCCTGGAATACAATTAAAAGAGGATGAAGAATTGGTTAAAGCTGCAAGTGATTATGCTCAAACTATTTTTCATCCAGTTGGAACTTGTAAAATGGGTAATGATAATTTTTCTGTAGTAAATGATAAACTATCAGTACATGGTATAGAAAATTTAAGAGTTATTGATGCTTCTATAATGCCAAACATTACCTCTGGTAATACAAACGCACCTACGATAATGATAGCTGAAAAGGGTGCTGAGTTTATTTTAAACAATCAAAAATAATGAACGAAGAATTAGTTATCTTATTACAAATAATATTTATTGACCTAGTTTTAGCTGGAGATAACGCTGTTATTATTGGTATGGTGGCATCTCAGTTTGAAGCAGAAAAAAGAAAAAAAATTATATTCTGGGGCATTGGTGCTGCGGTTGTTTTAAGAATAATATTTACTTTAATAGCTTCTTATTTATTACAAATAAATGGATTAAGATTAATAGGTGGATTATTACTATTATATATTGTCTATAAACTTTATGTTGATGTTATAAAAGAACAAGGAAAACAAGAAGATATTAAAGTAGATAAATCATCTCTCTTTAAAGCTATAATGACCGTGATGCTTGCTGATGTTACAATGAGCTTAGATAATGTTATAAGTGTAGCAGGAGCGGCGAAAGGACATTATTTTTTACTAATTTTTGGTTTAGCTTTATCAATTGCCTTAATGGCATTTATGGCTAATTTGATTGCTAAATGGATAAAAACTTATAAATGGATCGCTTGGGTTGGTTTGATTGCTATATTAATTGTAGCCATAGAATTAATTTATGCAGATGTTAAACTATTTATCTAATGTTAAAAAAAATTAATCTTAAAGGCAAAACAGCTTTAGTTACAGGAGCTGGCAAAGGATTGGGTAAAGCATGTGCTATTGCTTTAGCTGAAGCAGGAGCTAAAGTTTTTATTATCAGCAGAACAAAAAAAGATTTAGAAAAAGTGAATAAGATTATTAAAAAAATCAAAGGATCTTGTAAATTTTTTATTTGCGATGTAACCGACAATGAATCTTTCAAAAAAGTTTTAAAAAAAATAAATAGATTAGACATTTTGGTAAATAATGCAGGAAATAATAGACCAGAACATTTCACAAAAGTAAAAAAAGAAAACATGGAATATTTGACTGATTTAAATATGAAAGCTGTATTTAATGTGGCTCAGCTTTGCTCTCAAAAAATGATTAAACAAAAAAATAGAAAAGAAATTGGTGGATCTATTGTTCACATGTCTTCACAATTAGGTAAAGTTGGTTGTAACGGTAGAAATGTTTATAATATGAATAAATTTGGGGTTGAAGGTTTAGCAAGAGGAATGGCTAACGAACTAGCTAAATTTAATATAAGGGTTAATACTGTTTGTCCCACTTTTGTTGAAACCCCAATGGTTAAAAAGTTTTTTAAAAATAAAAAATTTAAAAATAAAGTGTTAAAAAATATTCCACTAGGCAAAGTTGCCAAAGAAAGTGATGTGGCAACTGCTGTAGCTTTTTTAGCGGCAGATTCATCTTCGATGATAACTGGCACTTCGATAGTTGTTGATGGGGGTTGGACCGCACAATAAATGAAAACTATAATGATAACAGGTGGCACAAGTGGTATAGGACTGGATATAGCAAATTTTTTTTATAAAAAAAAATATAACATAGCTATTGCTGGTATATTAACTAAATCTCAGCTAATTAAACTTAAAGTGTTATTTTCTTTAGATCGAAGCTTAATATTAAATTTAAATTTAATTAAAAAAAATAATGTTAAAAAATTTACTAATCTAACCAAAAAAAAATTTAAAAAAATAGATGTTTTAGTCAACTGTGCAGGTAAACAACATGTGTCTCCTATATGTAAATTTCCAGATAAAATATGGGAATACATAATTAATATCAATTTAACCACTCCATTTAAAATAATTAAAGAAGTACTTCCTATAATGAGAAAAAACAAATGGGGAAGAATAATAAATATTTCATCTGCTCATGGAGTGGTCGCATCACATTTTAAAGCTGGATATGTTTCCTCAAAACACGGGTTAGTAGGTTTAACTAAAGTAGTATCTTTGGAAACAGCTAAAGAAAATATAACTTGTAATGCGATTGGACCCGGATTTGTTGATACTGAATTAGTGAGAGAACAAATAAAAAAATTAGCATCTCAAAAATCAACAAGTTTAAAAAAAGCAAGAGATAGTTTATTAATAAAACATGCAACAAATGAGTTTGTTAAAAAAAAAGATATTTCATCAATGGTTTATTATTTAACAACAGACGAAGCATCACAAATTACAGGCTCAAATTTAATAATTGATGGAGGTTGGACAGCACAATAATGGGTATTTTTTTAAAGGATATAAACCTAAAAGGAAAAACTGCTTTAATTACTGGAGCAACGAAAGGTTTGGGGCGAGGTGCTGCTGAAGCTATTGCGGAAGCTGGTGGAGATATAATTGCTATTGGAAGAAATCAATCTGAATTAAACAGTTTAGAAAAAAAAATCAAAACATTGAAAGTAAAATATAAATCATTTAATTGCGATGTTAACAATTATAATAGAATGAAAAATTTTATTACAAGATTAAAAAAACTAGATATTTTAGTCAACAATGCAGGAACAAATATCCCAGAACCTTTTTTAAGTGTTAAAGAAAAATCACTAGAAACTATCTTAAATGTTAACACAAAAGCAGTTTTTAATATTGCTCAACTTTGTGCAAATCAAATTATAAAGCTAAAAAGAAAAAATGGTTCAATAATAAATATTTCATCCATATTTGGTCTTGTTGCTGGTCAAAAAAGAACTGTTTATAGCATGACTAAGTTTGGAGTTGAGGGATTAACTAAAGGCATGGCTTTAGATTTGGCAAAATATAATATTAGAGTAAATAGTGTATGTCCTAATATTGTATTAACTCCAAGAACAAAAAAATATTTTGATGATAAAACATATAATAAATATGTAAAAGACAGTACACCAATTAAAAAAGTTGTTACAATAAGTGATGTTGCCACTTCGATCACTTTTTTGGCTTCAGAAGCTTCTTCAATGATTACAGGCACATCGATTGTTATTGATGGAGGATGGACTTCTAAATGAAAAATACACTAGTAACTTTAATTTTAATTTTTTATTCAAATATTTTAAATGCTATTGAATTTGAAGGAAAGTTTGAACAAGGTTCTTTTATTATTGGTAAAACTCAAAAAGGTTCAAATGTCGAAATAGATAATCGAAAAGTGAGATTAACAAAAGATGGTTATTTTGCTTTTGGTTTAGACAGAGATAGAAAAAACAATGTTGTAATTAAAGTTCGTAAAAATGGAAATACTCAAATAGTTGAAAAAAAAATTCTCAAACGATATTATAAAATTCAAAGAATTGACGGCTTACCGAAAAAACAAGTAACTCCTCCACCTGAGGTTTATGAACAAATTAAGAAAGATAACATATTAATTGGCAAAGCAAGATCAATCGATACAACTTATGATTTTTTTAAAGACAAATTTATTAAACCAATTGATAAATATATCATCACTGGTGTATATGGCAGTCAAAGAATCTTAAATGGTAAACCTAGACGTCCTCACTATGGTATCGATTTTCATGCACCTGAAGGCACGCCGGTTAAAGCTATGATGGATGGAGAAATAACTTTAGCTGAAAAAGATATGTATTTTACTGGAGGTACAATCATATTTGATCACGGCCACGGTATCAGCACTTTATTTATGCACATGAAAGACGTAAATGTTAAGGTGGGGCAAAAAGTTAAGCAAGGCGAAGTTGTTGGTACTTTAGGAAAAAGTGGAAGAGCAACTGGGCCTCATTTAGATATTAGATTAAACTGGTTTGAAGTAAAATTGGATCCTGCATCTATTCTTAAATTTAAATAATTAAATTAAACTTTTTTGAGGTCTCATATCCGCTTTTTTAATCCCTGCAACTTTAACAGGTTTTTTCATTGCGTCTCTTCTGAATGGTTCACCTAATTCTTGGTTTAAAATTACTTCTATAAAAGTTGTAACACCTTTTTTTTGATCTTCGCAAGATTGTTTAATTGCTTTTGTAGTTTCTTCCATTGTTCTAACTGTTACGCCCTTTAAACCGCAAGCATCAGCAACCTTAGCATAACTTAATTCGGGGTCTAATTCCGTACCAATAAAATTATTATCAAACCATAGTGTTGTATTTCTTTTTTCAGCACCCCATTGATAATTTCTAAAAATTACCATTGTAATAGAAGGCCACTCTTCTCGAGCACAGGAGCTCATTTCATTCATGCTTATTCCAAAAGCTCCATCACCTGCAAAACCAATTACTGGTGTTTCAGGGCAACCAATTTTTGCACCAAGAATTGCTGGAAAACCGTACCCACAAGGACCAAACAATCCTGGGGCTAAATATTTTCTTCCTTTTTCGAAAGTTGGATAAGCATTACCAATTGCACAATTGTTTCCAATATCACTGGAAATAATAACATCTTCTGGCATGCCAGCTTGTATAGCTCTCCATGCTTGTCTTGGAGACATTCTATCTTTGTCTCTTTCCCTTGCTTCTTTGTTCCAAACAGTTCCTTTATCATCATCCTCATGATCTAAACTTGATAATTTTTGTAGCCATGCAGATTTTGTTTGATGTATTAAATCTTTTCTTTTTTGTCTGTCTGTATTACCAGCTTTTGAAGATAGTTTGCCTAATAATTGCTGGGAAACCATTTTTGCGTCACCACAGATTGCTACAGAAACTTTTTTAGTTAACCCTATTCTATCTGAATTCATATCTACTTGAATTATCTTTGCATTCTTAGGCCAATAATCTATTCCATATCCCGGTAAAGTAGAAAATGGATTTAATCTTGTGCCTAATGCCAAAACAACGTCTGCTTTAGAAATTAATTCCATTGCAGCTTTAGATCCATTGTATCCTAAAGGGCCAACTGCTAAAGGATGACTTCCAGGAAAACTATCATTGTGTTGATATCCTGAACAGACTGGTGAGTCCAATTTTTCAGCTAGCTTTACGCAATCATCTATAGCTCCACCAATTACTACGCCTGCCCCAGATAAAATAACTGGAAATTTTGCATTAGATAATAATTCTGCAGCTTTACTAATTGCTTCAGCGCCACCTGCTTGACGTTCTAATCTAACAATAGGTGGTAATTCTATGTCAATCACTTGTGTCCAATAATCTCTTGGTACATTAATTTGTGCAGGAGCTGATCCTCTTATAGCTTTTTCAATAACTCGATTTAACACTTCTGCCATTCTTGATGGGTCTCTAACTTCTTCCTGATAGCAAACCATATCTTTAAATAAATTCATTTGTTCTACTTCTTGAAAACCTCCTTGTCCCATTGTTTTATTTGCAGCTTGAGGAGTTACTAAAAGTAATGGTGTGTGGTTCCAGTATGCTGTTTTTATTGGTGTAACTAATCCTGTGATCCCAGGACCGTTTTGCGCAATCACCATAGACATTTTTCCAGTAGCTCTTGTATATCCATCTGCAATTAAACCACCATTAGTTTCGTGAGCTACATCCCAAAAAGTAATTCCAGCGTCGGGGAAGATATCTGAAATAGGCATAAATGCCGACCCTATAATTCCGTAAGCATGTTCTATACCATGCATTTGTAAAACTTTTACAAAAGCTTCTTCAGTTGTCATTTTAGCCATAATTTATCCTGTGATTTAATAAAAAAACTTTCTTCCAATATATCAAAATATAGGCTATATCCAGAAGATATTTTATGTCACAGACTGATCTAATCATACATGACGAAAAAGACAACGTAGCAGTAGTTGTAATAGAATCTACTAAAAAGGGCCAAGATTGTAATGCTTGGATAATGGAAAATGATAAAACTGTAAAAATTAACTCAATTGCCGAGGTTCCTCTAGGCCACAAAATTGCCCTTCAAGACTTAAAGGAAGGTGATACTATTTTAAAATATGGTCATGATATTGGTAAAGTTGTTAAATCAATAAAAAAAGGTGAGCATGTTCATGTTCACAATGTTAAAACAAAAAAATGGTAAAATAAAATGGAAATTCCAAAGAGTTTTTTAGGATATAAAAGAGAAAATGGAAGAGCTGGTACTAGAAATCATGTAATTATATTGCCTGTAGATGATATTTCTAATGCTTGTGCAGAGGCTGTTGCTAACAACATTAAGGGCACTATTGCACTGCCCCACTCTTATGGAAGACTACAATTTGGTGCAGACTTAGAATTACACTTCAGAACTATGATTGGCACTGGAAAAAATCCAAATGTTGCTGCGGTTATAGTAGTTGGAATTGAGCCAAAATGGACAAAAAGAATTGTGGATGAAATAGCGAAAACAGGAAAACCTGTAGAAGGTTTTCACATTGAACGTACAGGAGATATAGGAACTATAATGAAAGCTTCGAAAAAAGCACAAGAGTTTTCACAATGGGCTTCAGAAAAGCACAGAGTAGAGTGTCCAATGAGTGATTTGTGGATTTCTGTCAAGTGTGGAGAGTCTGATACTACATCTGGATTAGCTTCAAATCCTACGGTAGGAAATCTCATGGAGAAATTAGAGCCACTTGGAGTACACTTATGTTTTGGCGAAACATCAGAACTAACAGGAGCAGAAACCGTTTGCGCTTCAAGAGGTGCAACAGCAGAAGCAAAAAATAAATTTATGAAAACTTGGAACAGTTACAACGATTTTATTTTAAAAGAAGCAACAGATGATCTTTCAGAAAGTCAACCAACAGCAGGAAATATAGCTGGTGGATTAACAACAATTGAAGAGAAGGCATTTGGAAATTTTCAAAAAATTGGTAATTTAAAATTTATTGATGTATTGGAACCAGCAGAAGAACCAAAAAAAGGTAAAGGTTTATATTTTATGGACACATCATCAGCAGCTGCAGAATGCATAACCCTTCAAGCAGCGGGTGGCTTTAATATTCATTTATTTCCTACTGGTCAAGGTAATATTGTAGGTAATCCGATTGAACCTGTAATTAAACTAACAGCAAATCCATTAACAGCTAAAAGCATGAGTGAACACATTGATTGTGATGTCTCAAAAATACTTTCACGTCAAATGAATTTAGATCAAGCAGGTGATGAATTGATTAAATCTACAATAAAAGTTGCTAATGGTAGATTAACGTGCGCTGAAAGTTTAGGTCATAAAGAATTTGTTATGACTAAGCTTTACAGAAGTGCTTAATGTTAGAAAATAAAGAGTGTATTTTCTGCAACAAATCAAATTGCAATATAATATCGTTAACCAATTATTTTTTTATTATAAGAGATACAGCTTATCCAGTTACAAAACATCACACATTAATAATAACAAAAAGACATGTAAGTGATTTTTTTGAACTTACATTTGATGAACTAAATGAATTAAATAAAATTTTAAAAGAACAAAAAAAAAATTTATTAAAATTAGATAAAAAAATTACAGGTTTTAACTTGGGAGTAAATGTTGGAAAAGATGCTGGTCAATCAATCATGCATTGTCATATTCATTTAATACCTAGAAGAAATGGCGATGTTAGAGATCCGAGTGGTGGAGTAAGAGGTGTGATACCTGAAAAACAAAAGTATCACAAAACTTAATTGAATAATGCGACTAAATATCAATATCTATAAAAATTAAACAAATATAAAGACTAAATTATATTAAAAATGCTTCAAATAAATAAAATTATAACTTTTATACCTGGAATAGTTTTAGCTTTAGTTCTTTATTTATTATCAGAAGGGATAAATAATGTTATTGGCATCGAACTAATGGGTTACCAAAAAAGTCCCATTTCTAGCGTTATGATAGCAATAGTTATTGGTATAATAATGGGAAACGCTTTTATTCCAAGACCTGGTTTTAAAATAGGATTAAATTTTACACAAACCTACATTCTTAAGTTAGGAATTATTTGTTTAGGAATTAGATTAAGTTTTAGTGAATTTATCAAATTTGGGACAATAGCAATACCACTAATTATAACCTGTATTGTAAGTGTATTAGTTTTAATAAAATTACTAATTAAAAAATTTAAAATTTCTTCAAAAATGTCATATTTAATAGCTATAGGCACTAGTGTGTGTGGAGCTACAGCAATTGTGGCTACAGCCCCTGTAATAAATGCAAAAAAAGGTGAAGTAGCTTACTCTGTTGCAAATATTACTCTATTTGGAGTTTTTTCGATGCTTGTATATCCTTACTTTGCAAATATTTATTTTGATGGAAATTCCTTATATGCAGGTCTATTTTTAGGTACATCTATTCATGAAACATCACAAGTGGCTGCTGCTGGAATGATTTATGATCAGCAATTTAATAGTCCGGAGACGCTTAATATAGCTACTGTGACTAAATTAATACGAAATACTTTTTTGATTATTATGATACCTTTGTTTGGATATTTGTATAATAGAGGAAGTACTGAGGGTAAAACTGTATCGATTTTAAATATTTTTCCTTATTTTGTATTAGGATTTATAGGTATGATAATTTTTAGAAATATTGGAGATCAAATAGTTCAAATACAAAATTATAATAATGATAATTGGAATACTTTTATCTTATTTATAAATGATTTAGCTCAAATTTGTTTGACAATGGCTATGGCAGCAGTTGGTATATCTACAAATTTAAGCGAGTTAAAAGAAATGGGCTACAAACCATTTGTAGTTGGATTGATAGCTGCATTAACTGTAGGTATTGTGAGTATTGTAACTATACAGTCTTTTGAAAAAATTACTTCGTTACTTTAACATCTTCTATTTTTTTTTTTCTAATATCACTTGTAATTTTCCTCAACCAAGCTGTGAGAGCTCCTAAACCAATCGCAAGTAAAATAGCGAATGCTCCGTACAACATTGGTGCATCATTAGAAAAGTTTAAAGTAAACTCAGCAAATGAATTTAAATCTGACTTAACTACTAGTGAACTAATTGCTTCATTGCTTTTTTCAGCAAAAAATGAGTCGTATGCTATAGCAATAGCTACGGTACACAAAAGCATTGCAAACAAAGTTTTTAAGTGTGAACTGTCAAGATATTGTCCAAATTTTTGACCTAATTGAACTCCTAAAATTGAACCAAGAATTAATGGTATAACTAAAGTAAGATCAATTGAACCATAATTAAAAGCATGTAAAATAGTCACAATCGCACTTATGAATATTGTTACAAATAAAGAAGTGCCAGGAATTAATTTTACTGGCATTCCAACAATATATATCATTGCTGGAACCATTAAAAATGCTCCACCAATTCCCATCATGGCAGCTACGAAACCCACTATTAGTCCCAGTAAAATTGGAGTAAGAGCACTTTCATATAATTTGGATTTCGGAAATCTCATTCGTAATGGAAGTCCTTGGAACCAATTGTGTTGATGTAATTTTTTTTTTATTATAATTTTTTTTCTAGCTTGGTCTACTTCTTTAACACCCTCTATTATCATTAAAGTTCCAACGATTGCTAATAAATACATATAGAGTAAAGATATAATTATACTTATTTTGCCGATTTCTGAGAAATAAGAGAATGTAGAAATTCCTAAAAGAGTTCCAATAACACCTCCTGAAACAATCATTAGTCCCATTTTATAATCTAAAGTATTTTTAAAATAATGAGTTAATGAGCCAGAAACAGAAGTTGCCAAAATATTGTTAACTTCATTCGGGACGGCATAGGCAGGAGGAATGCCCATAAAAATTAAAAAAGGAGTCATAAGAAATCCCCCTCCTACTCCAAAAATTCCAGATAATATTCCTACGAACAAACTTAAAAAAAGTAATAAAAAAATATCTACTGAGACTTGTGCAATTGGTAGATATATATCCATACTTATCTAAATATTATTCATAAGATATGTTGTCAATAAATAGATGATATAATATGAATTTTAAATAAATTCTTTAAAAGTGCCAATTATAATAACTGCCCAGAATGCAATTAAACCTATATGTAATGCAGTTTTTAAACCTAGATAATTTGATAATTTTTGAAAAAATTTAAATGGGTTGTTAGTCAATTGCATATCTTTTAGTAACATAAGAATACTTATTTCTCAAAAAAATTTACAACTTAGAACAATCTGACGCACCTAGTATATAGTTGCTCCAAAAACTTTTACTTCTTCGCTTTCTATGCCTAATACAAGTCTTCCTAGAAATTCTCCTGGTAGCGTTTGACTAGTTTGCTTATAAAGAATGGTTACAAATTGATCTCTTCTAAGACATCCAAATACTTCATATTTTTCTGATAGACTAGTTAAAAGCTTGTTGTTAGCCCACTGTTTTCCGAGTTCAACTTCATTTGCGCCGTAAAGCATCTGAGACGAAAAATCCTTAGTAAAACCACCATAGTCTTTAATGTTTGATGATTTAACTAAATTGTCCCAAATTGGTTTGGCTATTGTTATTATTTCCTTATCGGTTTTATCAAGAAGCTTCATTTAAACTAATTTAAGAAGCTTTCTTTTCCTTCTTATCATCAACTATATGGTAAACAGGCACTTTCTCCATAGTAAATTTTTTTGTTTTAGGATCTCTTCTTGAAACGGTTAAGCAATGCCAGTTATCATCATCTAATTTTAAGTGGTCTCCTCTATAGTAATATCCTGGCCAACGAGTTTCTTCTCTAAACTTCGTATGTTCTGTAACACATTGAGAGGTAATAGTTCTATGTTTTAGTTCCCATGCTCTCATAAGTTGGTGATAATCCTCTGCACCAACATTTTCTAAATCTTCCTCTAGCCATTTTAATAATTCAAGACCTCGATTTAGCATATTTTCATTGGTCATATAATTAGTGGCTATACCCCCGACATATTCATCCATAATTCTCTGAAGTCTTTGAAGTCCTTGAATAGGCGAAATATAACTTGGCGAGACAGTTCCACCTGTTATTTCGTTTCTTCCTACTGTGAAATTTTCTAAAGGTTTATAAATTACTTCTTTAAGATCTGTATATTGTTTTTCACTAACTTTAATTCCTTCTGCTTTATTATCTTCTATATATTTACAAGCTGCTTTAGCGGCCAAACGTCCTTCGGTGAATGAGCCTGAAGAAAATTTGTGAGCACTTCCTCCTACTGTATCTCCTGCTCCAAATAAACCTTCAACTGTTAACATTCTGTTGTAACCCCAAAAGTATTCCGGTGGTGATAAATCTTCTGGTCCACTTACCCAAGCTCCTGAACAAGTAGCGTGCGAGCCCATTACATAAGGTTCAGAAGTTGTTAATTCTGGATTAGTATATTTTGGATCAATATTTTGTGAAGCCCAAACAACTGCTTGTCCAACAGTCATTCCTAAAAAATTTTCCCAACCTACTGTTTCTAAATGAGGATCTTGAAATGCTTCTTTGGTAACCATATGTATTGGTCCTCCTCCAGCTTGAACTTCTTGTATAAATGCGTGGTTACGTAAGCAAGTTGGTGTAGGGTGATGATCAATATATTCTCCCACTAATTTTTTAGTATGATCGTACCATTTCTTTTCATAATTTTCCCCATTAGCATTTTGTGTATAAGTTTTTAAATGTAAAAAATACGCTCCAACCGGTCCATAGCCATCTTTAAATCTACATAAGACAATTCTATTTTCCATTTGAGTCATCTTTGCTCCAATAGCTATGGGTAAAGCATAAGCTGATCCATTGCTCCATGGGGCATACCAAGTTCTTCCCATTCCTTCTCCTACTGCCCTAGGTTTAAATATATGCGACGCTCCACCAGCTGCTACAATAACTGTTTTAGCCTTAAACACGTGGTAATCACCAGTTCTCATATTAAATCCAACTGCACCGCCAATTCTGTTTTCTTTTTCGTCATCCATTAAAAGATGAGTGACCATTATTCTGTTATAAATTTTATCTGCAGATTTTTTAGCCGCTTCAGCAACTATTGGCTTATAACTTTCTCCATGGATCATTATTTGCCATTTACCTTCTCTTAAATATCTTCCCGTTTTTTCATTTTTCATCATTGGCAAACCCCATTCATCAAACATATGTACTGTGGAGTCTACATGGCGAGCCATGTCATAACCTAAATCTTCTCTAACCATTCCCATTAAATCATTACGAGCATATCTAACATGGTCTTCAGGTTGATTTTCATTCCATTGCATTCCCATGTAACAATTGATTGCATAAAGACCTTGGGCTACTGCACCGCTTCGATCAATATTTGCCTTTTCAACACAAACTATTTTTAAATCTCTTCCCCAATGTCTAGCTTCAAAAGTTGCTCCAGTGCCAGCCATACCTCCGCCAATAATCAGAACATCGCTTTCTACCAAATGAGTTTTGATTTTAGCCATTAGTAGTAAACACCTTTTTTAAATGTATCTTTACTTATGGTAGGAAGATCTCCATCAATATTTAATCCATTTGGCTCAGTATAAAGTCTTTGAGAAGTAATTTCGCCTTGATTTGGTTTATCTTCTTCGGAGAGTTTAGGAATAAATTTTCCCCAAGGTTTAGTTGTTATCGGAGATACAAAGTTTTTTTCAGTTCCATTTCTAAATTTTATTCTCCAAGATATAGTTCCTTTTTCTTCTTCCCTTCTTACCCTTACACTATGTCCCATAGGTGCAAAATCGGCATAACCTCTCACATCAATTGCATGATTTGGACAAGCCTTTACACATGAATAACACTCCCAACAAAAATTTGGTTCAATATTTTTAGCTCTTCTTATAGTTTCATCTATGTGCATAATATCTGATGGGCAAATGTCTACACAGTGCCCACAACCATCACAACGTGTCATATATACAAAAGTTGACATAAATTATTTTTCTCCTCTATTTATATTTATCATAAATTTCCTAATAGTGCTTGGGTTGCTCTCTTTTTATGCCCAGCCCAAATTGCTCTGGTGCATCTGCTAGTGGTGGTAAATTATCTCTAGAACCATCAGCTTCTGCTAAATTTTTTTGTATTGCTGCACCTGGTTTATAAAACATATGTGCAAATTTTGACCAATATACACCTCCAAATAAAATTAAATTAGAAACAATATATAAAATTAAAAATAAATAACTTAAGCCTATCATTCCTGAATATTGAGTATAAGACCAAGCTAAAGCAAACGTAGCACAAGCTAATAGCGCTAAAACAAATAAATCTGCTTTAATTATTCTGTACCATGGATGAGCTTCTGCTAAAACATCAACTCTTAAAAAAAACCAAAACCAATAACCTCCTAAACAAGTGATTATTGCTCCAACATGCCACATCGCTGTTATTGCTGAAGGTGTTGAAGATCCAGCTGTCGGAAATGAAAAAATTAATAAAGCCGAGGTAACCCAAAAAATTATTGTGCCATACATACCTAGTACATGAGCAACTCTTCTTTTACCTCTACCCAATTCAGCAGTAGTGGCTATGTCGTGCGCAACAGTTTTTAGAATAACTGAAGTTCGTTGAGCTGTAGAAAGTTGTATTTTTGCAGATTTTTTTGCTTTCTTAGCGTTATCAAAAAAATATTTAACATTTTTTTTATGAATAATATCTATCAAAGTACCTATAGCAACTAAGGCTATCATAGCTATTGCAAAACATTGCATCGCTATTGGTGATATGATTTCCGCTAAAGCGGAAAATGGATTGTTGGTAATCATTTATTGTTTCCCCTTGAATCTGATAAATTTATATATTTAGAGAATACGTAGGTCAAGCATATGTATTGATAAGGATTATCAGGTAGAAATTTAATTCACTTTTAAGTAGAAAAAAGGTTTTACAGTTTTCCTTCTTTTCTCATTTGTTCTCTTATTTTTGTTGCTGAAATCTGCTGAGTTTTTTCATCAAGTACTATTTCTTCAATTTTATATCCAACACCTCTGCCGTAGCAAATATTGGTTATATTTGGCACCAAAGAAACTTTAATTCTATTTTTGTATTCTTTTAAAGCTTCTAAAATATTTTTTTTCACAGTTTCAAAATCAAAAGGATTGTCATCAACTCCTTTTACATCACGAACCATTATATTTACTTGGCCTGTTTTTTTTATTATTTCTTCAAAAAGCTTTTGGTGTCCTTGGTGCCAAGGTTGCCAACGACCAAGCATTTGGGCAGTTGGGATTTTATTGTCCCAAACATGGTTATCATTTTTCATTAATGCTTTATGCAGCTACTTGAAGCTTATGTTTAGAGGTCATTCCACTTAAAAAATTCCAAAGATATCTTGCAGTAAGCAAAGAGGCTTTTTCAGCTTTTTTTTGTTCTCCGGCAGATAAGCTATCTAATAATTTTTCGCACTCAGCTCTGTGAATTACATCAGCTGATTTATGAGCTTCAAAAAATTCTAAACCTTCTTTTGAACTTACACCATAAAATTTTTTAAGACCTTGAATTTTAGTCTCAGCTATTTCTGGAATTTGTCTTTCATAAGTATATAAAGAAGCTAATCCCTCTGCATATGAAGATCTTGCTTGAGCGAAAAAATTATCTATCATATCTTGGGTAAACCAATCAGCTTTTATATTATCAATTTTATTTTTGTCCGCTCCCATAGCCGCAGCAAAGTTCTTCCATAACTTAGGGTGATCTCCATTTGTATTTTCTTCATCTTGTAAATTTTCTAAGAGAATTTTTCTTTTTTCAATGTCATCACATATAGAGTGTGTTGCACTTATATATCTAGGAAATGCTTTTACGTGCTGATAGTATTGCTCAGCATAATCTTTAATAATTTCTCTAGTTAATTTTCCTTCATTCCAAAAAACTTGATAGAATGGATGTGTTAATAAATGATATCTGTCTAATTTATTGTTTAACTCTTTTGAAAACATTGTATCTCCTTGTTAAATAAATCTTATAAATACTTAATAAAAAAATCAAATGATTTTTTGTCCACAATTATAATATTAAAAACTTTAATGTTCTCCTTTTGATTCACCTTTGATTCACTTAAGGACTCTAAATACAACCCTAGGATGTTTGAAGTCTGACTATTGGTTTTTCATCTATGGGAAGATGTACCAGCGTAGCAAATATAGATAGTGCTATTGCAATATACCAAGCATAATCATATGACCCGTATAAGTCAAAAAAATATCCCCCTAGGAGTGCCCCTGCAAAAGAACCAAATTGATGACTTAAGAAAACAATTCCAAATAAGGTACTTAAGTATCTGGTACCAAAAATTTGAGCTACTATCCCATTGGTCGGTGGAACAGTTGATAGCCACAAAACTCCAAAAGTTATTCCAAAAAATATAGAGGTATATAAAGATGGAGGTAAAAAAATAAAAATACAAATAACAACTGCCCTAGCGAAGTATAGGATGCTTAACAATATCTTTTTACTATATTTCGTACCGAGATATCCCATGCCTAAGGTTCCAACTATATTAAATAAACCAATTAAAGCTAAAATAATTGTTGCTGACCAACCGCCAAGTCCTCGGTCTTGCATATATCCCGGTATATGAGTAGCTACTAGAGTTATTTGAAATCCACAAACGAAAAAGCCTGCAACTAATAAATTATATCCCTTATGTGAAAAAGCTTCTTTTAATGCTGGAACAAAAGCTTGATTTTGGTTTTGATTAGAAATCTTCGGATCATTGTTTTTCTTAGGTAGAAGAAATATAGATGCTATCAAACCAAATAATATAAAATACATAAAATATTTTAAAGTATTTTCCCATCCAAATGCACCAAGACTATACTTTGTAAACAGTGGGGAAATAAAATATCCAACAGATGCCGCGGCTGTAACAAGACCAGTTGCCATAGATCTTGATTCATTAGGAAAATGTTTTCCTACTTCTGAAACAGGAACACTCATTGCTGTTGCCCCTAAAGCAGTACCTACAAGAACACCTAAACTTATCTGAAAAAATATTCCAGTATTTGGTCCAGAATAAAGCATATAAATTCCCAAGCCAAAAATTATAAAACCTAAAAAAACTGCTTTATTACCTCCGTATTTATCTGCAATAATTCCAAATAAAGGAGCAAAAATTCCCCAAAACAACATCTGGATACCAATCGCTAAACCAAATTCTGTTCTAGTACAGTTTAAATCTTGCTCGAACGCACTAAAAAATAATCCAAATGTTTGTCTTAATCCCATGGAAACTAAAATTACAGCACAAGCAGAGAGTAAAGTAATTAAAGCTAAATTATTTGGAATAAATTTTTTCATTATTTAATATAATTTAAAGAATTTTTAATATCATTAATCAAATCTTTTGGATCTTCTAAACCTATATGAAGTCTTACAATATGTTCGTCTTTATTAAATCTGTGATATTGCCGACCCTTAGTATATTCAGTTTCTTTTCTTAATTCTTGTAAAATTGCTAAGCTTTCAAATCCACCCCAACTGTAGCCAATTCCAAATAATCTAAGTGAATTTACAAATTTATTTACAGATGACTTATTTTTGCTTTTAATTACAATAGACAACAAACCTGATGCACCTGAATAATATTTTTTCCAAAGTTTATAATTTTTAGATGAAGGTTTGTGTGGATACAAAATTTCTTTAATTTTTTTTTGTTTTTTTAAGAAATTAATAACAATTTTCGTATTTTCATAATGTGCCTTTAATCGAACATCAAGAGTCCTTAAACCTCTAATTATTAAATAGGCTTCATCAGCAGACATTCTGTAGCCTGATAATTTATAAAAAAACATTATTTTTTTAAAAACTTTTTTATTTACTGCTAGAGTTCCGCCCATAGCATCAGAATGTCCGGAAAAGTATTTTGTTGCAGATGAAAAAGATATATCAAAACCAATTTTCAGAGGCTTTAAATATAAGGGAGTTCCCCAAGTGTTGTCTAAAAGAGTTATAATATTTTTACTTTTAGCCAATTTTACGATCTTAGAAAGATCTTGAAATTCAAAAGTATTACTTCCAGGATTTTCAACTAGTATCATTTTTGTTTTATCAGTAACTTTATTTTTTAAATCTTCAAATTTTTCTGGGTTATAAAATTTGGCATCAATATCAAATTCTTTTAAAAGATCTTCTGAAATTTCTCTAGTAGGTCCATAAACATTATCTGAAACTAAAATCTCATCTCCTGGTCTACATAAACTCATTAAAGCTAATGATAAACCTCCAAATCCAGTTCCAGTTAAAAAAACATGATAAGCTTGTTCAAGTTCTTTAATTATATTTTCTAACTCAATAGTTGTTGAGCTTCCATATCGACCATAAGTATAATGAGTAATATTTTTGTGTGATTTAATTTTTTTTTCGTGATTTATCATTTCCTGCATTGAATTAAAAAGTATTGTTGATGCTCTTATTACTGGAGGATTGGCAGATCTATTTGTATTATCTTTAGTTGGATGTTTTAAAAATGTGCTTGTAGACTTTTTCATAAAATAAGTATAATTGGACTTTATATAATTATAGAGTAATTAAAATACAAAAAAGGAGGCAGAAATATGGGTTACCCAAAGAAGCATAGAGGTAGAAGAAAAATAGGCTCAAAAAAAAGAAGAGCAAGAAAAAGAAATAAAAGAAAATAATCAAATATTTTAAAAATGGTAGAAATTGCTCCGATTCGAAAGATAAGTTTGTGGATATTTTTTCTTCCCTTGATGGGAATTAACTTATGTCTTTTTATTTCTATCAATTTTCACTTACTAGAAAATACAATTTTTGTAGTTGATCAAATTGGAAGGTCAAAATTTTCTATCCCTTATATTGACGGAAGTCTTTCAATTAGCAGAGCTTCAAGAACTTTTCCGGCCTATTTAATTTTTAAACCAACAATGTTGATTACTTCTTTGCTCCTTTATTTTTATTGGAAAAATAATAACACTTTAATAAATGGATTTAATAGTACAAATAAAAACTATAAATTCAAAATTTTTGGCATTCTTTCTGCAGTTTTTCTTGCCTTGCACTCAATATTATTAGGCGTCGAATTTGATATAAAATTTTTTAAGCTACTTAGAAGAATTGTTCTACTAAGTTTTATAATTTTTGAAATAGTCAGTCAAAGTTTGTTGGTATTTGAATTATATAAATTAAAGCTTAAAATCAAAAAAATAATTAACCCCTTTATTTTAAAAATTAAAATATGTCTTGTTTTTATTCTTTCATCTGTTGCAGTCTTGAGTCTTCCAATGTTAGTAACAAAAGGTAACGTACATTTTAAACATGCTTTAGAATGGAATTATTTTTTAGGAGTAATAGCTTTTTATTTATTAACTTATTTATTTTGGAAAAAAAAACAAACCACATAAACTTCTGAGCTTTCGCCCAGAAATTTAGTAGTTTTGGTTCGTCGTTGTAGGCGCTACCGCCGAACCTGCCCGATCAACTATTTTAGCGCTACTCAGTTGACCTTTCTGCCCTTTAAGCTTGAACCTCTCGGTTTTTCCCTAAATGGCCAGTTAAGAGTTGCCTCTTAATTGATTACATTTAAACATAAGTTAACTTTTATTCATATCACTTATTACGTGCGAGATTTTTTACTGTGAGTTACGTGGATAAATTTTTGTTCTGTGTCTTATGAATCCAGCCGCCTCCTAAAAGTTTATCCCCATAATCATCTGTACTATAAAAAACACAGGCTTGACCGGGTGAAATACCTGTTTCTTTGTCTAAGATTTCTACTTCCGCTAAATCTTTATTAAATTTAATCTTTGCATCCAATAATCTGCCTGTTGATCTTACTTTAATTTTAATTATTTTTTTAAAATTTTTATCTAGACCTAAAATATTTAAATTTCTTAAACTAATTTTTTTAATAACTAATGCTTCCTTTGGGCCAACCGTAATAGAATTGTTCTCTGCGTTAATATTTAAAACGTATAATGGTTCTGAGTGTGCTAATTTAATTCCTCTTCTTTGTCCTACTGTGTAATTAATTATACCCTCATGCACACCAATATTATTTCCCTTTAAATCAAAGATAGCTCCTGATTTAAAGGACTCTGGTCTATATTTTTTAATAACTGAGGAATAGTCGCCATTTGGCACAAAACATATATCCTGACTATCAGGTTTATTTGATACGTTTAAACTTAATTTTGAAGCTATCGATCTTGTTTCAGATTTTTCAATTTCTCCTAAAGGAAACCTTAAAAAATCTAATTGCTCCTGAGTTGTACCAAAAAGAAAATAGCTCTGATCTCTATTTTTATCTTTTGCTCTATACATGTCAGATTTGCCATTATTAAAAACTCTAGTTACATAATGCCCTGTAACTAAAGCATCGGCATTTAAATCTTTTGCATATTTAAATAAATCTCTAAATTTTACAGTTTGATTGCATTGTACACAGGGTATGGGAGTTTCACCGGAAACATAACTATCTATAAAAGAATCTATAACTTCTTTTTTAAAATTTTTTTGGTAATACAAAATTTCATGATTAATATTTAATTGTTCTGAAACTCTTTTGGCATCAACAATATCTCTTCCCGCACAGCATTGCCTACTATCCTTTAAATTTTTAGTATCATCATAAAGTTTTAAAGTTATGCCAGTAACATTATATCCCTCAGCTTTCATTATTCCAGCTACAACGGATGAGTCTACGCCTCCAGACATGGCAACAACAACTTTTGTGTCTTTGTTTTTTTTATTGAAACCTAGTGAATTTTTCATTATCCGTATATAATATAAAAAAAAAGAATTTTCCATAATGCATTTAGATTTTGAACCAGGAGATTACGTAATAAACCCTCTAAAAAAACAATGGGGTATAGGACAAATTCAGTCTATTATAAACAATAAAGTAACCGTTAACTTCGAAAATTTTGGTAAACAAGTATTAAATATAGATTTTGTATCGTTAGAAAAAATTAATAATGAACAAAAATGAATTAAAATTAATAGCCGAAAGGTTAATAGATACTTTCAATATTGCTGGGGAAGAATCTATAGATTTATATAAAAAAGGTTTAAATATACAAATAAAAGAAGATCAATCTCCTGTAAGTAATGGAGATCTCAAAGTTGATAGGTTGATTACAAATAAAATAAAGGAACTAACTCCAAACATTCCTATTATTTCTGAAGAAACTGTTAATATTGAAATAAAAAATAAAGCGAAAATATTTTGGTTAATTGATCCAATTGATGGAACAAAAGAATATATCGCTGGTAAAGATGAATACACATTAAATGCAGCTTTAATAATAGATAAAATTTCTGTGCTTGGCTTAGTGGGAGTGCCTAAAAAAAAACAATTATTCTATTCTTTTCATCCAGGTGAGAGCTATTTAATTGAAAACAAAAAAACAATTAAAATTAATTGTTCAAAAAAAACTCCTACAAACTCAGTTGTTGCATTATCAAGCGTGCTTAAACCTTCAGACACGATAATGAATATACTTAAAAAATATAAAGTTACTTCGATTGTCAAAATGGCTAGTTCATATAAATTTTGTGTTATTGCTTCAGGCGAATATGATATCTACGCAGCTAAAGAAAGAGCAAACGAGTGGGATTATGCTGCAGGACATGCTATAGCTCAAAATGCTGGAGCGATTATTAAGACACTAGATGATAAACCTTTCTATTACGGAAAAGAAGATTATAAGAATCCAAGTATTTTAATTAAACGTTCAAAAAATTTAAATGATTAAAACAATATTAATTATAATTATTTCAGTTACTTTTGTAGGTGTATTATTTTTTATATTAGTAAGAAATGCTCTAAAAAGAAGATTGGATGAGCTAATAAAAAAAGAAAAAGAAGAATTAGATGATTTTAATTAATTTATTGAATTCTTTAGTTTCAATATCTAATACTCTTTTAGATAATTCAAAGCTAAAACCTCCTCTTGCTAAAATTCCCATATCTTTTTTGTAGAATATTTCTCGATTTGCTTCTGGTCGTAAAGCACCTATTCGTCTTCTTTTACATAGTTTTAAAGCAGAAACGAAATCCGGCTCAATTTTATCTTCTTTTATTTTATTAATACTTCTTTTTATATGTTCACTTTCAATTCCTTTTTGTCTAAGAGATTGATTAATCTTGTTTAATGAATAACCTCTTCTCAAAAACATTCTGGCTTTTGAATCTGCGTATAATTCATCATTAAGTAATTTATTACTCTCCAAATTTTTCAATATTTCATCAATTATTAAAGAAACCTCTTTTTTTGATTTTGTACCTTTTATTTTAATCAAGTATTTTTTTAATAAATATATTTTTAATTGTTGTTTGGAGGGACTATATTTTTCTAGATATCCATATGCTAAATCCTTTAAATTTGTTGTTAGGTCTTCAAAATCTTTTTTATTTAATGTGGGATTCATTTAACTAATATACTATATTATTTTAAATGATAAATAACTTTCAAACATATCTAACTTATGAAAATATTTACCTTTTGGCTAACTGGGGAGTTTTACCTTTTTGGGTCTTGCTGATTTTGGCGCCAAATAACGTACTAACAAAATTTATTGTACACTCTATAATAGCGCCTCTTTTACTTGCAACAGCGTATATATATATTGGTTATAAAATATATTTAGATGGAAATATTTTTCTTGGATTTGACTTATATTTTGGCTTAGATAATTTATATACTGTTTTTTCAGAAGAAACTTTCCTTTTAATTTTTTGGCTACACTTCCTTTCTATTAGTTTATTTATTGGTGCATGGATCGCGAGAGATTGTCAAAAATATATGATACCAAAAGTAATTTGTGTTTTTTCATTAATAATAACTTATTTTTCAGGCCCAGTTGGTTTGGTTTTTTATTGGTTTATGAGAATATTTTTTGCCAAAAAAATTAGTTTTAATGATTAAGACTTTTGAATTTTATTTTGATTTCGTTAGTCCATACTCTTTTATTGCTCATCAAGATTTAAAAAAAATAGAAAAAAAATACTCTATCAAAATTAAATACAAGCCTATATTATTAGGTGGTATTCATAATCTTCATAATATTAAAGCTCCTGCATTCATACCTGCCAAAGCTAAATTCATGATTAGAGATTGTAAATTGATAGCAGAAAAAAATAAAATTCAATTTAAATTTAATTCATATTTTCCTATAAAAACCTTGAACTTAATGAGAGGCGTTTTAGTAGCTAATGAAGATGATTTTACAAGTTTATATGTTGAAAAAATTTTTGATGCTATTTGGAAAGACGGACTTAATATGAATGATCAAAATATTATTGATAAAGTGTTAAAAAATATTGATATTAATCCAAAAACTTTTTTTTTGAGATCTTCAAGTCAAAACGTAAAAAATTTACTAAAAAAAAAAACTGATGAAGCTTATGAAAAAGGAATATTTGGTGCACCAACATTTTTAGTAAACAATAAAATTTTTTGGGGTCAAGACCGATTAGAGTTTGCAGTTAATGAAGCAAAAAAATAACTATTTTTTTTCTTTTTTAATAATCTCTAAACCAGCACTTTTTAATGCATCAAAACCACCCTCTACATCAGCTATATTTTTAAATCCCATTTCCTGAAGAGATTTGGTTGCTAAAGCAGATCTCATACCTAGCGCACAAAATAAAACTAATTTTTTAACATTTTTTATTTTTTTTTCTTTATAATAAGAGCTTTCAGGATCGAGCCAAAATTCTAGCATTCCTCTTGGAATATGAATTGAATTTTTAATAGTTCCTTCTTTCCATAATTCTCTGATGTCTCTCACATCAACTAAAGTAATTTCGTCTTTTTCTAACAAATTTTTAGTTTCTTTTGCTGAAATAGACGTTATTTCTTTTTTTGCTTCATCAACTAAATCTTTTGAAGTTTTTATATTCATGATAATTAACTATAATAAACCATTTTAAAACAAATGAGAAAAATTAACAATAATGAAAAAAAAGGTTTTTTAAAAAAAATCTTTGTTAAAATTTGTAGAATAATAGGATACGAGATTATTGATCAAAAAAACTTTCATCTTCCAGTGTCAGGAAAGAACTCATTTGAAAACTTTAGTACATTAGGTAAAAATTCAATTTCGATTCCTCTAGGAATAACAAAAATTACAAGACCGGTTAAATCTTTAGAAATATTTATAAAAACTTGTACATCTGTAAATCTTGTTACACAAAATAAGAAAAGAGTTTTTGAATGTGAGAAGTCTGAATATACTTTTAGAACAATTAAATCTTTAATTAACAATTTTAAATTAAACACAGAGATATTAGAAAAAATTAATTTAAAAATAACTATAATTGATCATAAGTCTAAAAACTATGACTTAAACTTAATTAAAAAACTTTTAGAACAATCTTCAATAAAATATGAAATAATTAATTTAGATGTTAACGAATTTTCTTTTATTAAAACGATGAATAAAAATAATCCAATTTTTGAAGATAATATGAAAGCTACAATGGCAAGTATACTAAAATCTTTTAAAGCTGCAAAAGACAGCTCAGCAGACTTAGTCTATTTTGTAGAAGATGATTATATTCATAAAAAAGACAGTCTTAGTGAAATGATATTTACATATGAAAAACTAGCTTCAGTATTTAAAAAAGATCTTTTTTTATGTCCAGTAGACTACCCTTATCTTTATAAAGAAGCTGAACCCACAAATGTTTTTATTGGTCATAAATATCATTGGAGACGAGTAAGAGAATCGCTATTAACTTTTATGACAAATAAAAAAATGATAGAAAAATATTGGAATGAACTGATAAAAATGTCAGAAACTGAACATTCTCCTTTTGAAACTCCGCTTCATGAAATTTACGAAGAAGAAATTTGTTTATCTCCCATTCCTTCGCTAGCAATACATTGTACTAACGTGAACTCTGTATTTGGTTTGTCCCCTAATATTGATTGGAAAAAAATTTGGGAAGATAGCAAAGTTTAAAAAAAAAGGCTCAATTTTTAATTGAGCCTTAATTTTATTTTTATAAATTAAAGTTATATTCTAGTCTCTTATAGAATAAGCTATAACTCCCACTTCTGCTTTATCAGTTCCTAATTTTTCTGCAGCTTTACTAATTCTTAGACCAATAGTTGCTTTAAGAGTACTAAATGTTATCCAAGAAAGAACAAAACTAAATACACAAACTGAAAACACTCCTATTAATTGAGTGTCAAAAGAAGTGTCTACATTAGTTAGCGGTACAACAAGTGTTCCAAATATTCCTGCAAACATATGAACTGGTATAGCTCCTACAACATCATCAATTCTATAACTTTCTAAAAATTTAGTTCCGTAATACATAATCACAGCTCCAATAGAACCAATTAGCATCGCAGTTATAGGTCCAGGAGTTAAGGGTTCTGCGGTTATTGCTACTAATCCTGCTAACGCACCATTAAGCATCATAACAATATCAGTTTTACCTCCTATTAATCGGGTTAACGCTGCTCCAGTAACAGTTCCTGCAGCTCCAGCTAAGTGTGTATTAACCGCAATTTTAGAAATTGCATTTACGTCATCAAAAGTTCCCATTGCTAATTGACTAAAACCGTTAAAACCAAACCAACCAAACCAGAGCAAGAAGGTACCAAGAGTCACTAAAGGAATACTTGAAGCTGCAAAAGGTTCCATTGATTTTTTTTCACCTTTTCTTCCAAATCTTCCTTCTCTAGCTCCTAAAATTATCACTCCAGCCAATGCAGCTGAACCTCCGCAAGCATGTACTAAAGTTGATCCAGCAAAATCAGAAAATCCAGAAGATGACAACCATCCGCCTCCCCATTGCCAACCCATTGAAATTGGATATATTAAACCAGCCATTATTGCAGCAAATATAAAAAAAGGCCAAATCTTAATTCTTTCAGCTACCGCACCTGATACTATTGATGCCGTTGCACAAACAAACATTGTTTGAAAAAACCAATCTGAATATCCTGAATACCCTGTTTCAGTATTAGTCGTATCAGTCCAGATAGAAAAAGATCCCACATAACCTCCCTCCGGAATTCCATAAGCTAAGTTATAACCAACTAAAAAAAATACTATAGAACAAATTGCAAATTTGCCTATATTTTTTGCAGCAATTGTTGATACGCTTTTTGTTGTTACTAATCCACTTTCTAACATACAAAAACCAGCCGCCATAAAAGCAACTAGAACTCCGCCAATGTAGAATGCTAATGAATTAAATATATATTGTCCCTCTTGAGACATAGTAGTTTCAGCAAAACTATTTTCACTAAAAAAAAGTAAAAAGGTAAAACTAAAGAACAATTTTAATTTGATATTTCTCATTTTTTCTCCCTATTATATTTTAAGCTGGATAACTATCAGATTTTGAAGGTTGCATTTTATGCAATTAATGCATAATAGACTTGAAATAAATAAGGCCTGGAAGGGGGAAACCAAACCAGGCCTTTATTTTTTTCCCGAGGGAGGGAGATTTTTTAGTCTCTTATACCGTAAGCAATTACACCTATTTCAGCTTTATCTGTTCCAAGTTTTTCAGCTTCTTTGCTTATTCTTAGACCGATTGTAGCTTTCATAAGTTTAAAAACTATGAATGATATAACGAATACAAATATCACTACTGAAATTGTTCCTAGGAATTGTGCTCCAAATGAAACATCTCCATTAGTTAATGGAACAGCTAAAGTACCCCAGATACCGGCAACTAAGTGTGCTGGTATTGCTCCAACCACATCATCTATTTTTAACTTAAATAAAAGTTGTGTTGAGAAATACATTACTAATCCACCAATTGCTCCTATAAAGATTGCAGCTAAAGGACTAGGTGTTAAAGGTTCAGCAGTAATTGCCACTAATCCTGCAATCGCACCATTGAGCATCATTACCACGTCTGTTTTTCCACCAATTAGTCTAGAGACCACAGCAGCGGTTAAAACTCCACCGCCAGCAGCTAAATTAGTATTGATATAAATTGTAGCTACAGATGAAACATCTTCTAATGTTCCAGCAGCTAATTGAGAACCACCATTAAAACCGAACCAACCCATCCAAAGTATAAATACTCCAAGTGTAGCTAACGGAATTGATGATGCAGCAAACGGCGTCATGGATTTTACTCCGCCACTAGCACTGAATCTACCAGTTCTTGCCCCTAGTACGATTGCTCCTGCTAGAGCAGCAGCTCCGCCAGCAGCATGAACTAAAGTTGAACCAGCAAAATCAGAGAATCCAGCGACTGATAACCATCCACCGCCCCATTGCCAACCCATTTCAATTGGATAAATTATCCCAGTTAAAATTGCAGCAAATAAGAAAAATGGCCAAATTTTAATTCTCTCAGCTAAAGTACCAGAAACAATAGACATAGTCGTTGCGCAAAATACCATTTGAAAAAACCAATCTGATCCATCTGAATATCCTGTTTCTATGCTAGAACCATCACTCCAAGGAGTAAAAGATCCTATGTAACCACCTTCAGGTATACCATAAGCTAAATTGTATCCAACTAACCAAAACATTACTCCGGCAATTGAATATAAGCCTATATTTTTTGCACAAATTGCAGATACGCTTTTAGATGTTACTAAGCCTGATTCTAACATGGCAAAGCCTGCTGCCATCCACATAACTAAAAAACCAGACATCAAAAATAGTAAGGTATTGAAGATATATTGTACTTCTGCAGATACAGTAGTTTCGGCATATCCTAAGCCAGCAAAACTAAAATACAAAGCTGTTCCTGCGAAAAAGTAAATTAAATATTTTTTCATATTAATCCTTTGTTAAGTTAAAATTAATTATTAATTTGTAAGCGGGATTAGTACTAACGATAATTAGTAATTTTAGTTATGCGGAAAATACAATGCTTTGAGGGTATTAAAGATATGCCGTTTTTTAATAGCTCCCAAAAAAATGAGAGCTACTAAATAATGCTTATTTATTAAACATTTCTTTTAAGCTTTTAGCTGGTAAAAACTTAACTTTTTGAGAAGCTGCTATTTGGATTGACTCTCCAGTTCTAGGATTTCTTCCAACTCTAGCTTTTCTTTTTGCTACCTTATAAGTACCAAAACCAGCTATTTTTACTGTCTCATCATTCTTTAATTCGTTTAGAATGATTGTAGTTATTGAGTCAAAAGTTCTTTCTGCATCTGCTTTGCTTTGGCCCAATGTGGACGATATTTTTGCTACTAATTGTTTTTTATTCATATTATATGCCCCTTATAGTTATATTTTTTAATTTCCATTATTAATAAGGAAAATCAACACTTTTATTAGTGTATTTAATAAATATTAACACTACATATTGTATAGTAAATAAACGTTGATTTTATTGGTTATTTTGATGATTAAAAGTGGCTTAAAACAAGCCTAAACCCTTTATATCATTTATTGTTGTAAAAAACATAAGAGAAAAAAGTAAAATAAGACCGATTCGAAAAAAACTTTCTTGAGTTTTTTGCTTTAACGGCCTACCTAAAATTTTTTCAAAGGCATAAAACATTAAGTGACCTCCATCTAACATTGGTATTGGAAAAAGATTGATGAACCCTAAGCTTATAGATATATAGGCCATAATACTTAGGAAAGCTACTAGTCCATGTTGTGCTACTTGACCTGTAATTTTAGCTATTTTAATAGGGCCACCTAATTGGGTGGAGTCACCTTTGCCCCTGAACATAGATATTACAAAATCTAGTGAAGCATTTATTACAAACCAAGTTTCTTTAACAGCATAAATTAAAGCGGTTGCAGGGCCTAATCTTTTTTTATTAAATTCATTGTTAGGGGGTGCTATTTTAATACCTATAATTTTTTTATTAACTTTATTACCAAGAGAGTCGTTGTCTTTGATAACTTTTGGTTTTATTTTTAAAAAAATTTTATCACTATTTCTTAAAAGTTTGATATCAATAATTTCTTTAGTCGAAGTATTAATAAAAGCTGAAACTTCCAATATACTATTTATTTTTTTGTTATTTATCGATAAAATTATATCTCCACTTTTTATTCCCGATACATAAGCTGGACTATCTTTTTGCACCTCAAGTATTTTAGCTGGTGTAAAGTCTTTTCCCGCAAACATGTAAATGAATGCAAAAATAAAAATAGCTAAGACAAAATTTGCAAACGGACCTGCTGCGACTATTAAGGATCGTTGATATAAAGGTTTGGTGACAAAAAGTTTTTTTTGATCATCTTTATTATATCTTTTTAATAATGCTTCTTGTTCAGTTTGACTAAAAACATTTCTATCACCAAAAAATTTAACATAGCCTCCTAAAGGAATAGCACAAAATTTCCACCTAGTTCCAGATTTATCGTTAAAACCAAATATTTCTTTTCCAAAACCGATTGAAAAATCTGTAACGCCAACTCCATAAAGCTTGGCAAAATAAAAATGTCCGTATTCATGAATAAAAACTACGACAGTTAATAAAATTATAAATGGGATTATAAAACTTAAAATTTCCATTCATTCACTTTACTAAAAATAAAGTTTCTAAAAGCTATCAATCTAGCATTATTTTTTAAAGAAGCTGGATAAACAAAATGAGTTTCGGTTGGTTTTCCAGGTTCATTTGGCAAAACTTTAGTTATATTATTTACATTGTGGGCAATATAGTCGGGTATCGCGGCAAGTCCGACACCGCTTTGCACAGCTAAAAGTAAACCGTATACACTATTAACTTTCATTATAGACTTTCTTTTTTTTCCTTCTTTAGCGCCTAGTTTTAATACCCAGTCAGGGTTATAAACTGGCGATGGAGCTCCTTTGCCATAAGTAATAAACTTATGTTTATCTAGATCTTTTAAAGTTTTTGGATAACCATTTTTTTCTAAATATAAGTTTGAACCATAAATATGATAATTAAAATTAACAAATTTTTTTTGAATTAAATTTAACTGTGTAGGTCTTCTCATTCTTATGGCTACATCAGCTTGACGTGTACTTAGATCAAGTTCTTTATCATCAAATATTAATTCCACCTCTATTTCTGGATTTAAGTCCATAAATTCTTTAATTCTAGGAGTTAGCCAGGTAGTCCCAAAGCTTACGACAGTAGTTACTGTAAGCTTACCATTTAATTTATCTTTGTGCCCACTTAAATTATATTCAACATCTTTTAATTTTGTAATTACTTCATGAGCTGACTTGAAAAGATATTCACCATTTTCAGTGAGAACTAATCCTCTAGCATGTCTTTCAAATAATTGAACTTTTAAATCTGCTTCTAAAGCTTGAATTTGCCTACTAATCGCAGATTGACTTAAATTTAAGATTGTCGATGCTTTTGTAAAACTAGAAGCTTCAGCCACAGTGTGAAAGATTTTTAGTTTGTCCCAGTCCATTAAAATTAATTATATTTTATTTGTTTGGATTCACTATAGCTCTACCAAAAAACTCACCTTTTAATAATTTAGGATAAGTCTCTAAAAGTTCAGTAAATGAAAGTTCTTTTGTAAGTGACTCTAGTTTAGAAAAATCTATTAATTTAGATGCTTCATTCCAAATAAATTCTCTTCTTTTTATAGATGAGCCAGAAGAATCAATTCCCCAAAGTTTTACACCTCTAATTATAAATGGCATTACAGTAGTATTAATTTTTATTCCTCCTGCATTTCCACATGCTGCAACAATTCCTCCAGGCTTTGTTTGTGCAAAAATTTTAGTCAAAGCATTTCCACCAACTGTATCTACTACGCCGTCCCATATCCCCTTTTCTAATAATTTACTTTCGCCTTCAAATTCTTTTCTATCAATTATATTTTTTGCTCCCAAACCTTTTAAATAATCTTCTTTATCTTTTTTTCCGGTTACAGCATGAACATCGTAACCCATTTTAGATAATATCATAACCGCTATACTTCCTACGCCTCCAGTAGCTCCTGTAACAAGCACGTCTTTGACTTTCTCACCTAGTAATAATTCTTCTTTTGCTTTAACTGCGAAAGAACAAAGCATGGCGGTAAAACCAGCTGTTCCTAACATCATAGCTTTTTTACTATTTAATTCTTTTGGCGTTTTAATTAAAAAATTTGAATCCACTTTTGCATATTGTGCGAAGCCTCCAAAGTAAGCTTCACCTACTCTAAAACCTGTTAATATAACATGATCATCTTTTTTAAATTTTTCGTCTTCGCTTGTAACAACTGTACCAGAAAAATCTATACCAGGCACAAACGGAAATTTTCTCACAATTCTACCTCCGTCTTTTAAAATCATTGCATCTTTGTAGTTCAAACTTGAATAATCCACTTTAACTAAAACATTTCCATTTTTTAAATCATTAGAATCAATTTCACTTACGTTATGAGAAAATTTTTCATTCTGATTGTCTATTACTATTGCTTTAAATTTTTTTGACATTTATTTAGCTATATATCTTAGATATCTATTTTGAAAACTTAGATCTTCTTTAAAAGATCCTAAAAAATAATTTGTTACAGTTGTTGCTTTTTCTTTTTTAATTCCCCTCATCGTCATGCATTGATGAGCGGCATCAATTGTGACAGCTACACCTTTTGCATCAAGAGCACTCATTAAAGTATTGGCTATCTGCATTGTAAGTCTTTCTTGTGTCTGTAATCTTTTTGAAAATATATCAACTGTTCTTGCAAGTTTACTTAAACCTACTACTTTTTTATTTGGGATATACGCAACATGAGCAACGCCTATGATCGGAGCCATATGATGTTCACAATGACTTTCAAGTGTAATATTTTTTTCTATTACCATATCGTCATATCCTTCTACATCTCCAAAAGTCTTTGTTAGGTCTGCTTTAGCATCTTGGTTATACCCTTTGAAATACTCTTTAAAAGCCTTAACAACTCTTTTAGGTGTTTCCTGGAGGCCTTCTCTACCTGGATCTTCTCCTATCCAAGTTAATATCATTTTAAAAGCCTCTTCTGCCTGTTTGTCAGTCACTTTAGGTTTATTTGAGCTTAATTTATCTATGTCTTTAACTAATTTCATTTATCGCATATTTTTATAGGACATATTTCATTAATGCAAATTGCTATTTTGTCTTTTTTTCACTATTTTACGCCCATGTTTAAAAATAGAGAAAGTATTTTTGAGGTAGAAGAAGGTAAATTTTTAGCTCCTAAATTTGATAAAGATGGACTTATACCTGTAACAACAACAGATAATAATTCTGGTGATGTTCTAATGCAAGGCTATATGAACGAAGAAGCTTTAAAAAAAACAATAGAAACTAAACAAGCACACTATTGGAGTAGGTCGAGAAATATATTATGGCAAAAAGGTAAAACAAGTGGATTTACACAAAAAGTTATAGACTTGAGAATTGATGATGATCAAGACTCTTTATGGATGTCAGTAGATATAGGAGATGGTGCAAGTTGCCACGTTGGATACAAATCATGTTTTTATAGATCAATTTCACTAGGGCCAATTAAAAATACCAATGAAGTACAATTAGAATTTAAAGAAAAGAAAAAAAAATTTGATCCTGAGAAAGTTTACAAAGGACAGCCTAATCCAACTAAATTATAGCAATGAAAGTTCTAAGCCCGTTCGGTCCAAAAATTGCAAAACTAAAATTTTCAAAAAAATTAATAGATAAAATTAATAAAGAAGTTGATAGGATTAATTCAAGTCAATCGTTGATTAAAAAATTAGATTATTCAAAAAAATTAGTTGGTCAAGTTAAACAAGAAATTTCTTTACCTAAATTATTTATAAAGAAAAATTTAGAAAAAGTTGTTTCAAAAAATATTAAAGAATTTATTAACAAAAGTTTAGGTAAAAAACCTACAAAAATAAAAATAAAAAATTTTTGGGTAGTTCGTCAATTCACAAATGAATATAACCCAATACATTTTCACGACGGTCATATTTCTGGTGTTGGATATTTAAAAGTGCCTAAATTTTCATCATCAAAAAAAAAATACCTTAAAACTAATGGAACTATTGATTTTATAAATGGTAGCAAAATTTTTTTAAGTGAAAGTATTTACAATCATTATCCGAAAGTTGGAGATGTAATATTATTTCCTAATTATTTAATGCATACTGCATATCCATTTTCTTCTACTGGTGAAAGACGGTCTTTTTCATTTAATGTAGAGATAGATAAAAAAATTGCAAACATTTTTTCTAATGAATAAACAAGTACAAAAAAATATATTTGGAGATCCTTTAGAGTCTTGTTCTAATGAACCTTTAACTGGATGGATGAGAGACGGTTGTTGTAATACGGATAAAAATGATAAAGGTGTTCATACTGTTTGTGCAAAAGTTACTGATAAATTTTTAGAATGGTCAAAAAAAGTAGGAAATGATTTAATAACCCCACATCCAGAATTTGGTTTTCCAGGCTTAAAAGATGGAGACTCCTGGTGTGTTTGTGCAAGATGGTACGCAAGAGCTTTGGAAGAAGGTGTTGCTTGTTCAATTTATTTAAAAAAAACAAACATCAAAACTTTGGAATTAATATCTATTGATAAGCTTAAAAAACATGCTCTTGATATATCTTAGTAAATCTTTGTTCCTTTAGTTTTTATAATTAATTCAAGATCTTGGTATTCATCACAATTACAATTTTTCAAAACTGCTAATCTTTCATTTGCTTTATCTATTCTATTAGTTTGCACATAAAGTTCACCAAGATATTCATTGATACCATTATGTTTTGGACTGAGGCTTAAGCCCTTTAGATAATAATCTTCTGCTTCTTCAAATTTTCCAATTTTTCTAGAAGTAAAACCCATATAATTAAGTATGTCAGGGTTTTTTTTGTCAGATTTATAAGATTTATTTAATTTTTTAAAAGCTTCCGAGTAAAGTTTTTTTGCTTTTTCAGGTTTGTTTTTTTTCTCAAGTTTGCCTGCTCTTTTAACTAATTTTACTGCGTCATCATAATAAGAATTTTCAGACGCACTTCCATTTCCGTCGCCAGCTGAATAGGCTAACTGTGTAATTAAACTAAAAGAAATTATATAAATAATATTTTTAATCATTAAGTTAATGAAGATCTTCCTCCGTCTACTCCAAATATTTGTCCTGTAATCCATGAACTATTATCACTTAGTAAAAAATTAGCAACTGCAGAAGAGTCGCTACCTTCGCCTAGTCTTTTTAATGGGTGCATTTTAGCAATTCCTTCAGCAATCTTTTCATTTTTTAATAAAAAATTTGAAATTTTTGATTTAGTTAAACTGGGGGCTATACAATTGACTCTAATATTTGGCGCAAATTCTGCAGCTAGCGAGACTGTTAATCCCTCTATTGCACCTTTTGCAGATGCAACAATAGCATGATTAGTAAATCCTCTTTTTACAGCAACAGTAGAAAATAATACTATTGATCCTTTATTTTGCTTTAAATTGTCAGAGGTGTTTTTAATTATTTCAGTTGCTGAAATTAAATTCAGATTAAAAGATTGCATGAAATCACTTTTTTTTGTTAATTTAAGTGGTTTTATATCTATAGAGCCTACACAGTAGGCTAACCCGTTAATCGGTGTTTCACCTAAATCCTTCACAATTTTTTCAGCAAAATTTTCTTCCAAAACATCGCAAGTTGTAAAAGAGGCATTAAGTTCCGACGCTAGTGCTGATAAGGTGTCCGCATCTCTTCCAACTAAATGCACTTCACCGCCATCGCTAACTATTTTTTTTGCCAGAGACGTTCCAATTGATCCAGTTGCTCCTAAAATAAGCTTTTTCATATAGTAATTGTTATCATTATTGATAAAAATATACAGACAAATAATGACGCGTGTATTTTTCCTTAAAATTATATACTTTATACAATAATGAAGCTTTTTATAATTCTTGGAAATCAACTATTCAATCCTAAGTATATAAGTAAATACAAAAATTATACCTTTTTTATGGCTGAAGACTATGGTTTATGTACCTACGAAAAGCACCATAAACTAAAAATACTTCTTTTTTTATCTTCGATGAGATCGTTTCGAGATGAATTAAAATCAAAAAAATTTAATATTATTTATCAAGATCTAGACAAAAATTTTAAACTTTCTTATGAAAAAAAGTTGGAAAGAATTATAAAAGAAAAAAAAATTAAAGAAGTTAGTTTTTTTGAAATTGAAGATAAATTTTTTGAAAAAAAAGTAATAAGTATCTTAAAAAAAAATTCTTGTAAAATTAATCAAATTATATCTCCAATGTTTATAATAGATAGAAAAGAATTCAAAAATTACTTATCAAAAAACAAAAGACCATTTATGGCCAATTTTTATAAAGTTGTAAGAAATAAAACAAATCTATTGATGAATAAAAATGGGAAACCAAAAGGAAATAAATGGAGTTTTGATGAAGATAATAGAAAGAAACTACCTAAAGAAATAAAGATACCCAAAATATCAGAAATTAAAGAAACTAAAAATACACTTGAGCTTAAAAAATTTATTAATTCTAACTTTGAGGATCATCCAGGTGATACTAAAAATTTTTGGTTTCCCACTTCCAGAAAAGATGCAAATAAATGGTTGGATGAATTTTTAAAAGAAAGAATAAAATTATTTGGTGATTATGAAGATGCAGTAACTGATAAATCTAATACTGTATTTCATAGTGCATTAAGTCCTTTAATTAACTTAGGACTTCTTACACCAGAAGAAATAATCGAAAAACTAAAAAAAATTGAAAACAAAATTCCTATTAATTCTCTGGAAGGATACATAAGGCAAATTATTGGTTGGAGAGAATTCATGAGAGGAATTTATCAAAATTTCGATGATCGTTTAGAAAAAACTAATTTTTTTAATCATAAAAGAAAGATGAAAAATAATTGGTATAAAGGTAACACAGGACTACCTCCACTCGATCACGCAATATCTAATGCTGTTGATTATGGTTGGTCTCATCATATTGAGCGTCTTATGATTTTAGCTAATATTATGAACTTATGCGAAATTAATCCTAAACAAGTTTATAAATGGTTTATGGAAATGTTTGTAGATTCTTCTGACTGGGTCATGGCTCCAAATGTTTACGGTATGGGCTTGTTTAGCGACGGAGGAATATTTGCCACAAAGCCATACATATGTGGATCAAGTTATTTTTTAAAAATGATGCATTTTAAAAAAGGACCTTGGTGCGATGTGATGGATGGACTTTACTGGAGATTTATCGATAAAAATAAAAAATTTTTCACAAAAAATCCAAGGCTTGCAATGATGGTTAGAATCTCTGAAAAGATGAATCAAGAAAGAAAGGCTAGAATATTAAAAGCTGCTGATAAATTTATTAAGGAGAATACACACTAAATGAAAAATAAAGTTTTTTTTAATAATTCATGTAATATTTGTAGAGCTGAGATTAATCATTATAAAAAACATTCTAATGAAAATATTGAATGGGTTGACGTTACAAATAATAAAGAAGCTCAACAAATAACCTCAAAATCATATAAACAACTTCTAAGAAGAATGCATATTATTCAAGATGGTAAATTAATCGAAGGAGCGGAGGTATTTCTTATTATTTGGAAAAATATTCCTAAATACAATTTTTTATATAAACTGTTTAAAAATAAACTCATGTTTTTGTTGTTAAAAATTTTTTATGAAATAGCAGCGTATTTTTTATTCTTAAAAAATAAACATCTTCTAAAAAAATGAAGAAAAAATATTTACCAACTAAAATTTGCTCATCTTGCAAACTACCTTTTGCGTGGAGAAAAAAATGGAAACTAAACTGGAAAAATGTTAAGTATTGCTCTAGAAAATGTTCTAGTAATAAAATTAATTAAGTTTTAATTGACCCAAAATTTTTGGAATGTTTGACTTAAAATTAAAATACCCTTTATTTGAAAACTGCCAACAATATTTATCCTCATCTCTGATCAGATAATTAATTATTAAATTATTTTTCTTAATTATTTTTTTCAAAAAAGAATTATTTTCTCCAACAGAAGGATAAATTACATCATAGTCTTTTTCATTACTTGAAATTTCAATAAATTTATTTCCCCCAATAAATTCAACTCTTAAACCTGATTTTTGTATTTGATTTTTGATTAGATTTTTTTTGTATATTAATACTTCTTCACCTAATTCAACTTGCCGTTCTTCGTTAGATAACAAAATGCAGTAAATGGTTTTATAGCTATCTGAATTGAAAATTTTAAAGTTCAATTCGTTTTCAAAAAAAACTAATCTATCTGATTTTTTTTTATTTTCACTAATTTTTATAGATGAAATTTTATAATCTCTCTGATCTAGAATGGGTTGTGGTTTTTCATTCAATTTTAAGTCTTTATATTTGTTATTAGTAAATTTGTTTATGTTCCAATTTTGAGCAATATAATTTTTTCCTTTAGTTTGAATTCCAGCAACCCATCTCCAACTTAAAGTATTTGAAGCAGCGTCACCGTCATATAGTTCTCTTAAGAAAAGTTCTGCACCTTTTTGCCATGGCAACTTTAAAGAAAATATCCAAATGCTTGCAAACCACATTCTTGTGTGATTGTGTAAATAGTGATTTTCTTTAAGTTCTTTAATCCAATCATTAAAACAATCTAAATAAGTCTCACCATTAATTGCTTTTTCATATTCATTTGAATTTTCAATATTTTTTAAATCTTCAACAAAATCTGTCCAAACCTTGGGTCTCAGTTCTAGCCACCCCTTCCAATATACTCGCCAAAAAATTTCTTGGACAAATTTTTCTACTTTCAGGTAAGGTAATTTGCTTAATACTTTTTTAACCACCTCATATTCAGAAATTAATCTATGAGTTATGTAGGGTGACAAACATGAAATGTTTTTTCTATTTTGAGGTCCAAAATCAAAATTTCTTTGAGTAGAGTAACTTAAAATATCTTTTTCTATATAATTTTCTAAGACATCTAAGGCTTCTTTTCTTGATGATATAAAATTCATTCTTCATCCTCTTCTCTCCATCCGTCTATGAATAATTTCCAACACACAAATGTGACACAAGGTATTCCAACACAAAATCCAAAAAGCACACCGTTCTCTTTTCCAAGATAAATTGCTGCGTAATGTGTTGATAAAATTGGTATAACACATAAAATAAAAACAATTATTATCATTCTTATTGGGTAGGAAGGTTTTTTCATTAAATAGTATTTCCTTGGTCAATAGGTACTGAGACTGCTGTAGTAAACCAACATTCCATACAATCCTTCTCATTTCCTTTTGCTAAATGCCACTCATAAACAAATAATTTTTTATCTTTATCTAAAATTTCTACTCTATAGATATATTTTTCTTGAGTATTCATAACTAAATTTATTTTATGAGATGAATGATCTAATAAAATTCTATATTGATTACCGTAAATCATAATTCTAAATCTATCATAAGGACCAGTTACCTTTTTATTGTTTGGATGAGCAAACAACCAAACTTGTTGTATTCCTAAATCATCTTTTAACTTACTATTATTTTTAAGTGCATTTAATTGAATTTTTACAACTTCATAAGGTAAAAGTTTATTAGTTGGTTTTAAAATTTCAGCTTTTAAATTATTTGTCAAAATAATAATAAATAAAGTTATAAATATTCTCTTCAATTCCATACTTTTTTAAGAACCTCTTCTCTCTGACATGCTTTTTTATAAGATAGATATCTTAAAAAATTTTTTTGATAATAGTCTTGATGATAATTTTCCGCCTTATAAAATTCTTTAAAACTCCATATTAGAGTAAACACTTCTGAATTAAATCTATCTTCAATTTCTTTTAATGATTTCTCAATAGCTACTTTTTGTTTTTTATTTTGATAAAAAATTACCGATCTATAGCTTTTGCCTTTATCACAAAATTGTCCATATTGATCAAATGGATCAATATTTTTCCAAAATGTATTGAGTAGTTTTTTATATGAAACAATTTTTGGATCATAAGTAATTTCTATAGTTTCCACATGGCCGGTATCTTTAAATATAACATCTTTATAAGTTGGATTTTTTAAAGTGCCTCCCGAATATCCTGATATTGAACTCACTACACCATTAATTTTATCAAATGATTCTTCCATACACCAAAAACAACCTCCTGCAAAATAAACTTTTTTTAGATCAGATGACAAAGCTTTACTGTTAGTAAAAATTATCAACAATAATATTAAAATAATATTTTTTTTCATATTTTAAATAGTAAAATAGATTAATAAAAATAAAAGGTGTATCTTGTCACTTATGAATGAAATATTTGATAATATTTGTGAAGAATGTAAAGATGAGGACGAAAGTGTAAAATCTAACTTAATTATGCACGGTTATAAAATTTGTGATAGCTGTAAGCTTTCAAAGAATATATTTCCTGTTTAAAGACCTTTAAAAATCACTAAAATCAAAAATAAAAAAAATGCTTGAAATAACCAGGCAATAATTACAACTCCAAAAGCTTTCCATAAACTTTCGTAGTCTAATGCAGACTTCACAGCTACTACCATGCAAGCCAACATCCAGAAAGCTGATCCAATAAATGTTACAGTCATTAAATCTGGTGTAATACCGAAAACTCTTATTAAACCAGGAGCACTTGAAAAACCAATTGTTCTTAAAAGTTCACCATGATTACTTTTTGTTTTAGGTCCTCCTAAAAGTTTTACTCCTACAAAATAAATTACATATGCCCATACATACCAGCTAAGTAAGGACATTACTGGAGCTAATAAAAAATTAGACATTCCCAACTGTAAAGCGCCAACTCCTGCTGCTAGACTAGACATAACTACTACTATTCCAGCCTGAACAGTTGCTTTTTTATCTTTTTCTACTTCTTCATACAGATCTATATCAATTTTAATCGCCCTGAAAATTCTATTAATAAATAAACTAATCATATTATTTTTTAGTAAATGGTTTTAATAACTTTAATATTTTATTATGTAGTTTTCTACTGGAAGTTGCTAGTATATTTCCTCCTTTTTCAGCTGGCTCATTATGCCAGTTAGTTACAATTGCGCCCGAGTTTTTAATAATTGGTATTAAAGGTAAAATATCATATGGCTTGAGATTAGCCTCTATTACAGCGTCAACTCTACCTTCAGCTAACAGACAATAGTTTAAAGCATCAAATCCTGCTAATCTAAAAGACCAGCCAAATTTTTTTATAACTTTTCTTTGTTTCTCGTAACTCAAAGTACCGTGAAAATTACCAATAATTTTTATTGTTTTTAGATTATTGTTACTAGAAGACTTTAAAGTATTTTTTTTTCTATCTTTAATCACATAGGATTTTTTTTTATCATTAATATAGTATTTGTTTAATTCGGGAAAGTTGGCTAATCCTAGTAGAGACTTACCTTTAAAAGAAACACTAATTAAATTTGACCAAGTAGGCGCTCCAATTACAAAAGCTCTTGTGCCATCAATTGGATCTATAGACCACTTATAGTGATTTGAGGAATACTTATCTTCAAACTCTTCTCCTATAATAGAGTCCTTGGGAAATCTACTTTGAATTAATGATCTAATATATTTTTCAAATGCCCTATCAAAATTTGTGACTGGATCAAAGTCTTCTAATGATTTTGATTTGTTATTTATTATTAAACTAGAGCTAGACTTTTTCTTATAAAAAGCATTCAATTTAGCAGGTAAAGTTTTTAGAAAGTTATATGGTTTTTTATAATCCATAATTGTATATAACTTAATTGAAAAAAAAATATATATGAAAATAAAAAAAAAATTTGAGCCAATTATAGCTGGACTATCTGCATCAATAATTATTGGAGTTCTTGCCTTTTTAAGCTTTGAAACATCCACAGGTTTCTGGCTAATGATATCTTTTGGAGCAACTTCATTAATCGTTTTTGTTTTACACGACAAAGAATTCGCACAACCGGGAAATATATTTTTTGGTCATCTTTTAGGAATTGTTGTTGGAATTTTATTTAATGAGGTTATTGGTATGTCATTTTTATCACTGTCTTTAGCTGTAGGAACCACAATAACATTAATGATGTATTTTAAAATAATACACCCTCCTGCTGCAGCAAACCCATTAATAGCGCTATTTGCAGACGTATCTTTTGAATACGTCGTTTTTCCAGTAATCACAGGATCAATAATAATAATAATATTTTCAATTGTTATAAATAGATTTATTTTAAAAAGAACTTACCCAGTAAAGTGGTTTTAATTTAATATAAGAATTGATACATTTAATATTAAGGCATATGTAGACCATATAAAATATGGCAACATTAAATAAAAACTAATCTTATTTTTAATAAAATAAATTTTTAATAAAATTAAAATAAAAAAAAGAATAATAATTAAATTTATAAGAGCTAATCCAATTTGATGAAAACCAAAGAATACAACGCTCCACGTTGCGTTAAAAAATAAATGTATAAAATAGTATCTTAAAATTTTTTTATCATAAAAATCTATCCATATTTTCCAAATAGCTACTGACATCATAATATAAAGTATTGTCCATACTGGTCCAAAAACCCAACTTGGAGGATTGTAGCTAGGCAATGCTATTTCTGAATACCAAGGTTCTTTAAAAGAAGCAGTAGTAAAACCTCCTATAGCAGATGCAATAAAAGTAATTAAAAGTATCAAGAATAGAGATAAATATTTATTTTTTATCATATAATAAGATATAACTAAATTATGACACAAAATCAGAAAAAAGTTTGGATAACAGGAGCTAGCAGTGGAATTGGTAGGGCTTTAGCTGAAAAATTTGCAAATGAAAATTGGCAGGTAGCTGTTTCTGCTAGACGAGAAAAATTACTTAACGAGATCGCACAGCATCAAAATATTTCGTCATATCCATTAGATGTTACTGATGAAACTAGAGTTGAAAAAGTATTTTTTAACGTTCTTAATGATTTTAAAGATTTAGATTTATGTATTTTCTCAAGTGGTGCATATGATCCAAAATTAGAGAAAGAAATCAATAACAATCAAATTAAAAAAATAATGAATATAAATTTTTTTGGAGTTTTGAATTGTATCAAATCAGTGGAAAATTTTTTTAAAAGTAAAAAAGGTGGTCACATATCAATAGTTTCATCCATAGCAGCATATAGAGGTTTACCCAACTCTAGTGGTTACGGTCCATCTAAAGCTGCATTGACTAATTTAACAGAAAGTTTATATTTTGATTTTAAGAAACATAACGTAAGAATATCACTTATTTCTCCAGGTTTTATAAAAACTCCATTGACTGATAAAAATGAATTTTCAATGCCTTTTATCAAATCACCAGAATTTGCTGCAAATAAAATCTACAAAGGTATAGTTAGAACAAAGTCTTTTGAAATAGACTTTCCAAAAGAGCTCACTACCATCTTAAAATTTTTAAGAATTTTGCCTTATAGTATTTATTTGTTTTTGGTTGATAAATTAGTTAAACGTTAAAATATAATTTTAAACTTAATAAAAATATCTTTTCCGCTATTATTATATAAGCTAGATTTAGATTTTTCCTGAATTAAGGAAAAAATTTTGGGAGCAAAAGACCAGTTATCAATTTTTAAGTCCAACATTGATTTTTTGTTTTTTTTAATATTGTCTAATTGCATTGGTATACCATTAATGTTACTTCCAACAATAATATGAAAACCTTGTTCAGCTTTTACAGAACTAAATATTAAGATGAAAAATATAATTAAAAACTTTTTCATACTTAAAATATATTAATATTAGAATATATAAATACAGTAGTTTTTTCTGTATATTTAAATTGCTAACAACCTTTATTCTTTCACAAACATAACGGTTAATTCAGCTACTTTTATACCAAATTTTGTCATTACAGCCCTATTTATTGCAACTTTTTCGTCTTGCATAAAAATCCAGTCGTCAAACTTTATCTTTATTTCCTTTCCTTTAATAGGAACTAATAAAACATATTCAAATTTAAATGCTGGCCCATATGAAAAACCCTTTGCTTTTCCTACTACATCCCCTGCTTCACCCTCATAATTATGTTCATCAATTTTGTTAATTTTCCATTGTCTTTTTTGAACTTCGCCGTCTGTCCAATTAAATTTTTCGTCTAATATAAGTTGGCTACCATTCCATATTCCTTTCAAGTCTGCTGAAAATTGTCTTGTTACTTTGCCAGATCTATTCTGTAAAATTCCCCATGCTTTTACATTTCCAGATAAGTAATCCTCTATTATTAATCGGGGTTTTTGATCTTTAAAATCTATAGGTTTCATACTATTTCCTGAACAACTTGTTAATAAAATTGAAATTAATATAACAGATAAAATTTTCATATACGATTATTTATTACATAGCGAGAATTGAATCAAATCAATATTTTTTGCTTTAAAACCTGCTTCACAATAAGAAAAGTAAAAATCCCATATCTTCTTAAATGACTGATCAAATCCCTGTTTTGATATATCATTCCAGGAATTAATAAAATTCACTCTCCATTCTTTAAGCGTATTAGAGTAATGAGCTCCATAAGACTTGTAATCAACCAATTCTAATCCAGAATTTTTTGAGTAGTTTTGTATTGATTTTAATGAGGGTAAAAATCCTCCTGGAAATATATATTTTTGAATAAAATCCTCATTTTTTCTATATCTTTCAAACAATTCCTCTTTTATGATAATTGCTTGAATTGCCCCAATCCCTCCAGGTTTTAAATTATTTTTAATAGTAGAAAAATATTTATCTAAATATTTTTCACCAACTGCTTCAATCATTTCAATAGAGGCTATAGAATCATATTTTCCTTTTACATCTCTGTAATCTAGAAATTTAATTTTAACTTTTTCATTTAAACCTGCATTAAAAATTCTTTTTTTTGCAAACTCTAATTGTTTTTTTGAAATAGTAATACAATCTAATTTCACATCATAGTTTTTTGCTAGATGTTCTGCAAACCCGCCCCAACCACATCCTATTTCTAAGATTTTATTTCCTGATTTTGGTTTTATGAATTCAATTAATTTATTGTATTTATTTAATTGAGCATTAGCAAGATTTTCATCAGGTGAATTATATATAGCACTTGAATATGTTAACGTTTCATCTAACCAAATAGAAAAAAATTCGTTTCCTAAATCATAATGTTTTGATATATATTCTTTACTTTTTCTTCGAGTATTTGAAAAAAATAAATTTTTTAAAATATTTTTGATATATCTGTTATTTAAAATACCTGAAAATCTGTGAGTCAGATCAATATTCTTAGCAGAAAGTTCTATCAATGAAGTTAAGTTAGTTGTAGAAAAATCATTTCTAACATAACATTCCGCTAAGCCAGCACTGCCACCTGTTAAAATATTATAAAAAAATTTACGATTATTAATTTTAATATTTGCTTTTAAATTTTCTTCTGAATTACCGAAAATATAATTTTTATTGTCATAATTAGTAAGATCTAATTTTCCATTTCGTATCAATTTCAATTTTTTAGTTATAAAATTTTCAGATAACTTATAAGGATTAAAGTTCATTTTTCGAGTGATATATTATTTTTAATTTTACTATTTCTTTTCTGCAATATAGCTCCTTTTTTCCAAAGACGAAATGCTTCAAAATGTATGGCAATTATAATTTTTATTGTCATTAAAGGGTGTGTAAAAAAATTAATTGCTAACTGTTTTGTTGTCATTTCTTGTCTAACTCCATATTGAGATGCGACTAGAACTTTCTCTTTTTTGTCTGTTTGCCTGATAAAAATTTTAATATTTTCTTTTGGCTCTGTTAACCTAAAATTATAGTCAGTATTCATTTCAATAAAAGGAGATACATAAAATTTTTTATCACAATGCTGATTTATAATTTTTGATTTTTTCTGAATTGAAAAAACATAAGTATGTTGTTCATTGAAAGTATTTTTAACTTCGTATAAAATTGCTTTTAACTTTGTTCCTTCGTAACAATAGAAAACACTTAAAGGGTTAAATACATAACCAAATATTCTTGGAAAGCATAATAGTTTTATATTAGAAATATTAAAATTTAAATCATATTTTTTTAAATTGCTCTTAACCCAATTAGTTAAACTACTACCGTCACGATTACCATGATCTTTATCGTAAAAACTAAAAAGGTTAAACTTATTATATGAAAATAAAATAATATTTTTATCAAGTCTTTGTAGTTCACCTAAGTCAAATAATATTGAAAAGGTATTGTATGAAAAAAAATGTTTAATTGGTTTAAACCTTTTGTGACTAACAAAACCTTTGTAAATACAGGTTTTCATTTAAATTTTAAAATATTCCAACATATCCAGAGATGATTTTAAACCATCTTCGTGAAATCCATTACCAAAATAACTTCCACAAAACCATGTTCTTTTTTTTCCTTGAAGTGAACTAAGATCTTTCTGAATTTTAAAATTAGATGAATTTAAATATGGATGAGTAAAATTAATTTTTTTAATAATATATTTTTCTTCTATTTTATATATTGGATTCAATGTTAAGAAATAATTAATATCTGTTTTTAAACTTTGTAAATTATTTAACCAATATGTAACACAAGTCTTACTCAAATCTTTTTTCGAAATTGCATTCCAGCTTGACCAAGCTAATTTTCTTTTAGGCATTAAATTTTTATCTTTATGCAAATAAGCTGTATTTGATATATATTGAAATTCTTTTAAAATATTTTTTTCCTCATTAGTTGGTTCATTCAATAACTCCAAACTTTGATCAGCATGTGTTGCTAATATAACATGATCATAGTCTAAATAACTATCTTCGATAATTAGTCTAATGTTATCTTCGCTTCTCTTCACTTTTTTTATTTTATAATTTTTAAAATATTCTCCACTAATATTTTTCAAGACTTTATTAACATAACTTCTACTTCTATTTGCTACAGTATACCACTGTGGTCTATTTTTTAATTTAAATAAACCATGGTTAATGAAAAAATTTAAAAAAAGTTTTAAAGGCATTTCTTTTGCCTTTGAAAACGGCATTGACCATATTGCTGCTACCATAGGTATTATATGAAAATTAATAAAGTATTTTGAAAATCTGGACTTGTTTAAATAACTACCTAAGGTTTCATTTTCAATATTCTTATTAAGTATTTCAGGTGCCTTTTTATAAAATTCAATTATTTCTCTAATCATTTTAATAAAATTAAAATTTAGTAAATTAAATTTGTTAGAAAAAATACCTTTCAAGCCTTTCCCACTATATTCCACCATTGTATTGTGAACTGATACAGCAAAAGACATGTCACTTTTTTCATAAGGAACATTAAGTTCGTTAAAAAAATTTATTAAATTAGGATACGTTAATTCATTAAATACTATAAAACCTAAATCAACAGCAATTTTATTTGTGTCTGTTATAATATCATAGGTATATGAGTGACCCCCAAAATGATCATCTTGCTCAAATAAATCAACACTATATTTTTTAGATAAATAGAATGCAGCTGACAAACCAGAAATTCCAGATCCAATAACTGCAATTTTCATTAAAAATTCTAAGCTGCTTCACCTTTGTACTCATCCATAGATGGACAAGAACAAACAAGATTTCTATCACCGTAAACATTGTCAACTCTTGCAACTGGAGCCCAATATTTATTTTGTTTTAAACGCTCCTCGGGGAATGCAGCATCCTCTCTTGAGTATTTATGAGACCAATCGTTTGAAGCAAGCTCAAGGTAAGTGTGAGGCGCATTTTTTAATGGATTATCATTTTTGTCTAATTTTCCAGATTCTACTAAATTAATTTCATTTTTAATCTTAATTAAAGCATTACAAAATCTATCTATTTCCTCTAAATTTTCACTTTCAGTTGGTTCTATCATGATTGTACCAGCTACAGGCCAAGACATGGTAGGAGCATGATAACCAAAATCAATTAATCTTTTAGCAATATCTTCCTCTGAAATTCCACTGCTACCTTTGATTGGTCTAATATCAATTATACATTCATGGGCAACATTTCCATTTTTACCTTTGTATAAAATTTTATAATCTTTAGATAATTTTTTTGAAATATAATTTGCACTTAAAATTGAAATTTGTGAAGCTTTTTTTAATCCCTCAGCTCCCATCATTTTAATATACATCCAAGAAATAGGAAGAATGCTTGAGCTACCCCAAGGAGCTGCGGAAACTGCCCCCATTCCATTAGATGGATTAGAGTCTGTTATTACTTGGTGAGTTGGTAAAAATTCACTCAAGTGTTTTGAGCAGGCAATTGGACCCATACCAGGACCTCCACCACCATGAGGTATACAAAAAGTTTTATGAAGATTTATATGACACACATCCGGTCCGAATTTACCTGGTTTTGCTATTCCAACTAAAGCATTTAAATTAGCGCCATCCATGTAAACTTGTCCACCTTCAGAATGTATTATTTCACAAATTTCTATAATTTTCTCCTCAAAGACTCCATGAGTAGATGGGTAGGTCACCATCAGAGCAGCAAGGTCTTTTGAATATTTTAGTGCTTTATTTTTTAAATCATTAATATCAACGTTTCCTTCTTCATCACAGTTAACAACTACTACTTTCATTCCCGACATTTGAGCACTTGCAGGATTAGTACCGTGAGCTGAATTAGGTATTAAACATATATTTCTATTTTCCTGATTGTTGTATTTATGATATTTTCTTATTGTCATTAAACCAGCATATTCACCTTGGGCACCAGAATTTGGTTGCAAAGAAACACTGTCAAACCCTGTTATTTCTTTCAAATCACTTATTAAATCATTAAATAAGATTTGATATCCTTTCATTTGATCTACTGGCACAAACGGATGAGGCAATGAAAACTCTTTCCAGGTAACTGGTATTAATTCAGCAGCTGCATTGAGCTTCATAGTACAGGATCCTAATGCAATCATTGATCTATTAAGAGCAATATCACAATCTTCAAGTTTTTTTAAATATCTTAACATTTCTGTTTCTGAATGATACTTGTTGAAAACTGGGTGAGTCAAATATTTAGACGTTCTTAAAAGTCTATCTGGTAAATTTGTCAGATTTACTTGGGAATTCTGATTAACAGTTTTGGAAATATTAAAGATTTTAAAAAGTACATTAACATCGTCAACTTTTTTTGCTTCATCAAAAGCTACAGAAATTGTCTCATTATTGACTTTTCTAAGATTAATTTTTTCCGATAAAGCTTTATTAAATATTTCTTCAGTTTTATCTTTAGTCTTAATGGTCACAGTATCAAAAAAATATTCTGAATAAAGCTCATAACCAGCATCTTTCAATCCTTCTGCAAATAATTTTGCTAATTTTGAAGTTCTATTAGCTATTTTTAAAATGCCCTCAGCTCCATGATAAATTGCATAGGCAGCTGTTATAATTGCTAGTAACGCTTGGGCAGTACAAATATTACTTGTAGCTTTATCTCTACGTATATGTTGTTCGCGAGTTTGTAATGATAAACGATAAGCTTTTTTTCCATTACGATCTATTGATACACCTATAATTCTTCCAGGCATCGATCTTTTAAATTCCTCTTTAGTGGCGAAAAAAGCAGCGTGAGGTCCTCCATATCCCATTGGAATTCCAAATCTTTGTGCACTTCCAACTGCAATATCTGCCCCAAGTTCAGCAGGTGTTTTTAAGATCGCTAGAGATAATAAATCACTTACTACAATTGCTTTACCTTTTTTTCTATGAATTTGACTTATAGCTTCACTAGGATCGTTAATTTCTCCAAGAGATCCAGGATAAGAAATTATACCACATATAATATTATCTTTAATATTTGTTAAGAATTCTTTTTGATTTCCAATAAGAAGTTCTAGACCAAAAGGTTCTGTTCTTGTTTTTATTAAATCTATAGTTTGAGGATTGCAAGAGTCTGATATAAAAACTTTTTTAGAACTATTTTTATCTAATCTTTGGCATAAACCAACTGCTTCAGCTGCTGCAGTCGCTTCATCTAACAAAGAAGCATTAGCAATATCCATACCAGTAAAATCAATTATCAATTGCTGAAAATTTAATAGCATTTCTAATCTACCTTGAGCTACTTCTGGCTGGTAAGGAGTGTAAGAAGTATACCAACCTGGGTTTTCTAGTATATTTCTTAAGATCACGTTAGGAGTAAAAGAATTATAATAACCCATTCCTATAAAATTTCTAAATATTATGTTTTTTTTAGAAATTGATTTCAATTTTTTAAGAGCATCGTTTTCAGATATTGGAGCATCAATCTTAAGCTCATCTTTTAATAATATTTTTTCTGGAACGGTTTTTTTTATTAGATCGTCCAAAGATTTCGATCCAACATAATTTAACATTTCCTTTTGTTCTTTTTCAAAAGGGCCTATGTGTCTATATATAAATTCTTTTGAATTATTGTCTATCATTTAACCGGGATTCTCCTCGATAAATTTTTCATAATCAGCTTTGGTCATTAAACTATCTAATTCTAATTTATCTTTAATTTTTATTTTAAAAAACCAACTTTTTCCTTCAGGATCTAAATTCACACTCGAGGGATCATCAACTATACTCTTATTATTTTCGATAACATTTCCTGAAATTGGCGAATAAACATCGCTTGCGGCTTTAGTAGACTCAACGATAGCGGCTTGCCCGTCTTTTTCTAAAGTTTTTCCTAAATCTGGTACTTCCACAAACACTATATCACCTAACATTTCTGTTGCGTGTTTTGTTATCCCTATTGTTGCCATATCTGCTTCCACTTCTACCCATTCATGTTTTTTTGAATATTTAATTTCACTCATACTTGATCCTATTTAACGTATTTCTTTTTATAGAAAGGAAGTTGAGAAATTATGGCGTCATATTTCTTTCCTCTCACTTCTAATTTAATTTTAGTTCCAATATTTGAAAATTTAGAATCTATATAGCCCATTGCTACAGAAGCATTAACACTTGGTCCATATGAGCCGCTCGTTATTTTACCTATTTCTATTTCTTCATTTGAAAATATTTTAGTGCCTTCTCTCGCAATAATTTTTCCTTCTGGTAAAATTCCAACTCTTAATCTAGAACTTCCAGTTTCTATATTTTTTTTAATTTTTTCCCAACCATTAAATCCGCCTTTTTCTCTTCTTGTTTTCGCAATAGCCCATTTTAAATTAGCTTCAATAGGATTTATTTCCTCGTTCAAGTCATGCCCATACAAACACAGGCCTGCTTCTAGCCTCAAAGTATCTCGCGCTCCTAAGCCTATTGGTTTTACTCTATTATCAACAAGTATTTTTGTAAAAACTTCTACTTTTTCATTAGATATTGAAATTTCAAACCCATCTTCTCCTGTATAGCCTGATCTTGTAATATATACTTTTGTACCCATAAAATTAAAATTTCCACCATTCATAAACTTTAATTTAGATACACCCGAAATAAATTTTTCTAAAATTTCAACTGATTTAGGTCCTTGTAAAGCTATTAAAGACAAATTAGAATTAAGGAAATATTTGTGTTCTGAGTTTAGATATTTTGAGATTTGCTTAATATCGTTATCTTTACAAGCTGCATTAAGAATAATGCAAAATCCTTTTTCTAGTCTTGTAATAATTAAATCATCAATAATACCGCCATTATCATTTAATAAAAAAGAATATTTAGATTGATTTAGTTTTAATGAGTTTAAGTCTATTGGAATAATTTTTTCAAGATTTTTTTCTAAAGTTTGTCCACCTTCCAAAAAAAATTGTCCCATATGCGAAACATCAAAAAAACCTGCAAATGTTCTTGTCGAAATATGCTCTTTAACTATTCCCTCTGAATATTGTATTGGCATTTGATAACCAGCAAAAGGGACAAACTTAGCTCCTAAATTTTTATGATAATTATATAAAGCTGTTTTTTGTACTTCCATAATAACTTTTTTTTATGCCCCATCTGTCTATGTACCTGAGAGATTTAATCCTTCGGTGAGGCCATGCCTACTTTCCAGAGTTATTATGGTAACGGTCCTTTTGCCTGAGAGTTTCCGGGGTGGTTGCTCCTTCGGCGCTAAAAAATTAGTCTCTCCCGTTACAACTATACTTTCCCCTAAAAAAAATAAAATGTCAATTATAATTAAGCAGCTTTAATTTTTTTTTCATCGAAACTCTTAACAATTAAAGCAATAATTATAATGAAACCACCTATAAACACACTTAAAGGTGGAATTTCATTTAAAAATAACCATACCCATAAAGGTGCACAAAGAGTTTCAGATAGCATTAAAATACCAACAGTTGTCGCTCTAGTAGTTTTTGAACCAATAGTAATGCAGATAAAACCTAGTGCAAGCTGGGGAACGCCAAGAATAAAACCCATAAAAATATCATGATTTGTAAAATTAAAAGACTCAGATAAAATTAATCCGTAAATACAGCTAAAAATACCTGAATAGAAAATTGCAGGTAACATATCTAATTTTGGATATTTTCTAATAATCATTACCAAGATAGAAAAATTTATAGGTATTGCTAGGGCTACGAGATTTCCTAACAAAGATCCACTTGAAATAGAGTCACCTACCATAATCCCAATACCTGACATTGCTAAAAGGATAGATAAAAAAGCTATTTTAGAAACTTTCTCACCTAAAACAAAATATCCAAGTATAGCTAGAAACATTGTTTGAGTGCTTATTATAAAAACTACATTCGCTACTGTAGTTTCGGTCATGCTTACGATAAATGCAATAAAACTTAATGATAAAAATATTCCACCTATTAAAGCTGGTATACCAGAGTTTTTAATAATTTTTATAGTATTTCTTTTATAAACTAAAATAAGAAATATTGATAAAGCTATTACGAAAAAAAAGGACCTTAAAAATAATATTTGCCAAACACTTGCTTCCTCAAAGGATCTGACTATAAGGCCACCCCAACTTAAACAAAACCCACCGCACAATAAAAGAATATAACCAGGTATTTTATATAAATATTTCATTTAAATTTCTTTAGAATATTTGAAAAATAAAAATTTAACGTTAATGAACGCAAAATCATGAATATAATTAAAGATAACCAAAGTCCATTATTATTAAAATATTTTACCAAGAAATCGGAAATTAAAATAAATAAAAATAAGGATATTATCATACTATTTCTCATCTCTGCTGTTAGAGAGGATCCTATAAATATGCCATCAAATTGATAACAAAAAGAAGCTATTGGAGGTATTAAAATAATCCAAAAAGAAAAGCCATAAGCTAAATATCTAATATATTCTAAATTAGTAAGAAAATTAATAAAGAGCTTATAAAAAATTAAATAAATTATTGATATAATTAAACTTGTAAAAAAACTTAATTGAAAACAATTATTTACAACATGTAAAAATGTTTTTTTAATATTTCTTCCAATAGAAAATCCAACTACTGACTCAGTCGAGAATGCATAAGCATCTAAAAAAAATGATGCTAAAATAACAAACTGTAATAAAATAGCATTGGTTGCTAAAAAATCAACTCCGAGTTTTGAGCTTTGAAAAGTAAAATATAAAAAAGCAAAAGTGAGAAGCAATGTTCTAATAAAAATATTTAAATTTATATACAATAATTTGAAAATTTTTTTTCTTATAAAAATTTTTTTAAACTTAGGTATTATATCAAATTTTTTCTTAATAAAATATTTTGTGTATATTAAAAAAACTATTGTGGTTAAATAGGAAGATAAAAGAGTACCTAGTGCAACTCCATAAACTTCTAAATTTAGGGCTAATACAAAATAAGTACTAAAAATTATATTAGTTAAACAAAAAGTTGATATCATTAAACTTGAAATTTTTGTTTTTTGCAATCCTAAATAAAAACCAACTAAAGCATACATTGCTAATTCTGCGGGAGCTGAAAATATTCTAACAGAAATATATTTTTTAATTAAATTCTGAATTTCTATTGATGGTTCAAAAAAATACTCAATTACCTTATAAGAAGTGGATTTTTCATCAATATTAAAAATATTCCAATAATAAAAGAAATAGTTAAACACCTTAATAAGATAAATACAATTTCTCTATAATCTCCCTTGCCCAATGATTGAGAAATAAGCCCAACTGAACTCATTCTTAAAAAACCAAAACTCCAAAAAACCATTGTAATCACAGTTGTAGCAATACTGGTTGCAGCTAGAAAATTAGCATTTCTGAGATTGCCCATTAGAGCAGTGTCAACAATTCCAACAAGTGGGATAGCTAGATTAGAAAAAAATATGGGAATTGACAGTATAAACAATTGTTTTTTACTAATTTTAACCGGATAATTCATTTAATGTAAGATTATACTTTATTATCATTTAATAAAATCATATAAAATATTATTTTATGTTTGAGCAACTAATAATTTCAATACAGATAATATTAATAGATATTGTCATGGCTGCCGATAATGCAATTATTATTGGTTTAATAGCTGCAAATTATGCTCCTAACAATCGAAAAAAGATAATTGCATGGGGTGTTGCAGCAGCATTTATCTTTCGAATATTTTTTGCCTTTGGAGCTACTATTCTTTTAGAATATCCATGGTTAAAAATTGTTGGTGGATCATTATTACTTTGGATTGTAAATGATTTAAGACAAGATTTATTTAATCCAAAAAAAATAAGATCTCCTCAGTTAAAGTCTAAAGAGAACACTTCTTTTGGAAATGGAGTTTTTAAAGTAATAGTTGCTGATACAATTATAAGTTTAGATAATGTTTTAGGAGTAGTTGGTGCTGCAAAAGATTATTATTACTTAATGATAATTGGATTGTTACTATCAGTTTTTTTAATTGCAACTTTAGCTACTTACTTCGCTAATTATATTAAAGAGCATAAATGGCTTGGATATATTGGTTTATTTGTAATTATGATTGTCGCCATTCAACTTATAATAGGTGGTTTAATAAATCTTGAAATTTTAACAATAGAAGAACGCTTCAAGTCTTTATTTACTATATGAAAGATTTTTGTGTTCTGGGAGCAGGTATTGCCGGCTCTACTATTGCAAATCTTATATCTAAAAACTACTCGGTAGATGTATTTGATAAAGCTAGAGGTCCTGGAGGAAGATCTTCAAGTAGAAGATTTAAAGATAAATTATCATTTGATCATGGGTTACAATATGTTTCTCCAAAAAATAAAGATTTTAAAAAATTTATTAATATTTTAAAAAAAAAAAATATACTAAAAGTATGGAAAGGTATTCATTTAGATTTTAATAAAAAAAAAAACTTTAAAAAAAAAAAATTTATCGGAAAAATAAAAAACAACAATATAAGTAAATTTTTATTAAAAAAAATAAATACTAAATTTAATTCGACTATAAAAAAAATTGATTTTAAAAAAAAATATTGGTTAATTACTTTAGAAAATAATAGAAAAATCAAGTATAAAAATATCATTTTAACTTGTCCTTATCCTCAAGTGAAAGCTCTTGCCAAAAAATATCTTTACGAAAAAAGTTTATTTAATAATGTAAAAATGATTCCTAATATAACGGTTATTGTAGCTTTTAAAAATAGTTTCTGTGGCAATATAAGTAGCATTCAATTTAATGAAGATGAAATTGTTTCTTGGGCTGCGAATGAAAATAGTAAAAAAAGATTTAAAACAAATCTTTGTTTGTGGACGATTCAAGCTAATTTTATTTGGTCTAAAAAATACATTAATAAGTACAAAAATAATAAATCAAAAATTAAAAATATTCTAATTAAGAAATTTATAACTAAAACAGGATTTGCAAATAAAAATAAAGTCTATTCTGATATTCATGGTTGGAAGTATGCTTATAATTTAAAGAAAACAAAAATTAAAAGTTTTTGGTCAAAAAAATATAAATTAGGCATTTGTGGTGATTGGTTTATCGGGCCAAAAGCTGAACATGCGTGGTTAAGTGCAAATAATTTATATAAAAAAATAATTTAAGTAAAAAAAAACCCGCTTATTTTCATAAGCGGGTTTAAATTTTTTTTAATTTTTTAATTAATTAAAATTTGTAACCTAATGCTAGTTTAGCAGAAGTGTGGTCTAAGTTTGCATTAACTATACTTGATTGACTAGCATTATCAGCTAAACCTGTAATCCTAATTTCATCATAGTTAGTGTAATTTGCTGAAACTTTGTAGAACATTCCTGGAACTGGCAAATCGCCTTTCCAACCTGCACCAAAAGTAGTTCCGTCTAAAGAAACGTTACCGTAAGTAGCACCTGTTCCTAAAGATTCTTGAGTTATTACGTCAGCTTGAACTATTCCTGCAGTTAAGAAACCACCAGTAGCACCATGAACTTCTACATACAATGTAGTATGATCTTCAAGTTCTGCTGCAACTTTTTGTGTTACTCCTGTACCGTTGCCTAATGGAGCAACTGTTACGTTACCTGTTTGTACGTCGAAATCTGATCTAGAATTAGATCCTAGTTCAGCTTCAGCTGGAACGTATTCCATTCCGACAGTTATACCGTTAACTACATCAAATGTGTACTCAGCAAAGATTGCAGGTATTACTACATCTTCTCTGTGCTTCTTTGATGTTTTTAGGTTAGTGTCCTTTAATGTCTCTGTACCATCTATTTCTACCATAGCCATAGAGCCTGAAACTCCGATAGCATATTCACCAGCAACTACGTTTCCTGCTGATACACTGATAAAAGCAATAGCAGCTAAAAGTGTTGTTAGTTTTTTCATAATTATCTTTCTTTGTTGTTAATATTAATTGCAATAAATATTGAGCAGAGCTTAGATGATTCTAGTTTATTAGTCATTCTAAAAGATCATTAATACTAATTTATTAAATAGAAAAAACCCTTTATTTTCAACGATTTTTAGTTGTATTTTTGCAACAAATATAGATTTTTTATCTACTTTTTCTTAAAAAAACTCAAGTAAACCTGCCAAGTAACTATAAAAATAATCACAATAAATATGGAAAGAGTTAGTGGCCTATTCCACAAAAAATTCCAAGATCCGTCACTAATCAATAAAGATCTTCGTAAATTCTCCTCCATTAATCCACCCAAAACAAAAGCTAATATAAGAGGTGGCATTGGAAAATCATAAAGCCTTAAAATAGTTGCGACAACAGCAATACCTATCATTAGAAAAATGTCAAAATTATTAAAAGACATTAAGTAAATTCCTGTGACAGAAAAAAATAATATCATTGGTATTAAAAATGTTCTAGGTACTGCTAAAATTCTTGCGATATACGGAATTAAAGGAAGGTTAAGAATTAAAAGAACTACCATTCCGATGTACATGGACATAATAACTGACCAGAATATTTCAGGGTTTGTTTCATATAGTCTTGGCCCTGGTTGAATACCAAATCCTAGCAACGCTCCTAACATCACAGCAGTAGTGCCACTTCCAGGTATACCTAAAGTTAATAATGGTACAAAAGCTCCTGAACAAGCAGCATTATTTGCTGTTTCAGGCGCTGAAAGGCCTTGAACACTTCCTTTGCCAAATTTTTGTTTTTCCTCTTCGCTCACGAAATTTCTTTCCATTCCATAAGCTAAAAAAGACGCAATTGTTGCTCCCGCTCCAGGAAGCACACCAATAATAAAACCTAAAATAGATGACCTTGGAATAGTTTTAGCCATTTGTTTTGTTTCTTCTTTGCTTACTTTAATAGAACCCAAATCGGTTAAAGAAATTTGTTTTGCTGCTTTTGTTGGATCATTTTTTTTAAGAATAATTGTTAAAGCTTCACTCATGGCAAATGTTGCCATAACTACTAGTACGAAGCTTATTCCATCTGATAAATTCATTGTATTGAAAGTAAATCTTGGTATATCAGATAAGGTATCTTGTCCAACAGATGCTAACATCAATCCTAGTACGCACATCATCATAGCTTTTAAAAAATTTCCTTTTGATGAAAAAGCAGCAACTGCAGTCAAACCTAAAATCATTAAGCCAAAATAATCTGGTGATCTAAAAGATAAACTTACTTTTGATAAACTTGGTGCTGCGATTAATAAAAAAATAGCTGCAATGGTTCCTCCAGCAAAAGAACTGTAAGCTGCAATAGCTAAAGCTTTACCCGCTTTACCTTGTTGAGCCATTGGATAACCATCAAATGATGTAGCAACAGTGCCTGGCACACCAGGTGCATTAATTAAAATTGAAGATGTTGAACCGCCAAATACTGCACCATAATAAACTCCTGCCATTAAAATTAATCCTGTTGCGGGATCAAAGCCATAAGTAATTGGGATCATTAATGCAATTGCTGTCATTGGACCTAAACCTGGTAACATTCCAATGATTGTTCCTGCAAAGCATCCAATCATTACCATCATTAAGTTTTGAAAAGATAAAGCAGTTTTTAATCCAATTAGTATTCCTTCGATCATCCCATAATTCCTATATATTTTAATAATGGATCTCTAAGATAAACGGCTAGTAAACCGTGTAAAAGATACATAAATATTGCTACAAACGGAAAAGAGAAAATTAAAATATATTTCCATCTTCTCTCCCCTAAAAAATAATAAGAAGCCACTAAAAATAAAGAGGTTGATAAAAAGAAACCAACTTTAAGTATAGTGGCTCCATAAATAATCATAGTAATTACTAATAAAATAGTCTTTTTAAATTCTAAATGTGTAGGATTTACTTTAATAGGTTTACGATCTGGTAAAGCTATCTTTAATCCAGCAAAAAACATTCCGGTATACCCTAAATAAATTGGAAAAGTTTTGGCATTAAAAGGTGCATCTTCATCGAAGGAAAAAACTTGAATTTGATATGCGGTATATAAATAAAAGGCTGATAAAATAAAGAAGAGCAGTGAGATAATTTTTACTGAGTTA